>JBQCCP010000096.1:0-15174 GCA_051962095.1 Rhodanobacteraceae bacterium
CAGCGCGAACACCGTCAGCGCCACGATCGCGAGCACGGTGATCTCGCCCAGCGTGTCCAGCGCGCGGAAGTCCACCAGGATCACGTTGACCACGTTGCGGCCGCCACCACCCGGCAGCGCCTGCTCGAGGAAGAAGCGCGATGCCGTGTCGACGACCAGGTGATTCATCACCGCGTACGCCAGGCTGGCAAGGCCCACCCCGACGCCGATCGCGATGACCGCGTCGCGGATGCGGCGATAGCGTGCGGCACGGCTCAGCGGCATCAGTCCCTGGATGCGCTTGGGTAGCCAGCGCAGTCCCAGCAGCAGTAGCACGGTGGTGACCGATTCGACGACCAATTGCGTCACCGCGAGGTCCGGCGCCGACAACCACACGAAGGTGATGCACACCACCAGGCCCGTCCCGGCCGTGAGGATCAATGCCGCCATGCGATGGAACTTGGCCTGGGTGGCGGCGCCGATCGCGCAGGCGACGCCGAGCAGCCACAGGAGCGCGAACGCGGGGTCGATCTGCATGCCCTGCGCCGCCGTTGGTACCGGCAATGGCTGCACGGCCAGAAAACCGACGATGCCCGCCAACAACACGACCAGCAGCAATTGCACCTGCAACTTGCGGCCCGGGAAGATCCTCGCTTGCAGGTCGGGCAGGGTGGAGGTCAGGAACGCGAGTACGCGTTCGAACCCGTGCAGGGCATGGATTCGGTCGATCAGCGGGGTGCTGTCGCGCGCCGCGATGCGTCGCCGCAGCGCGACATATAACGTGCATCCGGCGACGAATGCGATCACGCTCATCAGCATCGGCATCGTCCAGCCGTGCCAGATCGCCAGGTTGTAGGCCGGCAGTTGCGGACCCAGTACCGACCCTGCGGCCGCGCGCAGGACCGGGCCGACCGCCTGTGCCGGAAAAATTCCTACCGCGAGGCAGGCCAACGCCAATATCCCGATCGGGAACCGCATCCAGCGCGGCGGTTCGTGCGGCGCGCGCGGGAAGTCGTGCCGCAGCGGACCGAAGAACGCGCCGCCCACCAGCCGCAGCGAATAGGTCACGCCCAGCGCCGCCGCGGCGACGGCAACCGCCACCGTCAGCGTGTCCAGCGCCACGCCATGGTTCGCGCCCAGCGCCACCGCGAAGAACATCTCCTTCGAAAGAAATCCGTTGAGCAACGGCACGCCGGCCATCGCCGCGCCCGCGATCACCGCGAGAGTCGCGGTGATCGGCATCACGTGGCGCAAACCGCCCAGCCGCCGCAAGTCGCGCGTGCCGGTTTCGTGGTCCACCGCGCCCGCAGCCATGAACAGCGACGCCTTAAACGTTGCGTGGTTGATGGTGTGGAAGATCGCCGCCACCACGCCCAGCGTGCTGCCGAGTCCGGCCAGCATCGTGATCAGGCCGAGGTGGCTGATGGTGGAATACGCGAGCACCGCCTTCATGTCGTGCTGGAAGGTCGCGGCCCACGCGCCCACCAGCATCGTCGCGAGGCCGACACCGCCCACGATCCAGAACCAGTATTCGGTGCCGGCCAGTACCGGCCAGAAGCGCAGCAGCAGGAACACGCCGGCCTTCACCATCGTGGCCGAATGCAGGTACGCCGATACCGGCGTCGGCGCCGACATCGCCTGCGGCAGCCAGAAATGGAACGGTACCTGCGCGCTCTTAGTGAATGCGCCCAGCAGGATCAACAGCAGCGCCGGCAGGTACAACGGGCTCTTCCGTATTTGGTCGCCCGCGGCGAGGATCGCATCGACGTCGTAGCTGCCCGCGATGTGCGCCAGCACCAGCACGCCGGCCAACAAGCACAATCCGCCGATGACGGTGACGATCAGCGCGGTGCGCGCGGCATCGCGCGCCGACTTGCCGTGGTGCCAGTAACCGATCAGCAGGAACGAGAACAGGCTGGTCAATTCCCAGAAGAACACCAGCTGGATCACGTTGCCCGACACCACGATGCCCAGCATTGCGCCCATGAAGCCCAGCAGTAGCGAGAAGAACCGCAACAGCGGATATTCGCGCGGCATGTAATAGGTCGCGTAGATGCCGACCAGCAGCCCGATCCCGTTCACGAGGATCAGGAACAACCAGGTGAGCCCGTCCACGCGCAGCGTGAATTCAAGTCCCAGCGCCGGCGCCCAAGCGAAGACCTGGCGAAGCACTCCACCATCGGCGATCACGGGGAACAGCAGCGCCGACAGGACCAGACAGATCGCGGCGGTGCTGGTCATCAGCGCCGTCGTGCGCCTGCGGTTGCCGCGGCCGATCAGCGGAGTGGCCAACGCGGCCGCAAACGGCAGCAGCAGGATGACGGTTGAAATGCAGCCGTACGGCATCATGCGGACGATCCGGACCAGGACCCACGGCGACGCCGCGATGCCCATCGGCTTTCGAGTCTACAGGGCGGGTGCGGGATTTCGGTGGCGACTGCGTGCGCGCGCGTTCGATGACACGCGCCCTCGTGCATGCGAATCGACCGCGCTGTCGGGAGCGACTGGCCCCGAATCACACCTGACGCGGAGTAAAGGCCATGCGCTACACGCTGTTCGACAATCAGAAGGACGCGGTACTGCTGGTGGCGCGGATCCTGGTGGCGGGGTCCCGTTCGTCTGGAGCGGCTGGCGCAAGCCGATCGGATCCTCCGGCACCGTGGCGATGACCGCGGGAATTGCACGGGGAAAGGATGCTCCCACGCTCGTCCGTCATGCTGCACTCGACGTGCGCGTCGGGTCCGCTGAACTCACGTACGAAAGACGCGATGGTTATCTCCTGGTCCCCGACCACAGGGTGCAGGAACTCGATCTCGAGTTTCCTTGCGAATGTCATGAAGGGCAAGTTCCCGAGGGCCTTCAAGTCCCATCCTGCCCGTTCGCGCAGCGCGCTCATCCGATGATCGACGTAGCGGCATACATCGCCGTGCGCATGTGCTTGTAGGGATCAAGGTCCGAGAACTTGATCCTGTGGGTACTGCGATAGACGGCAGGTACCTTTGGCATCCTGAACTCCAGAGCGGCTAAAACCGCTTGGCTGGACCCGGCCGCGGATCGGCGCGACAACCGGATGCTCTGCCTGTCGGCGGCGCGTGTCAATTGGAGAGCACGTAGAATCCGCCCGTGGCCCCATCCGTCATTTTCGATCTCGATTACTGCCTGTGCGCCGGCGATGAAGTCGGCGCGACGTCGTACGAGCACGTGTTCGCGTCGATCCGGCGCGCGAATGACGGTGCGCTGACGGAAGCGGCGCTCGCCGAGGCGTTCGCCGCGTGCATGCGGTTTCCGTTCGACGCGGTGGCGGAGCGATTCCGGTTCAGCGGTGCGATGTATCGCGCTGGCTTGCGCGGCTTCGAGGCGGCGGAAATTGAGATTCCAATGCAGGGGTACCCCGATCTCCACGTGCTGCGCGCGCTGCCGGGCCGGCATTTCCTGGTGACCACGGGATTCCCCCTGCTGCAGCAAAGCAAGATCACGGCGCTGGGCATCCGCGATTGTTTCGAAGCGATCCATATCGATTCGATCGTCGAGCAGCCGCGCCGCCGCAAACAAGCGATCTTCGCGGACATCGTCCGGCAGTACGGATTGATGGCGTCACGCGTCTGGGTGGTGGGCGACAACGGCGAATCAGAAATCGCCGCGGGCAATCAACTGGGAATGATCACCGTGCAGATGCTGCGGCCCGGCGTCGAACGGTGCGATACGGCGCGCCACTTCGTGCGCGACCTGGTCGAATTGCAAGCATTGATTGAGCGGCCGGACGCGTCGTAAATCTGCGTGCATGGTGTCTGAACGCATCGATGCAATCGCTGCAGCGCACGTGTTGCCGCTGCGCGTGCGCTCAGGCGTGGGTAGTCGAGCGCGCCTTGGCGATCAGTCCGGACACGTAGCGCATGTCCACCAGCTTCTGCGCTTCCGGCGAGGCGCCGGCGATCTGCTTTTCGGCCTGGGCGAGATCGCCGTCGCGTTGCTTGCGGCCGTTCGCGTCATCCGACTGCGCAATCGCGTTGACGTACAACGCATAGGCGTAGTCGTGGCGGAACGTGGTGCCGGTCGCGCCGGCCTTTTGCTCGGCGGCGTAATACGCGAGCGCGGGTTGCAGGGTCTTGAGTGCTTCCGCCTTGCGGCCTTGCATCGCGATGGCCTCGGCAAGGACGGACGTGGCGCGGAATTCGAGCGGTTTCGGGTCGGTCTGCGAATTCACGGAACCCGGAGCCAGGGCCAACCAACGGCGCGCCGCGGCTTCGGCTTGTGGATAGCGTCGCAGCTGAACAGCCGCTCGCGCGGCGATGCTGAAGCTGTCTCGCAATACCAGGTTCTTCGTGCGGTTCAAGCCGGCGTCCGTCGCAGGCACCTTGACTGCCTCGATCCTCCCGCGCGCCGTCGTTGCCTCGGCCAAGGCCGCTTGAGGAGTACCCTCGTCCAGTTTCAGTTCCCCATCCGTGAGCGGTCTGTTTATCGCCTCGCCCGTGAGCTGGCGCCGCGGAGAATCGGGCGGCTGATCCTCTCCCAGTGCTTGCAGGTTGCGCACGAAGCTTTGCAACGACTTTTCCGCGCCCGCCGGGTCGCCGGCCTCCGCTTGACCTTGGGCCAGCCCGTACCAGATGTAGAAGATTCCGGCAGCGAGGCCTTTGGGACTGCGCGGGTCCAGTGTCAACGCCACCGCGGAGCGTCCGGAGGCAATGGCGCCAGACACGTCGCCGCGCTCATACTGGATGGTCGCGACCTGAGTCATAGCCTGTGCCCATCGGCCCCACGCGTCGAGGCTGGAAGGATTGAACCGTGCCCACTCCTGCGCCGCCTGCACCGATCGGTGTGCGTAATCCATCGCCGCGGCCGCGTCGTGACGGCTGTCCGCAAGCTGCGCGAGCCTGAGCGCGGCGAAGAACCGGTTCTCCATCGAATGGAGGTCGCCGGGCCGTTGAGCCAAGACTTTCTCGGTCATGGCGAACACCTGTTGTTCCAAAGCTTGCGCCTCGCCCATGCGGCCGAGTCCCTGCAGCTCTCCCGCCTTGGTATCGGCGACGTCGGCCCAGGACGCCGCGGCATCGAGGTCCGAGAAATCGAGCGCGCCGAGTCCCTGGAGCGTCTTGAGCGCTTCGTCGCAGGTCGCCAAAGCTTGCTGTGGCGGTTGATTGAGGCAAACAAGGTTCAGGGTGTCGGCGTACAGTTGCCGCACCCGGCGCGACGGATTCGGGCTGTTGACGAGCGGACGCAGCAGCGCAGCGGCCTGATCCATCGGCGCCGAACTCCCGCCGCCCGCGGCAGCGCCGTAATTCTGGTTGTACAGGATCAAGGCCAAGCCGTAGGTCACTGGTTCGCCACCGTCGCCTGCCGCGCGCAGCTTTTCGAACGCCGCTTTGGCTTCACTGAAGTTTTGGGTCGCGGCTTTCCGGTCCCCGCTGGCGATCTGGGCCGAGGCTAGGCGCACCAGCGCCATCGCGCGGTTCACTTCCGTTTCCGGGGTGAGCAGCGCGGTCGGCAGGCCGTTGTAATAGTCCACGGTTTTCTGTGCCAGCATGCCCAACGTGCCAAGCTGCCCGGTCGGCGCCAGCTCGTTGTAGAAATCCTCGATCATGAAGCCGACCAGGTTTTCGGCATGCGTCCGCGAGGCCTGGGCTTCGGCTTGCGAGGTCTTCGCCCGGTGCATGCCGATGAAACCAAAGGCCGCGGCGATGATCGCGAGCACCAGCAGCACCACGCACACGGTGGCGACCATGCGCGTGCGCAGCAGCGCGCGGTGGGTGGCCGCTTCGCGTTCGCGCTGTTCCGCCAGTTGCCGCTCCGCGGCCTCTCGCGCTTCGCGGGCGTGGCGCTGATTGCGGCTGGCGAGCACCACGCCGCACAGCACGTCGTGGGTGAGTTCCACGCGGCGCATGTCGAGGCGTTCCTCGATCCTGAGCAAGCGGCGGTTGACCAGCGTGGCCAGCGCGTCGGGCGTGGCGCCCGCGGCGGCCAGCGCCTTCAGCACGCGTTCCTCGGCGAGGCTTTCGCGGTAGCCGGATTCGGTGAGCAGTTCGTCCTCGACCACGCGTCGCACGCCGGCCGGCTGGTCGGCCAGCGCGCGTTCGTAGAATTCACTGAGGATGGTGTCGCGCGAACCGGCCAGCAGGTCGGCGGAAATTTCCTTGCGCCCCTGCGCCTGACGCGCGCTGTTGAGTTCGCGGCAGACCAGGCTCAGGAGCGACGGCTCGATCTCGGCGTTGGCCAGTTCCGAACCGCCGGCCACGAAACGCACGATGGCTTCGGCGACTTCGCGCGACACCAGTTTGCCGCCCGGTTTCAGCACCGCGGAAAGTGCCTGTGCGCCGGTCATCCGCGCCAGCCGCATGCGGTTCTGGGTGATCGAGGGCATCACGTCTTTCAGGCTCTCGAGGTGCGCAAGATAGTCCTCGCGCAACGCGATCAGCACGCGGTAGTCGGCACGCGCGAAGTCGAATTGCGCGACCGCCGCCTCGTCTTCGTCGAGGCGTTTTTCCAGCGCCGCGGGCGGGCGGTTTTCGACGAGATCGGCGAGGTCGTCCAGGAATTGCTTGGCACGCTGGCGGCCGGCATCGTCGGCTTGGCCGAGGGTGAAGATCTCCTCGAATTGGTCGAAGATCAGCAGCGGGATCAGGGGGCGGCCCTCGGCGTCGCGCAGCAGGTCTTCGCGGTGGTGCAGGAATTCCCACAGCGATTCGCCCGCGACCGCGGCGCCGGGACGCGTCCAGTGGCCGGCGTCGGCGGTGGCGCGGAACACCGCGCGCTTGATCTGCTCGGCGGCGGAAGGCGAACCGGGCGCGTAATCCAGCCGCACGTACACAGGGCAGTAGCCGAGCTCGCGCAGACGCGGCACCAAGCCGGCGCGCAGCAGCGAGGTCTTGCCGAGACCGGACTGGCCGAACAGCACCGTGAGCAGCGCGCGCTGGACACGCCGCGCGAGTTCGGCCGCTTCCTCATCGCGACCGTGGAAGTAGGCGCGGGTTTCCTCGGAATACGAGAACAGGCCCAGCCACGGATTTTCCGGATCGAGCGTGACCGCGCCTTCGGCCGGCGGAGTGTGGTCGTTCATGCGCCGCTCCCGCCGAACAGGGCTTGCAGGCGACGCAGGAATTCCGGCGTGGGATCGCCGCCGGGCAGGCGCGTCATGTGCACGGCCTTGAACAGGTCCGGCACGTGCGCCGCGGCTTCGGGCGTATCGTCGATGCACACCGGCAGGATGAACACCGCGCCGCCCGCCATGTTGCGCACGCGGTCCACCGCGTAACTCCATTCGCGCCGAAAGTACGCTTCGAGCCGCTTCTCGGTGGTCGCCGAAATCACCGGCACGAAGAAACTGCAACGCGCGATGTTCGCGCGGATCTTGCGGTCGTAATCGTCGCCGCTTGCCAGCCGGTCGAGGTCGAACCAGGTGGTGAGGCCGGCCGCGTCCAGTCCGGCCTTGAGGCGCTGCACGGCGGGCAGGTCCTCGCGCGCATAGCTGATGAAGATCGCGTTGGCCGGCATTTCGCGCGCCGGGGGCAGGAAGCGTTGCGGCGACGGCCCGGATGCCGCGGGTGCCACGGGTTGCCGCGCGATCCAGCGCCGGTGCAGTTCGGCGACGAAACCTTCCGCGCCGGCATACACGCGGGTGCGCACGCTGACCTGCTGCAGGAACGCCACCAGCCGCTGGTCGCCGCTGGTGTGGTCGTCGGCCAGCACCTCGGTGACTTCGCGTGGATCGGACAGCCGCTTGCGCTTGGCCATGCGCAGGAACAGCCGCGCCAGCCAGTTCGAAAAGCTGCTGCCGATCAGCAACAGATGGTTGTGTTCGAGTTCGTGGAAAAGTTTTTCCGGAGTCAGGTGCTCGGATTGCAGCGCGCAGATGTACTCCAGCATGTCCTCGTCCGACAGCACGTAGGTCGGCGAGGCGGACAGTTTTCCGAGCAGGTGGTACACCACGGTGCGCTGCAGCTCGCCGCGTTCGGACGGCAGGTCGGCGATGCGATTGGGTGAGTACGCGATCACTTCGGTCGAAGGCTGGCCGCCATAGCGTTCGACGTTGACCGCGTCGGCGAGCAGCGGATCGAACGTGGTGGTCACGAACAGGTCGAAGTCGGTGATCTGCGCAAGCTGGCGCAGCGCCAGCGGCGGTTCCACGCTGAGTTCGCGCATGATCGAACGCAGGCGCGTGTAGGCTTCCTCGCGCCGGCCCCGCTGGCCGAGGTAGCAGCACACCACGTCATTGAGCGCGGTCGGCTGTGGCAGTTCGGCGGTATCCACCGCGAGGCGCGCCGCAAGTTTCTCGGCCAGCCAGCCGTACAGCGGACGCAGGCCGCTGTCGGTCTGCACCCGCAGGAGTTCCGGGCCGATGATCGGGATGACGCGGTGTTCCTCGATGTAATTGAGGAGGTCGTCCCAGGCGTCGTCGTCGAAGCTTTGCGGCTGTTCGGCCGCGATCTGGAGTGCCATGCCCCAAACCTCGCGATTGACCGGCGGAGCTTACTCCTGGCGGGCGCGTGCACAAGTGCCGGAGCCGGGCTGCCCAGTGTGGGCGGGATCTGGCGGTCAGGAGGTCGGAACCAGCCTGAAGGCGCGGCGCCACGCATCGTTCTTCATGGCGTTCCAGATCCAGACCACGCACGCCGCTTCGAGATAGTGCGACGCATCGATGCCGCCAATGTCGACCGGGTTCCAGCCGAAGTCCGTGACGAGGTCGGCCGTGCGCCGCTTGGCGCCGGCATCGTCGCCACACAGGAACATGTCGCCGCGAAGCCCGCCCTGCAGTTCGGGCCGGAAGAACAGCACGTTGCCGACCGTGTTGAAAACCTTGACGATCTTCGCGTCGGGCAGGAGTTGCTGATGGGTCTCGCCGGCCGACGTGCCCGCGGCGCCGATCAGTTTGGGCGGTGAACCTTCATGGAATTCGAGCGGGTTGGTGACGTCCCAGACCAGCTTGCCGTCGAAATGTTCCGGCCCCGCCATCTCGATGGCATGGGCTGTGGCCGTGCCCAGCGTCGCCAGCACCACCATCTCGCCGAAGTCGGCCGCCTGCACGAACGTGCCGGCATCGGCCTTCGCACCCGCGCGCTGCGCCCACCGTATCGCGGACGGATTGCTGCCCTGCCGCGAACCGAGCATCACCTCATGGCCGAGCGCCAGGAATCCGTTGCCGAGCGATTGCGCCACCTGCGTGGAACCCAGAATACCTATTTTCATGTCGAGTCCTCCTTCTGCAGGTCGTCTGCGTGATCGATTCCATCAAGGTTTCACCATCACCTCGATCGATTTGCGTTCGTCATCGCGCGATAGCCATCGGACGTGCCATCGCCGATCACCGCGGCTTTCTTGCCCTTGCCGACGCCGGCGACGAGGGCGGCGTGATGGCATCACGACGCATTCCGCTGGCTCATGTCGCCCTTTGGATAAGCCTTGATGCCACTGTCGCGAACGAGCAGGGGCCACGCATATCAGGACGAGTGCGACGAGCAGGTGACGAAGCGGACAGCGCCAGGCCGGCCGCGGCCACCAGCACGACGGTGCTCGCGATGAAACTGGTTCGATAGCCGCTGGCGTCGAACGGCAATTCGCCGACGGTGGGAGCCCAGCGCAATGGAAAGCTGGACCACGGCGACCATGTCTTCGCGATACCCATGCTTCCGTAACGGGCACCGTGGAGACCACGGATCTTCGGGACTCTTATGCTAGCCTTCCGAGGCATTTACAAATTCGTGATTGGCTTCGCTTCTGCGACCATGCACGTGCCATGCAGTCCCTTTGGGTTGGGTAGAGCGGAAAGCCCCCGCATTCCTCGCCAGCTGCATTGACGCGCCAGCCCAGAATCCAACGGCACCTATCGGATTCCAAAGTCGCAAAGAAGCGAGGAGTTACGGAACAATCCTGAGGTAAATTTTTGCAGCGCCCGGATGCGCACGCCCATGGCCACCTTCGCTGTCCCAGCCGATCTCTTGACGCAGCCGTCGCTGCTCGTTTCGACGGACGGCGTCATTCAAGCGTGCAATGTCGCCTTCGCGTCGAGCATCGGGACGACCCCGGAAGCGTTGCGGGGGCGGAACCTGGTCTCGTTGCTCGCGGATACCGACCTCGACCTGCTCGAGTATTTGCGGGCTTGTGCAGAAGGCCAAGCATCGCGTGCGAGACTTGCCTTTGGCCACGAGGGCGCCACGGCAACTTACGGCGCCCGAGGCGTTGCGCACGGCTTGTCAGAGGATGCTGCTTCGCGGCCGGTCCTCCTTCTGCTGAACCGATTGAATCCGAGCGCCGCCGAATCAGTGACGGCCGCGTCGAGCGCGGATGTCTCGCAAAGCGGTCGGATTTCTCCACGGGGCGAGAGCAACCTCCTCGACGTCACGCTCGCGAGTATCGGAGACGGCGTGATCGTGACGGATGCCGCGGGTCGCGTGATATTCCTGAACCCGACCGCCGAGCAGCTCACTGGCTGGTCTTCGGCGGAGGCGAGAAACGCGTCATTCGCGGAAGTCTTCCGCATCGTCAATGAATATACCGAGGTCCCGGTCGACCATCCGGTGGTCAAGGTGATCCAGTCCGGCGGAATCGTTGGCTTGGCGAATCACACGGTGCTCATCAGCCGCGACGGCAGGCGCATTCCCATCGACGACAGCGGGGCGCCCATTCGACACGAGGGCGCGCTGGTGGGGATCGTCGTCGTCTTTCGCGACGTGACCGAGCGCAGGCGCGCGGAGCGTGAGCGCGCCAGGCTCGCGGCCATCGTGGAGGGTTCGGACGATGCCATCGCCAGCAAGACGCTGCTCGGCATCGTGACGTCCTGGAATCCCGCCGCCACGCGCCTTCTCGGATACAAGCCCGAAGAAATCATCGGAAAGTCCATCACGCTCATCATCCCGCCCGAGCGGCAGGCCGAGGAGGACGCCATCCTGGATCAGTTGCGCCGCGGGAAGCGCGTGGATCACTTCGAAACCGTGCGGGTCGCCAAGGACGGAACCCGCCTCGACGTTTCCCTGACCATCTCTCCGATCCGGGACCCGAGCGGCGCAATCGTCGGCGCCTCGAAAATCCTGCGGGACATCACGGCCCGCAAGCGCTCGGAACAGCGCCTGCAGGAAGAAATCCAGGTGCGGGAATTGCTCGGGGACGCCGCCCAGGCCGTCGTCAGTGCTCAGTTGGATCTGGAGCGTGTGGTACAGGGCATCACTGACATCGCGAAGGAGATCACCGGCGCTGCCTTCGGTGCATTCTTCTACAACGTCCGGGATGAACGCGGGGAATCATACCGGCTGTACACGATCTCCGGGGCACCGCGCGAGGCGTTCTCCCGCTTTCCACAGCCCCGCAACACGGCGGTGTTCGGGCCGACGTTTCGCGGGGAGGCCAGTGTACGCAGCGCGGACATCACGGCCGATCCGCGCTATGGCCATAACCCGCCGTATCACGGCATGCCCGAGGGACATCTGCCCGTTCGAAGTTTCCTCGCCGTACCCGTGAAGGCAGCCTCCGGGGAGGTCCTTGGAGGACTTTTCTTCGGCCATCCAGAGCCGGACGTGTTCACCGATCGGGCCGAGCAACTCGTGATCGCGGTGGCCGCTCAGGCGGCCGTCGCTGTCGAGAGCGCGCGGGCGCATCAGGCCCTGAAACAGGAGATCGATCAGCGCAAGCAGGCGGAGCAGGCGCTCAGCCGCGCCAATCGCCAAAAGGATGAGTTTCTCGCAATGCTTGCGCACGAACTCAGGAATCCGCTCGCTCCAATCCGGAATGCGACGGAACTCCTGTCCCATATGCTCGCGAATGACACCCATGCCCAGGCCGCCCTCGGCATGATCGACCGCCAGGGCGTGCAGCTGTCGCGGTTCGTGGACGACCTGCTGGATGTCTCCCGCGTCACGACGGGCAGGATCAACCTCGAATGCAAGACCGTCGACCTCGCCACCGTTGTCACCCAGGCGGTGGAGACCGTTGAGCCGCAGATCCGCGAAAAGCGGCACAAGGTTTCCATCACGGCGTTCTACGAACCGTTGTACGTGGAGGGCGACTTCGCGCGACTGGTCCAGTGCATAGGCAACGTTCTTGCGAATGCCTGCAAGTACACGGAACCTGGCGGGGAGATCGGGATTCGTACCCGCGGGAACAGGGACAGCGCCTTCATCGAAATTTCCGACACGGGCGCAGGCATTCCGCCGGAGCTGCTTCCGTACGTTTTCGATCTGTTCGTGCAGAGCGACCGCACTCTGGATCGTGCCCAGGGCGGCTTGGGCGTCGGACTGACGGTGGTCAAGCGCCTGATCGAAATGCACCGGGGCGAGGTCACCGCGCGCAGCGATGGACTTGGGCGAGGGTCGACATTCGAGATACGACTGCCTCGGATCGCGCGCCCGGCTCCCGTGTCCGGTGGTGGGGAGCAGTTCAAAGCGGAACCACGGCGCGTGTTGATCGTCGACGACAACAAGGATGCGGCAGACTCGCTCGCACTGCTCCTCGAATTCGAGGGTCATGAGACGCGCGTGGCCTACAGCGGCGAGGAGGCGCTCGCGAGCATCGAGTCGTTCAAGCCCGACATTGCGTTGCTCGACATCGGGCTGCCCGAGATGAACGGATACGACCTGGCGCGGCAGATACGCAAGCTACCGCAGTTGAAGACCGTGCGGCTCATCGCGCTGACCGGCTATGGGCAGGCGGAAGACCAGCAGCGCGCCTACGCCGCTGGTTTTGACGATCACCTCGTCAAACCCGTGACCTTGTCGGCGCTGGAACACGCCATCGGCGGAGTGCCCCTAGGTGGCTCAGCAAGGCCCGAGCAAGATCGCACCTGAAAAGTTGCGTTTACAGGCTCTCGCGGAGTCCTCCACTGCCTGAAACTGGCCGCTGAGCGACCTCCATGCATTGATCGCGACGCGACCCCAGCAGCCGCTGCAAGGCCGTATCCAACATGAGACAACCACGACCGGGCGCCGCCCCTGGTTCACCGCCCGACAATCCGATGGAACGGTATGCACTCTTCCAAAGTTTGTCGCCAGACCCGCGCAAAGTTTGTCACGGCGCGTCGACCGAGATCTGGATGGTGGCACGCGTCGGTGCCTTCTCAGCGCCAAACCTGAACTAGACGTCTCAGAACGCCTCCTGGCTGACGACCGTCACGAGATGCGGAATGGTCGCTTCCGACGGCACGCCCTGAACCATCGCAGAGAAAACTCTTTGTGCGCCGGCAACCATGTGGGTCAGCATACCGGTCGCACCGGGCCATGGCGCGTCGCTTGTTGGCTGGACCGTGCAGGGTCTGCCCGGCGCACGTTGGCCCTCGATCCAACCTACTCGAATAGACCCCGCGTGGCCACCGTCTTGCTGCCCAGCCCCCGGCAATAGAAACACCTGAAGCTCCGCGAGTCATATGCCAAAATGGTCCCGCGGGCACGTGGGGAATGATATTCCGGACGTGGGGGGCAGCATGGGTGGCAGGCGCTTGCGGCAGGAACTGAAGCCCCGTCACGTGTACCGCGTCGCTGTGGGCCATGCAGTCGTGGGCTGGCTGTTGACCGAAGTCGCGACGCAGGTACTCCCTTTGTTTCATTTGAATCGACCAGGCCGTGGTGCCGGTGGTCCTGGTCGGGTTTCCGATCGCGCTGGTGCTGGCGCGGGCGCTCGATGCGGCGCCCGCGGGTATCGTGCGCACGGGCGCTGCACCGGAAAGCGACGCAACAAATCCGGCCGCCACAAACGGGGCGCCCATGGTTGAGCTCCTCGCCCGCCTGAAGCAACGCAAGCTGGTGCAATGGGCACTGGCGTACCTCGCCGGCGCCTGGGCGGTGCTGCAGGCACTGGGCCTCGTTGCGGACAGCTACGACTGGCCTCACCGGATCATGCAGATCGCATTCGCGGCGATCGCCGTCGGCTTCGCGATCGCGCTCGTGCTGGCCTGGTACCACGGAGAGAAGGGCCGACAGCGGGTCAGCAGTACCGAGTTGTTGCTGGTCGCGCTGGTGCTCGCGGTGGGCGGTGGACTGCTCTGGCGGTTCGCGCGCGTGGCGCCAGGCGCAACGGAATCCATCGCCGCGCGCGGCACGGAGTCCGCGGCGAAGGCGGCTGGCTCCGGGCGGTCCGCCTCCCCCCCATCGGTACAAACCGCTCCGATCCCCGCCAAGTCCATTGCAGTGCTGCCATTCGTGAACATGAGCGGGGATCCGAGGAACGATTATTTCAGCGACGGCATCACCGAGGAAATATTGAATGCGCTGGCGCAGGTGCCGAAGTTGAAGGTCGCCGCACGCACGTCGGCGTTCGCCTTCAAGGGCAAGGAAGAGGACTTGCGCAAGGTCGGCGAGGTGCTGGACGTCGCGACGGTGCTGGAAGGCAGCGTGCAGCGATCCGGCGACGAGGTGCGCATCACCGCGCAGTTGATAGACACGCGCACCGGCTATCACCTGTGGAGCGAAAAGTACGACCGCAAGCTGACCAGCATCTTCGCGGTCGAGGATGAAATCAGCAAGGCAATCGCCGAAAAGTTGCGCGTGCAACTGGTCGGCGGTGGCGGACAGGCGCTGGTTCGACCTGGCACCGTAGATCCGGGCGCACACGCGCTCTACCTCCGCGCCATCGCCGGTATCGCGCGGCGTGGTCCGGCGCTCAAGGACGCTGCTCTGTTGCTTCAACAGGCGACTGCGCGCGACCCGGATTACGCCAACGCGTGGGCGGGGCTGTCACAGGTTCAAGAACTGCTGCCCTGGTACGAACTGGCGGGCTGGCCGGATTCACTGGCCGTGGCGGAGCGGTCGGCCAGACGCGCGCTGGCGCTGGATCCGCAGTCGGGCGAAGCGCATGCCGCCCTGGCCAACGTGCTCCGCGACCGGCTCGAATTTGCCGCCGCAGAGCGCGAGTACCGCAAGGCGCTGGCGTTGAGTCCCGGTTCGTCCGAGATACGCAATCAATACGCGCAACTGCTTAATGCGGTCGGCGCTTCGAACGCGATGCTGCAACAGGAGCGCATCGCGATCTCGCTGGATCCATTGGCACCCAATCCGCGCTACATGCTGGGATTCGAACTGGTCATCCAACACCGCTATCGGGAAGCCGCGGCCGAGTTCGAGAAGGTGCTGGAGCAGACGCCGAACTATGCCTACGCGCGCTTCCATCTTGCCCTGACCAATTTGTATGAAGGCCACGATGATGAAGCCCTGAAAATTGGCCGCGCCGCCGCGTTGCAGGCAGGGCGAGACCCGGCAACGATCGATGTGTTGCTGCGGGCCTGCA
>JBQCCP010000097.1:0-11584 GCA_051962095.1 Rhodanobacteraceae bacterium
GATCCCGCGATGAGGGATGGACAGCCGGTGGCCAGCGTCGTGCGCCGCCGGATCGACTTCAAGTTTGGTGGGTGAAATCCAGTCCGCGCAGCGGACTGGATTTCAGGCGCGGCATGGATGCCGCGCCGGTGAAACCGCCCATGGACGGTTGCCCGCCTGGTATTTTGCTTGCGGCGTTTGCGCGATGCCGGGGGCCTCGCGCGCCGCTGCGAACGCCCGGCCAGGGATGGACGGGCCGGCGCAACGCACCATGGACGGCTGCTCGCTTGATACTTTTGTTGCGCCGTTTGCGCGGCGCCAAGGCATCGCGCGTGGTTTTGAACGATCGAACGTGCGGGTTGGGCTGAACCGGCGCTTCTGCCGGTGAAGCCCGACGCGACGCAGCGAAAACGTTGGGCTTCCGCCGATGAAACCGGCGTCAGCCCAACCTATACGCTATGCCGCCGATCGTTGTGGGCGAATGGTGCGCGGCGCGATACCACGTTCCTGCATCAGTGCTTGCGCTTGGCGCGCCGCGTGTGCCGCGGCTTCGCCCGCGCCGGATGCTCGGGACGATCGAGTTCCGCCCAGTCCTGGTGCGGCAGGCCCAGCAACGCGTCCAGCAATTCCGGCATCAGGCCGGCCGGCGTATTGCTCTCGCAATTCCACAGCACCACGACACCGGCGTGGTACTTCGGGAAGAATCCGATCATCGAGCGATAGCCCTGCACCGCGCCCGCGTGGAAGATCAGCGTCTGGCCCGCGTAGTCGTACACGCGCCAGCCCAACGCATAGGATGCATCCTTGACGCGCGCGCGGCGCCAGTTGGAAAACATCCGCTCGCTCGGCGTCGCGATCACCGGCGCGTGCAGCACTTCCAGCAGCGAATCGGGCAGCACCATCGGCCGGCCGCCCATCTGCGCGATCAGCCACTGCTCCATGTCGCGGATGCTGGCGTTGACGCCGGCCGCGGGGGGTACGTAGAAATTCTCGTTGGGTTCGTAGGCGACCCACTCCCTGCCGTGCCGGTAGTGAGGGCGCGCCCAACTGTGGCTGCCCTCCAGTCCGTCGCGCCCGTAGCTGGCGGTGGTCATGCCCAGCGGCAGGAACAGGTAGCGGTCGACCAGCTGGATGAAGAACTGTCCGGTCTGGGCGTGGATCACGTCGCCGATCAGCGAGAACGCGATGTTCTGGTAGCCGTAGCAACTGCCGGGATCGCAGGTCATCGGCACGGTCGCGAGCTTGCGCTCGAGTTCCTGGTACGACACCCCGCTCGAAAGCAGGTTGTCGTAGGCGTTGTGCGGCAGCCCGATACTCTGGCTCAGGATGTCGCGCACCGTCGCTTCCTGCGAAGCGTTGGCATCACGCAACTTGAAGAACGGCAACACCGTGGCGAGCCGCGTGTCCCAGCTCAGCACGCCCTGGCGGACCAGCATTCCGGTGAGGGCGGTGGCGAACGCCTTGGACAACGACGCCAGCCGGAACACCGTATTCGGTTCGACCCTGGCGTCGGTATTGGCGTCGGCGTAGCCGATCGTGCGCTCGTAACGCACCTTGTCGTTGATCACGACCGCGGTCGCGAGTCCGGCGGTGCGGTTCGACGCCGCGAGCTGGTCGAGCCAGTGGTCGTAATCCTTGATCGCGGCTTCCACGCGCGCCGCAGGCAGGGTCGCCTGGTTGGTGCCCGTATGCACCACCGTCGGTTCCGGCGGCACGGGGTTGCTGTGGGTTCCGGGGGGTTGCGCGGCGAGCGCCGCGCAGGAACAAAGGAGGCAGGAAAGTGCGGTGAAGAAAGCGGATAAACGCATGCTATACCCAAAATTATGCGATCATCCCCGATCGCCGCATTGTTGGCCCAAAGGCAACTGACAGCATCCAGGCGTCGTCAGGACCAGAACGGGCATCCGTACCCTGACTTCTCACCAACAGCGGCTTTGGCCGGAGCATTGAAGGAGACGACATGACGGGTCTGATCATCTTCCTGATCATCATCGCCATCATTGTGATTTACCTGATCGCGATCTACAACGGTCTGGTCACTTCACGCAACGCATACAAGAATGCGTTCGCGCAGATCGACGTTCAGCTTACGCGCCGCCACGACCTGATTCCGAACCTGGTCGAGACCGCCAAAGGCTACCTCGCGCACGAACGTGAAACGCTCGAAGCCGTCACGGCCGCACGCACCGCCGCGGTGAACGGCCTGGCCGCCGCCAAGGCCAGTCCCGGCGATCCGAACGCCATGCGGCAATTGTCCGGCAGCGAAAACCAGTTGACCCAGGCGCTTGGCCGTCTGTTCGCGGTCAGCGAGGCCTACCCCGACCTCAAGGCCAACCAGAACATGATGCAGCTTTCGGAAGAACTCACCTCGACCGAAAACCGCGTCGCGTTCGCCCGGCAGGCGTACAACGACTCTGTGATGAACTACAACAACAAGGTGCAGGTGTTCCCGTCCTCGATGGTCGCAGGATCGTTCGGCTTCACCCCGGCCGAGCAACTGGCGATCGACGATCCGGCCAAGCGCGAAGCACCCAAGGTGTCGTTTGCATAGCGATCGTCCCTGATCGCGGCTTCGCTGGATGCGCGGGCAAACGGATACGTTGGTGCCCATCAACACCAGAACGGGCTTCCTGCCCTGACTTTCCACGAGAGCCGCTTCGAACGGGGCGCCCGGTAGTTGGCCATGGACTTCTTCGCCCAACAAGCCAAGGTCCGCCGCTCCAGCCGCACGCTGGTGTGGTTGTTCATCCTGGCGGTGCTCGTGATCGTGGTCGCGGTCGACCTCGTGTGCGCATTCTTCCTCGTGGGGTTCCGGCCCGGGGCGCTGCTCGGCATCACGGTGGCGGTGATCGCGGTGATCGGCCTATGTTCCGCGTACCGCGTGGCCAGCCTCGCGGGTGGCGGCGCCGCGGTCGCGCGCGAGATGAACGCCACCGAGGTGCCCGCCGATACCACCAATCCGCAATGGCAGCGGCTGCGCAACGTGATCGAGGAGGTCGCAATTGCCTCGGGCGTGCCGGTGCCGGAAATCTACGTGATGCAGAACGAGGCCGGCATCAACGCCTTCGCGGCCGGGTACACCCCCACCGACGCCGCGATCTGCGTGACGCAGGGTTGTCTCGACAAGTTGAACCGCGACGAATTGCAGGGCGTGATCGCGCACGAGTTCAGCCACGTGCTGAACGGCGACATGCGCCTCAACATTCGGCTGATGGGCCTGCTGTTCGGGATCATGGCGATATGGGTGATCGGACGTTTCCTGATGTGGGGCGGCTACTTCGGGCTGGGCGACGACGACCGGCGCAGGCGCGGCGGGGGCAGCGGACAGGTGGCGCTGGCCGGGATCGCGCTGCTCGCGGTCGGCGCGATCGGGCTGTTCTTCGGGCGGCTGATCCAGGCCGCGGTGTCGCGCTCGCGCGAATCGCTGGCCGACGCCTCGGCGGTGCAGTTCACCAGGCAAACCACGGGGATTGCCGGTGCGCTGAAAAAGATCGCGGTGTTCGAGGAAGGTTCGGCGCTGCAGGCGCCCCGGCGCGACGAGGTGCGGCACATGCTGTTCGGCGACGCCGAAGACAGTTCGCTGTTCGCCACGCATCCGCCGATCATGGAGCGCATCAAGGCGCTGGACCCATCGTTCAAGCCCGAGGAACTGGACGCCTACGTCAAGCAGTGGCTCGCCTCGGGCGGCGACCCGGATCACATCGAACTCCACGCCACGCTGCATCCCTGGGAAAAGGCGGTGCACGAGTTCGCGAGTGCCGATGGCGACGTGGACATCCATGGCCCGTCGCCTGCCGCGACAGGCAATGCATCGGCCGGTGCGATCGGCGGCGTGATCCCGACGCGTGGGGCCGAACTCGCGATCACGGCGGCCGGTGTGGCCGCGCAGGTGGCTTCGCCCGGAACCGATGATTACCGGGCCGCCACCGACCTGCACGCGCAGATTCCGGCCGCGCTGGCCACGGCCGCGCGTGACCCGCGCGGCGCGCTGGGCGTGGTGTTCGCGCTGGCGATTTCCGAGCATCCCGACCTGCAGGCGCAACAAATCCAGTCGGTGGCGCAGGCTTTCGACGCCGCGCTGGCCGACGCGACCCGCAACCTGGTCGCCCAAGTGGCCGACCTGCATCCGATGTTGCGCCTGCCGCTGGCGCAGCTCGCCTTCCCCGCGCTGAAGCGCCGCCCGCGCCCCGAAATCGATGCGTTCGCGAAGACGCTGGACGCGCTGATCCACGCCGACGGCCGCGTCGATCTCGATGAGTATTGCCTTGCCAAACTTGTGCAGGCGCAGGTGGTCGCGGCGCTCGATCCGTCCGCGAGCTTCAAGCCCGGCACGCTGAAACTCTCGGATGCCCAGGACGAACTGCGCGATCTCGCCGCCGTGGTCGCCCACTTCGGCAACGACGACGAGGACAGTGCGCGCCGCGCCTTCCAGGCGGCGATGCAGGAGGCCCTGCCGAACGATGGCGTGATCTACGCGCTGCCCGACGATTGGCAGGCGGCGCTGGACGGCGCGCTGGAAAAGTTGTCGCGGCTGCGCCCGGAGGGCAAGCAATTGGTCGTGCAGGCGCTGACCCGCGCGATCGCCGCCGATGGCAAGGTGATCGTGGCCGAATCGGAGTTGCTGCGCGTGGCTTGCGCCACGTTGGGTTGTCCGCTGCCTCCTGTGTTGAACGGATAGCCCGTGATCACCACATGGCCGCGAATCCGACAACGGCTGCTTCGAATGTGGTGCCTGCGGCACGCCTGACGGTCGCGTTGTCGGCGCTGGCCTTCTTCTGCGTGCTGGCCGCGTACTACGTGATCCGGCCGGTGCGCGACCAATTGGCCGGCGCCACGGGTTCGGTCGCGTTGCCGTGGTTCTTCGCCGGCACCTTCGTGGCGACGCTCGCGATCGCGCCGGTGTTCGGCTGGTTTTCCGCGCGGTTGCCGCGACGTGCCTTGCTCGCCTGCAGCTACGGTTTCTTCATCGCGTGCCTCGTCGCGTTCGTGCCGCTGTTCGCGCAGCAGGCGCGGATCGGCGCACGCGCGCTCGGGATCGGTTTCTTCATCTGGGTCAGCGTGTTCAACCTGTTCGTGGTGTCGCTGTTCTGGAGCCTGATGGCGGACGTCTTCGACAGCGAACGCGCGCGGCGGGTGTTTCCGTTGATCGCGCTGGGCGGCGCACTGGGCGCGCTGGCCGGTCCGGCGTTGACGTCGCTGCTGGCCGAACGGATCGGGGTGGCGCCGCTGCTTGCGGTGTCGGCATCGTTGTTGCTGATCGCGCTCGGGCTGATGCTGCATCTGTCGGCGCAGGGTTCCGCGCGGGCTGCATCCGGACCCATCGGCGGCGCGATGCTGGCCGGCCTGCGCGCGACCTTCGCCGATCCGTTCCTCAGGCTGATGGCCTTGTTGATGTTGTGTTCCGACGGCGTCGGCACGCTCGCCTACGCGCTGGTTGCCGACTACGCGAAGGCGCACTTCGCGGATGCCGCCGCGCGCACCGTGTTCTACGGGCACATCGACCTCGCGGTGAACCTCGCGCAGATGGCCTTGCAGGTCGGCCTGACGCGCTGGATGCTCGCGCGCTTCGGCGTGGTCTCCGGGCTGGTGTTGCCGGCCATCGTCAACGTGGCGATGCTGCTCGCGGTCGCGCTGTTCGGCGCGGCCCATTTCGGCGTCGCCGGATTCTCGCTGGCGCTGGTCCCCCTGATGCTGGTGGTGACGCGCAGCTTCGCGTACGGCGTCACCAAGCCGGCGTCGGACGCGCTGTACACCCGCGCCGCGCGGGAGATCCGCTACAAGGGCAAGAATTTCGTCGAGACGGCGGTGTGGCGTTTCGGCGATGTCGCGATCGCCAGCGCGCTGCAGGGCCTGCGCGTGTTGGGCGCGACGCTCGGCGGGATCGGATTGGCGTCGGCCGCGTTCGCGGGACTCGCAGGCTGGTTCGGCTGGCGCGCGGTGGTGGCGAGCCGGCCCGGCGCGCGAATGCAGCGAGCCGGCGCGGACGGGTGACGTTCACGCCAGCAGGCGGTCGCGCAATCCCTCTGCGTAATCGACGAGCTCCGGAAAGAAGGCATCGAAGTGCCGCTGCAGGCTGCCGGACCGGGCCTGCAGCAACGGCAGGGCGTCGGCGATCGGCGACGGCCGCGACAGGCGCCGCGCCAGCGCGTCGAACACCGCGTCGAGGGTGACTTCATCGCCGTACCCGGCGGGCAGGTCGTGCGCGTGCATCCATGCGATGAAACCGCGGAACGGCGGGGGCAACTCCATCGATCGCGCATCCAGAAGGGCCAGCCAGTGCCGCGAAAAGCGCGCGAGCGATTCGTTCGAGGGATAACGGTCCCAGTCCAGCACCAGCAGGTGATCGAACCAGACGTCCAGCACGATGCCGGCGTAGCGGCGCATCGGCGGCGCGAACAGGTTGCGCGCCGCGACCACTTCAGGATGCGCGTCGGTGTAGCCGTCGATCGCACGATGGAAGCGCAGCCCCGCTCGGCGCGCTGCCGGCCACGCGGGATCGGGGCGCCCGTGCACGAAATCACCCAGTGCGCTGCCCAGCGCAAACTCGACGTCACCCGCATCGGCGAGCAAGGCATGGGCGAGGTGGTTCATCGGCTCTTCTGGAAAGCCGGCCGGGGAGGGCCGTTCCGGTGTCCATCATGATGCAATGCTGGCCGCCGCGCTCGTCGGGGCAGCGGCCATGGACGATCGCGAATATCAATTATCATCCTCCCATGAGCGACGCCCTGCCGCCTGCCCCGCCCGGTTTTCCCGACGCTCCGGCCACGTTCGCGCTGGCCGGTCCGGCCGGCGCGCTGGAGGTCGCGACCGCCGTGCCGGAACCGGACCACCCCCGTGCGGGCGTGGCGATTGTGTGCCACCCGAATCCTCAGCAGGGCGGCACGATGCGCAACAAGGTGGTGACGATGCTGGAGCGCGCGCTGCGCGAATCCGGCCTCGCGACGGTGCGCTTCAATTTCCGTGGCGTCGGCGCGTCCGCCGGCGCATTCGACAACGGCGATGGCGAAAGCGGCGACCTGGTCGCGGTCGCGCACTGGGTACGCCAGGCGCGGCCGGGCGATGCGCTGTGGCTGGCCGGCTTCTCGTTCGGCGGCTACATCGCGCTGCGCAGCGCGCGCTCGCTGGGCGCCGATGCGCTGATCACGGTGGCGCCGCCCGTCGGGCGCTACGAATTCGCCGAACTGGCGATGCCGACTTGCCCGTGGCTGGTGGTGCAGGGCGAGGACGACGAGGTAGTCGATCCGCAGGGCGTGTTCGACTGGATCGAAACCCTGGACCCGAAACCGACGCTGATCCGCATGCCCGAAACGGGGCACTTCTTCCACCGCCGCCTGATGGATTTGCGCGGCGCGGTGAAGAACGCGGTGCGCGCGTGGCTCCCGCCGCCGCGATGATGTTCGTGGATTGCATGCATTCGCGCGGGTTGCCGCAAACAAGCCTTCTTCGCCAGCGGTGAATCGGTTGGGGGAGAGGGCGCATTCCGCGGTCACCACGCGCTACCTGCAAGGGGTGTCCGCCGGCCGCTGGCAGGATGATCCCGCGCAACGCGCGGTGCTGGGCGCGTTCGATCGGATCCATGCGGCACTGCTGGCACCGCCGCCCGGCCGGTTCGCACGATGGCGCGCGCACACCGCTGGTCATTCCGCGAGCCTCCGTGGGCTGTACCTGTGGGGTGCGGTCGGGCGCGGCAAGACCATGCTGATGGATCAGTTCGCAGCCTCGTTGCCGGATGGAATCGCGCTGCGGGTGCACTTCCACCGCTTCATGCTCGACGTGCATGCCCGCCTGCGCGCGCTGGGCGAGGTGCGCGATCCGCTGCCGCGCGTCGCGGCCGGCATCGCGGCGCGCACGCGGGTGCTGTGCCTCGACGAGTTCATGGTCACCGACATCGGCGACGCGATGATCCTCGATGGACTGTTGCACACGCTGTTTGAGCGCGGCATCGCACTGGTCGCGACCTCCAACGCCCCGCCGCGCGATCTCTACAAGGACGGCCTGCAGCGGGCGCGCTTTCTGCCCGCGATCGCGTTGCTGGAAACGCACTGCGAAGTGCTGGAGCTGGCTTCGCCGCACGATTGGCGCCTGCGCGCGCTGACCCGCGCGCCGGTGTACCTGACGCCCGACGACGCGCACGCCGAAGCCGCGCTGGCGCGTCTTTTCGACGAACTGGCGCAAGGCCCGGTGCAGGAACACGCCGCGCTGCAGATCAACGATCGCGCGTTCCGCGCGCGTCGCGTGTGCGCGCAGGCGGCGTGGTTCGACTTCGCCGCGCTTTGCGACGGCCCATACGGTTCGGCCGACTACATCGAGCTGGCGCAGACGTATTCGGCGATCCTGATTTCGGCCTTGCCGCAATTCACGCCGTTCAACGAGGACGCCGCGCAGCGTTTCGTGCATCTGATCGACGAGCTGTACGACCGTCGCGTGAAGCTGGCGGTCACCGCGCAGGCGCCGGTGGTGGAACTGTACGACGGCAAGCGCCTGCGCCTGGAGTTCGCGCGCACGACCAGCCGTCTGATCGAGATGCAGAGCCGCGAGTATCTCGCCGAACCGCATCGTGTGGGCGCTGCGTCGCACGCGCCGTCCGATTGATCAGCTTCCGTGGCCGCCAGCGACGCGGCTTGTCGAAATCGCCCGGCGCCGATCGTCGAAGGAGCATGTGAAGGTTCCACCTGACGATTGTCATGTTGAAAAGCAGGACTTCCGACTCTTTCCAATGCCATCGCGCTCCTTTGAAATACGCCTCGTGCGCCTCGCCTTGCATGTGCGTCGTGCGATGCGAGGCCTTGCGGTCGATCGCGGAGCGCGGCGGCCGTTTCGACTCCGCGCAACCGCTTCATCCTTGGAATGTTGCAACGCGGCATCGACCTAAATACAATACCGCGCAGTTCAGTTATATGAATCGCCGGCTTCGGCGCCTTTCCACGCGCATCAGACGCTAGTCAGCCTGGATGATGGACCCATGACCCAATTCAAGTCCGCCTTCCAGCGGACGGCGGTGGCAATCGCTGTTTGTGCGCTCGCCGGTTGCGCCGTCGGCCCGAATTTCCGGGAGCCAGCCGCACCGCGGGTCGATCGCTACACGGCGACCGCGCTGCCCGCAGCGACCACGTCCGCCGACACGGCCGGTGGCGACGCGCAACGCTTCCTCGAAGGCGAAAACGTGCCGCAACGCTGGTGGACCACGTTCGGCAATGCCGAACTGGATCGGCGCGTGCAGCAGGCGTTCCGCCACAGTCCGTCGATTACGGCCGCGGAGGCCGCATTGAGCCAGGCCGAGGAAACCGCCAAGGCCGCGCGCGGCAGTTTGTTTCCATCGCTGGATGCGAACGTCGGCGCGACCCGCGCCAAGCAATCGGCGGCGCAGACCGGCATCGGCCAGGCGCTCGGGCCTTACACCGTCTACAACGCAGGCGTCAGCGTCGGCTACGTATTCGACATCTTCGGCGGCGTGCGGCGCGGCATCGAGGCCCAGCAGGCGCAGGCCGACGTCAGCCGCGCGCAACTCGACGCGACCTACCTCACGCTGGCGGCCAATGTCATCACCGCCTCGCTGCAGGAAGCCTCCCTGCGCGAGCAGGTCAAGGCCACGCACGAAATCGTCGCCTCGTTGCGGCAGGAACTCGACATCGCCCAGAAGCAGCAGGCGATCGGCGCCAAGTCGCTGTCCGACACGCTGGCCGTGCGCTCGCAACTGGCCGCGACTGAGGCGACGCTGCCGCCGTTGGAGAAACAGCTCTCGGCGACGCAAAACCAGCTCGCGACCTATCTCGGCGTCACGCCGGCGCAGTTGCAACTGCAGCCGGTGACGCTGGCCGAAGTGACGCTGCCCACCGACATCCCGGTCAGCCTGCCGTCCAGGGTGGTCGCGCAACGGCCCGACATCCGCGCGGCGTCGGCGCAGTTGCACGCCGCGACCGCTGCGGTAGGCGTCGCGACCGCCGACATGCTGCCCAAGCTCAGCCTGAATGGCAGCCTGAGCAGCCAGTCGCTCACCGAGTCGGGGCTGTTCGCTGCCGGCAGCGGCGGCTGGTCGATCGGGCTCGGCCTGTTGCAACCGCTGTTTCACGGCGGACAGTTGCTGCACCAGAAGCGCGCCGCCGAGGCGGGCATGAACGCGGCGCTGGCGGATTGGCAGCAGACGGTGCTGGTGGCATTCCAGAACGTTGCCGACGCGCTGCAGGCGCTCGACTACGACGCGCAGTCGCTGAGGGCGCAAAGCATCTCCGAACGCGATGCGGAAAAACTGCTGTCGCTGACGCGCGCCCAGTACCGGGTCGGCGCGGTCGATTATCTGACGCTGCTTTCGGCCGAACGCCAGTACCAGCAGGCGCGCATCGCCGAAATCGCCGCGCGCGCGTCGCGGCTCGCCGACACCGCCGCGCTGTATGCAGCGCTGGGCGGCGGCTGGGAGAACGGCGCGCAACTTTCCGAAGCCAATCACGCACCGAAGCACTGACCCCTATGAACGCATACGCAACTTCCGCGCGTCCCAAACAACGCAAGCGCCTGATCATCGTGATCCTGGTGGTGGCGATCCTGTTCGCGCTGCTGATCGGCTTCAACACCTTCAAGGGCATCATGATCGGCAAGTTCATGAAGTCCATGGGCAACCCGCCGCAGACGGTCAGCACCATGACCGTGGCATACCAGGATTGGCAGCCGCACGTGCAGGCGGTCGGCAACGTGCGCGCGGTGCATGGCGCGGATCTCGCGTTCGATGTCGCCGGCCTGGTCGAGAGCGTGGACGTGAAGTCCGGCGCCGACGTCAAGAAGGGCCAGGTGTTGATCAAGCTGGTGGACGCCGACGACCGCGCCAAGCTGGAGGCCCTCAATGCCACCGCGCAGCTCGCGAAGCTGACCGCCGATCGCTCGAAGCAGCAGCTTGCGGTGCAGGCGATCAGCAAGGCGCAATACGACGCCGACATGGCCAACCTGAAAAGCGCTCAGGCGAACGCCGCCGCGCAGCAGGCGCTGGTCGACAAGAAGACGCTGCGCGCGCCGTTCGCGGGCCGCATCGGCATCATCACCGCCAACCCCGGCCAGTACATCAATGTAGGCACTACGGTGGTGACGCTGCAGCAGCTCGATCCGGTGTACGTGGATTTCACGGTGCCGCAATCGACGCTGGACCAGTTGCAGGTGGGCGGCAAGGTCGAGGTCACGGCCGACGCCTTCAAGGACAAGACTTTCGGGGGCAAGGTCTCGGCGACCGATCCGAAGATCGACCTGTCCACCCGCAACGTCGGCGTCGAGGCGACGGTGTCCAATCCCGACAAGCTGCTGGTGCCGGGCATGTTCACCCAGGTGGCGGTGGATTCGGGCGCCTCGCAGCGTTACCTGACCTTGCCGCAGACCGCGATTTCGTACGCGCCCTACGGCGACACCGTATTCGTGGTGCACGAGGGCGCGCCGCCAGAACTGGATGCCAACGGACAGCCGGTGGAGGCGAAATCGTCCGCGAACGCAAAAGCTCCCGCCAAGGACAAGAACGGGCCGTCGCACTACGTGCAGCAGGTGGTCGTGACGGTCGGGCAGACCCGCGGCGACCAGGTCGCGATCGAGAGCGGCATCAAGCAGGGCGACGTGATCGTCACCAGCGGCC
>JBQCCP010000098.1:0-8920 GCA_051962095.1 Rhodanobacteraceae bacterium
CCGCGTTCCAGCACCCGCACTTTCACCCACGCCGCGGGAAACGTGCTGACGGCACGGCCGCGCGACGGAAGCTGCTCGATTCGGACGTGATCCGTACCCAGCGTGATCCGCTCCCTGCGATCCCCGCTGCGCCACACCAGCCAGAACGCGATCGCCACCACGGGGATCTCGATCAGCGCGAACAATGGCGCGAACACATCGCCACTCCACGCCGCCAGTGCCGCAACAAGCAACGCCGCGATGCACACTTCCCACGTCAACCGGCGAACCTGGCTGCGGCTGAGCGCCCGATTCGGCGCCAGCAGCAACGTCACCTGCCCGGTTTCGGCAGCCACCGGTAGACGTGTGATCATGGACATTCACGGTACCGCAATCCCTGAATCATAAGGCCACCCGATCATTGCAGCAAGAATAGTCCGGCGGCGCACGCGCTTTCTGCCGCGCATCATTGGCTGCGCCGCGCGCGGGACGTACAATGGGCGGTCGCGTTGCATGGGCCCATCGGCCCCACTCCCGGATGACCGAAATCCTTGCTCCCGAACTGCCCGCACCGCCGAGCGCGGCGCGCGCGCGCATCACCGCCGCTTGGAGCGGCGATGAATCAGAAGTCGTCGCGGCGCGGCTCGCCGAAGCCACGCTGCCATCAAAGGCAAGCGAAGCAATCGAGGCCCAGGCCGCCGCGCTGGTGTCGCGCGTGCGTGAGCGCAGCGCCAACCAGAGCGCGGTGGAATCCTTCATGCGCCAGTACGACCTTTCCAGCGAGGAAGGCGTGCTGCTGATGTGCGTCGCGGAAGCGCTGCTGCGCATCCCCGATCGCCTCACCACCGACAAGCTGATCCGCGACAAGCTGGGCGAGGCCGACTGGAAGAAACACCTCGGCGCCAGCGATTCGCTGTTCGTCAATGCATCCACCTGGGGGCTGATGCTCACCGGTCATCTGGTGAATCTCGCCGACGCCACGCGCGCGGATGCGCCGGGCGCGTTCAAGCGCCTGATCGCGCGCGCCGGAGAGCCTGTCATCCGGCTCGCGGTGCGCCAGGCCATGCGCATCATGGGCCACCAGTTCGTGATGGGCCGCACCATCGAGGAAGCACTGGACCGCTCGGCCAAGGGCGACAACGCGCAGTACCGTTATTCGTACGACATGCTGGGCGAGGCCGCATTCACCGCGCCCGACGCCGCGCGTTACAAGAAGGCGTACCACGACGCGATCCTCGCGCTCGGCGCGCGTGGGCCGTTTGCGGACCTGCTGGATGCGCCCTCGATCTCGGTGAAGCTCTCGGCCCTGCATCCGCGCTACGAAGTCGCCAGGCGCGAGCGGGTGCACGCTGAACTGACGCCGGTGGTGCTGGAACTCGCGCAGCTCGCGAAAGACCAAGGCATCGCGCTCACCATCGACGCCGAGGAAGCCGACCGGCTGGAACTGTCGCTGGAAGTAATGGAAGCGGTGTTCACGCACCCGTCGCTGGAAGGCTGGAACGGCTTCGGCCTCGCGGTGCAGGCCTACCAGAAGCGCGCGCCGTTCGTGATCGAATGGCTGATCGAAACCGCCAAAGCCGCCAAGCGCCGCTGGTGCGTGCGGCTGGTCAAGGGCGCGTACTGGGATTCCGAGATCAAGCGCGCCCAGGAACTGGGCCTTGCCGGCTATCCGGTGTTCACGCGCAAACCGAACACCGACGTGTCCTACCTCGCCAACGCGCGGCGGCTGCTGGACGCCGGTGCCGACGTTATCTACCCGCAGTTCGCAACCCACAACGCGCATACGATCGCCGCGATCCATCACCTCGCGAACGGACGTCCCTTCGAATTCCAGCGCCTGCACGGCATGGGCGCCGATTTGTATGCGGAAGTCGTCGGCCCCGAGCACTGGAACGTGCCGTGCCGCGTGTACGCGCCGTGCGGCAGCCACGAGGATTTGCTGCCGTATCTCGTCCGTCGCCTGCTGGAGAACGGCGCCAATACCAGCTTCGTCAACCGCATCAGCGACGAGAAGCTGCCGATCAATGAATTGATCGCCGACCCGTGCACCGAGGTTCGCGCGTTCGGCGCCGCGCACGGCGGCCATTACCAGCATCTCCGCATTCCCCTGCCGATCGACCTGTACGGCACACT
Source organism: Rhodanobacteraceae bacterium (assembly GCA_051962095.1). GTDB lineage: Bacteria > Pseudomonadota > Gammaproteobacteria > Xanthomonadales > Rhodanobacteraceae > 66-474. The sequence goes on from JBQCCP010000098.1 coordinate 2,113, forward strand.
CCGGAAGAATTCCATGGGCGTCAATCTCGCCAACGACGACGAACTGAAATCCCTGGCCGACGCGGTGAACGCGAAGCGCGGACCGTGGCACGCGGAACCTCTGGTCCCGGGCGCGCAGTCCTCGACGCCCATGCGCGACGTCACCAGTCCGGCGGACCATCGCGTCGTGGTCGGCCAGTCGCGTGACGCCGATGCGGCAACGCTGCTGCGCGCGCTCGACAATGCGGTCGCCGCACAAACGGCGTGGGACGATACGCCCGCGGAGGAACGCGCAAGGATCCTCGAGCGCGCGGCCGATCTCATGGAACAGAACCGCGGCGAACTGATCGCGCTGTGCGTGCGCGAAGCCGGCAAGACCATTCCCGCCGCGATCGGCGAAATCCGCGAAGCCGCCGATATGTGCCGCTACTACGCGGCGATGGCGCGGAAATTGTTCGGCAAGCCGGCAGACCTGCCCGGCCCGACCGGCGAATCCAACCAATTGTTCCTGCGCGGGCGTGGCGTGTTCGTGTGCATTTCCCCCTGGAATTTCCCGCTGGCGATTTTCACCGGACAAGTGGCCGCCGGCCTTGCCTCCGGCAACGCGGTGATCGCCAAGCCCGCGGAACCGACCACGCTGATCGGCTACATGGCGGTGAAGCTGCTGCACCAGGCCGGCGTGCCGGAAAAAGTCTTGCAATACGCGCCATGCCGCGGTTCGGTGATCGGCAACACGCTGCTGACGCGCGATGAGATCGCGGGCGTGTGCTTCACCGGTTCCACCGAAACCGCGTGGACCATCAACCGCACGCTGGCCGCGCGCAACGCGCCGATCGCCGCGCTGATCGCCGAGACCGGTGGCCAGAACGCACTGATCGCGGATTCATCCGCGTTGCCCGAGCAACTCGTGAAAGACGTGATGACGTCCGCGTTCGATTCCGCGGGCCAGCGCTGCTCGGCCGCCCGCGTGCTGTTCGTGCAGGACGACATCGCCGACCACGTCATCAACATGCTGAAGGGCGCGATGGATGAGTTGAAGGTGGGCGACCCGGCGCTGCTTTCCACCGACGTCGGTCCGGTGATCGACCAGCCTTCGTGTGCTTCACTGGAAGAACACGCGGAAGTGATGCGCGGTTCGGCCATGCTGATCAACATGGCGAAACTTCCGGAAGGCGCCGAGCATGGCACCTTCTTCGCGCCGCGCGCATACGAGATCCCATCGATCAAACTGCTGACGCGCGAAGTATTCGGTCCCGCGCTGCACGTGGTGCGCTGGAAAGCCAGCGAGCTCGACCAGGTGATCGACGCGATCAACGCGACAGGCTTTGGACTCACCCTCGGCGTGCACAGCCGCATCGATGAAACCGTCGATCACATCCGCCGCCGCGCGAAGGTCGGCAACCTCTACGTCAACCGCAACCAGATCGGCGCGGTGGTCGGCGTGCAACCGTTCGGCGGCGAGAACCTGTCCGGCACCGGTCCGAAGGCCGGCGGCCCGCACTATCTCCTGCGCTTCGCCACCGAGCGCACCTTCACCGTCAACACCACTGCTGCGGGCGGCAATGCGTCCCTGCTGACGCTGCAGGAGTGATCGGCCGCGACCGCATTGCGGCACGGCGTTTGCCGGGGATTCATGTCCCTGACTGGTTCGAGTGTTCCAAACGAACCGCGCATGAACCGCGTGGCGGCGCACGGTTGCGCCCGTGCTGCGGGCATCGGTACGGTTGGGACGCGGCGGTTGTCCACGCCGTGTCCTTCCAAGCCAAAGGAACCCTCCAATGAATGGACGATTTCATTTTTCACGCGTCGCGCTCGCCGCGGCACTGGCCACCGCCATGTCGGCACCGGCGGCGTTCGCACAGACGCAACCTGCCAACCCGCCGCCGACGCCGCCGGCCAACGCAGCGGCCGGCCAGTCCGACACGGGACCTGCGCCGAACGACACCGAGCTGAAAAACTTCGCGCAAGCCATCGTGGAAGTGCAAGGCATCAAGGATTCCCTGCAACCCGAACTCGCGGGCGCGAAAACGCCGGACGACCGCACGAAACTGCAAGCGGCCGCCGAAAAGAAAATGGAGGCCGCGGTCGAGAGCCACCAACTCACGCCGCACCGCTACGTGCAGATCGCCAACCTGGTGCAGACCGACAGCACCGTCCGCGCCAAGGTCCAGAAGCTGCTGCCGCCGGAACCGCAGGCCTCATCGAAGTCGTGACGAATCGGGCGCTGCCCGGCTGATTTCGCCGGGCGGGCGTCGCCACCGTCCGCTCTGCACACCGCCGGGTGATTACACCGACCGCGTCGCCACGACTGGCGGCACCTTGGGGGCACGGAGCGCCGGCGCCAACACCGCAAGCTGCCCCAGCATCAGGATCACGGCAACGCCCAGGATCATAGTTCGCGGACACCGCTGACGCCGCACAAAAAGAACCCCGCCTTGCGGCGGGGTTCGGAGGGATACGGCTTGAACGCCAGTGCGTCAGAACTTGTACTGCATCGAAATTCCAAACAGGTCGCCGGAGTTGTCGAAGCTGCCGACGAGGTGATCGCCGGTGGCGCTGACGTCGTTGACGTTGCCGTTGTTGACGAACAGGTGGGTGTAGCCGATATCGAAGCGGAGGTTCTGGGTGGGCGTGTAGCCCGCGCCCACCGAGATCCATTTGCGGCCGCCGTCCGGAATGCGCGGGTCGCGCGAGAAGTCGCGGGTCGGCGTCTGGTCGTAGGCCACGCCCGCGCGCCAGGTCCACTGGTCGCTGATCTTGTAATCCATGCCGACCGAACCGAACAGCGTGTTGCGCCAGCCGTAATACTGGTTGATGTCGGGCTGCGCCGGATTGGCGAAGTTGATCGCGAGGCTCTTGAACGAACTCCAGCCGGTCCAGCCGAGTTCCGCGCCCCACGACACCGGGCCCAGCGTCTTGTGCCAGTAACTCAGCGAGGCGGTCGCCGGGGTGGCGAACTGGCCGCTGCCCGCGGTGTTCTGGAACAGCGGCGGCACGCCCGGCTGCGAGAGCACGAACTGCACGCTGGCCGGCACCGTGAAATAGGCCTGGCCGGTGAAGTTGTGGTTGATCTTGGCGTGGTAGGCCAGCGCGATCGTGTCCTGCGTGGTCGGCTTCCACTCGGCGCCGACCGCCCAGCCCCACTTCCAGTTGTCGCCGCGGATGCGCACCGCGCCGTCCGCCGACTGCGGCAGGAACGTCGGCGCCAGCGAGAACGGCGGTGCGGCCAGCACGGCTCCAAGGTCGATCGCATTGCCGATGTCGATCGTGGTCTTCTGCGCGATCACGGAGAAGCCCAGCGAGAACTGCGGATTGATCGCCCAGGCCACCGAACCCGTGAAGTCGATCGACTTCACGCTGGTCTTCAGCGCCTGATAGCGTCCCACCCAGCCGGCGTCGTATTCGGTGGCGAGACCGAACGGCGCATTGATGCCGAAGCCGAGGCGCCAGTTCTGCGCGATCGGCGCGATGAAGCTGATCGCCGGCACCGGATGCACGCCGCCGCCATTGCCGCCGTCGCCGCCCGACAGCGGCCGCCCGAGCGCATCGGTGCCGCTGCCGTGGAATTGCGTGCTCACGTTGATCGCGGTGGCGTCGATCTGCACCGCGTAGGTGTCGAAGTCGACCATCGCGGCGGGGTTGTTGATGACCACCGAGACGTCGTTGCCGGCGGCTTCGCGCCCGGCGTAGGCGCGGCCCAGCGCCTGAACGGTGTTCTCGCTGATCTGGAAGCCGGAAGCGGACGCGGCCGGGCTCACCAGTGCCCCGGCCACGGCGACGCTCAGCGCGGCCAGCGCCAAACCTGCCAGTCCCGGCGCGGTAATCGAATGCTTGCTCATTGGTGGATCTCCAGTCGTGGGTTTTGACGGTCTGCCGGCTTTGGAGGCCGCGCCCGTGCATGTTTCATACGTTTGTATGAATTTTGTTATGCCGACTATCGCAGTTTGGAATGAGTCGCGCAAGTACACGCGTCAAGCGGCAGAACCCGGCGCAAAAACGGCTCGAAAACCGGCCCGGCAACCTTCTTGCCGGCGTCCCATCCGGTGGCGCACAGCGGCGACACAACTTCCGATTCCGGCGCGACGCGTCGGCCTTTGGCGGCGCGTTGCCCCGCGTTGTGGCGGGTACATCCACACTCCCTATACTTGGCCGTCCGCCGCACGAGCCTGTTATGTCTTTGACCAAGCCCCGCCGCCGGCCGCCGCTTGTGAAGTCGCTGCCCTGTTTCCTGCCTTCGTTGATCGCGGTGCTGGCCGCGATCTGGATTCCTCCCTCATGGGAACGCTATTCCCTGGTGCTGCTGCTGGTCGGCGCCTCGTTGTCGATGGCGGCGGTGTGCCACGCGATCGGCTTCGGCGGCGGACCGTCGTTCGCGCGCACCGTGGTCAGGCGTGGTCCGCCGCACCTGATCGCGCTGGCCGTGCATACGGCCGTGGTGTTCCTGCTGGTCGCGTGGCCGCTCGCGGTGCTGTCGCGCACGCCCTCGCTGGCGGCGACGCTGGGTCTGGCCGTGGCGCTGGTGATCGCGCTGGTCGTGCTGTGGCGCCTGTGGCCGGTGTTCGGACTGGTGTTCGAGTGGGACGACGCCTATCCCGCGGGCGCAGAACATTCGTGGATGACCGCAGCGCTGGCGCGCAGCACCACCTTCGCGCGCCATCTGACGCGCGGGCGTGACCTGTTCCTGACGCACTTTTTGCCCGCGGCGCTGGCGCAACTCGCGATTGCGTTCGGTGCGCTCAGCCTCGCCGGCATCGGCGCCAACCTGCCCGATGAAATCCGCACCGCCGCGTTGTTCCTGTTCGCGGTGGTAGTGCTGCCGGTGTGCTCGCTGATCGTCGCGAACCGCACCCTGCGGCTGCTGTTCGGCGGCCGCGGCCAGCGCGTGCCGCCACCGCCGGCGGACGCACCGCCTTCACGCACGCCCGATGCCGCGCCGAACGCGGAACCCGTCGATGCCAGTGATCGCGAAGATGCCGCACCCCGCGCGGCTGCGCCCGTCCAACCGACGCTGCCGCAGGCGACGCTGGACGAAGGCCTGCTCGATGCGATTCGCGCGGGCGACAGCGCAGCCGCCAACGCGTGGCTGGCGCGCGGCGCTCATCCGGATGCAGCACCGCCCGCCGGGGCACGTGACCAGCGCTCGGCGCTGGTCCTGGCCGCCGAGTTGCCGGACACCCGCGCCCTGCGCGCGCTGATCGGCAAGGGCGCGCAGGTGAACCGCCCGCATGCCGGCCTGACGCCGCTGCTGGCGGCGACCCGCTCGTGCAGCCATGGCCGGCCGGAAACGGTGACGACGCTGATCGCGAACGGCGCCGATCCGTCGCTCGCCGACGCCGACGGCAACACCCCGCTGCACCACGCCGCGCTGTGCGCGGAAGCAGCGGTGGCGGCGATCCTGGTGGACGCGCAGGCGCCGCTGGAAGCGCGCAACCGAAACCAGGCCACGCCGCTCGCGGTGGCCGCGGGCTCGGCGAACTGGCCGCTGCTGCGGTTCCTGGTCGAACATGGCGCGCAGGCCGACGCTGCGATGCCCGCAGCCGCGGGCATCGCCGACGACGACCCCGAAGGCGTGCAGATCCTGCTGAAGCACAAGGCGCACGTGGACGCCGTCGACGCGCTGGGCGCGAGCGCGCTTGTCCACGCGGCGCGCGAGAATCACGTCGAGATCGCCCGCGTGTTGCTGGACGCCGGCGCCGACGCCGCGCTCACCGATCGCTACGGCACCACGCCGCTGATGGAGGCCGCGCGCGCGGGCGCGACCGGCGTCGTGATTTTGCTGGCGGAAAAACATCCCGACGTGCACGCGGCCGACCAGCACGGGCGCACCGCGCTGACGCTCGCCTGCCAATCGCCGCGCGCGAACGCCGACTGCCTGCGCGCCCTCCTGGCGCTGGGTGCCGATCCGCAGCGCAAGGGCGGCGACGGGCGCAGCGCCATCGACCAGGCGTCCGCGGCCGGCCGCTGGGATCTCGTCGCGCTGATGGATCCGGACGCGCCCGTGCCTGCGAGCCACGCTCAGGCGAACCAGCCCGAAGCCGGCGCGGACACGCCTTCGCACCTGCTCGACGCCTTGCGTTTTGGTCATTGGAAGGTGGTCGCGCGATTTCCCGAACGCGCGCGGATCTGGCCCGAAGCCGAGCTCGCGGCGCTGTACCTCGATCTCGCCGACCACGCCGACGGCACGCCGCGCGCATGGCTGCTCGAACATGGCCTCGCCGCCGAAGCGTGCCTCGACGACGGCAGCCGCCTGTTCGATGCGCTGCTGGATCGCCTGCCCGCCTCGCGTGCCGCGATACGCCAGTTGCTGGACGCGGGCGCCACGCCGGCCGGCGCGGGGCATTTCGCACGCGCGTTGGCGCGGCTCGGCGACGCCGCCGACGATGCGCCGTTCGCACTCGCGCTGCTGGAACGCGGCGCCGACCTGTTCGGCGCGGATGCCGATGGCCGCACGCCGCTGCACCATGCCAGCCGCCCGGCCTTGCGGCCGGTGCTGGATGCGCTGCTGGCGCGCGGCGCCGACCCGAACGCGCGCGATCGCGCCGGGGCCACGCCGTTGCACGCGGCCCTGGACGGGAATCCCGAGCTCGCGCTGCCGCTGGTGAAATCACTGGTCGCGCACGGCGCCGATCCGGAACGCCCCGCCGCCAGTGGTGAAACGCCGCTGGGTCTGGCGTTGGCGCGCGGCGCGACGCAACTGGAACACTGGCTGCGCTGGAACGGCTGGACACTTCCCAAACGCCCGCTGCGCGATGCGGATCTGCCCGCGGCCGCGGCCGATGCAGACGCCGTCGCGCGCCTGCTCGAACTCGGCTTCGCGGCCGATGCACGC
>JBQCCP010000099.1:0-3258 GCA_051962095.1 Rhodanobacteraceae bacterium
TTCCTGGTCACCGAGGCGGAACGCCTGGAGGCCACGCTGCGCACCGCATTCGAGATCGCACGCAGCGGTCGTCCCGGCCCGGTGGTGGTGGACATTCCGAAAAACGTGCAGAACGCAAAACTGCGTTTCAACGGCACGTGCCGCTTGCCGATTCCCGGTTATCGCCAACGCCTTCGCGCCATCGAGCACGCGCGCCTCGACGACGATGCCTGCGCGCGATTCTTCGCCGCGTTGACGCAAGCGCGGCGACCACTGATCTACGCCGGCGGCGGCGTGATCAAGGGTGACGCCGCGGCCGCACTGCGCGCATTCGTCGATGCCTTCGGCATTCCGGTGACGACCACGCTGATGGGGCTCGGCGCCTTCGACACACGCCACCCGCTGGCGCTGCACATGCTGGGCATGCACGGCACCGCCTACGCGAATTACGCGGTGGAGGATTGCGATTGCCTGCTCGCGTTCGGCGCGCGTTTCGACGATCGCGTGGCGGGCGTGCCGGAAAAATTCGCGCCGCAGGCAAAGTTCATCGCGCAAATCGATATCGATCCTGCCGAGGTCGGCAAGGTGAAACAGGTCGACTGGCAACACGTGGGTCCGCTCGCGGCGGCACTGGATCGTCTGACGCGCTACGGCAAGACACATCGCGTGGCGCTGCAGCTCGACGACTGGCACGCGCGCCTCGTGCAATTGAAGCGCGATCACGCGCTGGACTACGACCGCGCCAGCAACAGGATCCAGCCGCAGGCCGTGATCGATACCATCAACCGTCTTGCGCAAGGCCGTGCCGTCATCAGCACCGGGGTCGGCCAGCACCAGATGTGGGCGGCGCAGTATTTCGACTTCGCGCAACCGCGTCACTGGCTCACGTCGGGTTCGATGGGCACGATGGGCTTCGGCCTTCCCGCCGCGATCGGTGCACAGTTCGCGCGGCCCGACGCGCTGGTGATCGACATGGACGGCGACGGCAGCATCCGCATGAATCTCGGCGAGCTGGAAACCGTCACCACCTACGGGTTGCCGCTGAAGATCGTGGTCCTGAACAACCTGGGCGACGGCATGGTGCGGCAGTGGCAGAAGCTGTACTTCGGCCGGCGCTTCGCGGCCACCGACAAGAGCCTGCACCGCAAGGATTTCATCAAGGCAGCGGAGGCCGACGGTTTCGGCTGGGCGCGCCGGCTGGAACGCAAGGAAGAACTCGAAACCGTCATCGCCGAATTCCTTGCCCACGACGGACCCGCGTTTCTCGAAGTCATGATCGATCCCGACGCCGGCGTGTATCCGATGGTGGGGCCTGGCACGACCTATGCGCAGATGATCACCGGCGAGTTCATCGCTTCGCGCACGTCACCTGTAATTGCCGGCAAAGAAACCACCGACATGTTTTGACTCGCCTACGCGAAAGAGGCTGCCATGAAACACACGCTGTCGATCCTGCTGCAGAACGAATCCGGCGCGCTGGTGCGCGTGGCCGGCCTGTTCGCCGCGCGCCACTGCAACATCGACACGCTCACGGTGGCGGCCACGCACGATCCCGAGGTGTCGCAGATCACGCTGGTGATGCACGGCGACGCGAACACGCTGGAACAGATCCTGCGCCAGTTGCGCAAGCTGGTGGACGTGCTGGATGCCAACAGCCTTTCGCTGGTCGGCAACCGCGACGACGTCCGGCTTGCGCTCGCGCTGCCTGCATGAACGCGCGGGTCGCCGACACTGCAGCCGGCGGCAACGATCCGAATGGCGAACTGTTGCGCCGTGCGCGCGCCGCGCGCGTGTACGACGTGGCGCGTGAAACCGCATTGGAAGAAGCGCCGCTGCTGTCCGCGCGGCTCGGCGCGCGCGTGCTGCTGAAGCGCGAGGACCGGCAGCCGGTGTTCTCGTTCAAGCTGCGCGGCGCCTACAACCGCATGGTTCAACTGGACGCCGCGCACCGCGCGCGTGGCGTGATCGCGGCATCGGCCGGCAACCATGCGCAGGGTGTGGCGCTTGCCGCGGCGAAGCTCGGCGTGCGCGCCACGATTGTGATGCCGGTGACTGCACCCGAGGTGAAAGTCGACGCGGTGCGCCGCCTGGGCGGACCGTTCGTCGAAGTGGTGCTGACCGGTGATTCGTACAGCGATGCACAAGCCGCGGCGGCACGCATCGAAGCCGAGCGCGGTTTCGTTTTCGTGCATCCTTTCGACGACCTCGACGTGATGGCAGGCCAGGCCACCGTCGGGCTGGAACTGCTGCGCCAGCACCCCGCAAACCTGCACGCTGTGTTCGTGCCGGTCGGCGGCGGCGGATTGCTGGCCGGCATCGCTGCGTGCATCAAGGCAGAGCGGCCGCAAGTGCAGGTCATCGGCGTGCAAGCGGCGGATTCGGATGCAATGGCGCGTTCGCTCGAGTCCGGCAGCCGTGCGGCATTGGACGATGTCGGCTTGTTCGCCGACGGTACCGCGGTCAAACGCGTGGGCGAGCTCACCTTTGACCTGTGCCGCCGCCACGCCGACGCGATGCTGCGCGTGGACACCGACGCGGTGTGCGCGGCGATTCGCGACATTTATCAGGAAACCCGCAGCGTGCCCGAACCTGCAGGCGCGCTGGCCCTGGCCGGCCTGAAGCAATATGCGAACACGCGGGCAGCCATCGATGGTGCGCTGATCGCGATCGTGTCCGGCGCCAACATGAATTTCGATCGCCTTCGCTTCGTGGCCGAGCGCGCCGAAGTGGGCGAACAGCGCGAGGCGGTGTTCGCGGTGACGATTCCCGAGGAACGTGGCAGCTTCCGCCGCTTCTGCGCCTCACTGGGACAACACGACATCACCGAATTCAACTATCGCATCGGCGATACGCAGAACGCACACATTTTCGTGGGAATCCGCATCGCCAATCGTGATGAACGCGATGCCTTGGCCTCAGCCTTCCGCGCGCAGGATTTCGCTGTGCTCGACCTCACCGACGATGAATTGTCCAAGCAGCATCTTCGTCACATGGTCGGTGGCCGCTCGCCGCTGGCGAGTGATGAGCGGCTGTACCGTTTCGAGTTTCCCGAACGACCCGGCGCGTTGACGCGGTTCCTCGGCCACATGCATCCGGACTGGAACATCAGCCTGTTCCATTACCGCAACCAGGGTGCCGATTACGGCCGCATCCTGGTGGGCATCCAGGTACGCGCGGACGAGCAGCTTGCGCTGCGCCGGTTTCTCGACACGTTGGGATATCCGCACTGCGACGAAAGCGAAAATCCGGCCTACAAGCTGTTGCTGTGCGCGTGACGAG
>JBQCCP010000100.1:0-23769 GCA_051962095.1 Rhodanobacteraceae bacterium
TTTCCGTCGGCCGCTCGCCGTGTTCGAGGGGCCCCGCTTTGGCGCGCCTCCTGCGCGCTGTTGCCACAACGCGGATGGTCCGGTTTTGCTTCAAACGAGGCCAGGATGGCCGTGATCGAAGCAGAGCTTTTCCGGGGCCCCTGTGCTGCGGTGCGGGACGGAACAGGACAAGGATGTCGAACGTTCCGGCAACGTTGGGCTTCCCACGGACGGAACTCGTGGTCAACCGCGCCTGCCGCGCCCGGCGGTCACTTCACCTGCGACACCATCCATTTGACGGTCGCTTCCACCTGCGCGTCGGAAAGCGCGGGGTTGCCGCCCTTGGCCGGCATGTGGTTGCCGTCGGGGCCGGTGTAGCCGTCGACTGCGTGCTTGACCAGTGTGTCGATGCCTTCCTTGATGCGCGGCGCCCACGCGGCCTTGTCGCTGATCTTCGGCGCACCCGCCGCGCCGGTCGAATGGCAGGTGGTGCACAGATGATCGAAGATCGCCTTGCCGTCGGTGGTGCCGCCGTAGGCGACCTGCGAAGCCGCGGCCTTGTCCGCGGCGGCCTTTGCGGCCTCCATCGCGGCACGTCCCGTGTTGCCTGCATACACGGCGCTGACCGGCGTGATGCGCTCGCCCGCCCGTTGCGCTTCCCGCTGATGGCTCTCCTTCGGCAGGGTCGTCCACACGATCGCGCCGATGATGATCAGCACCACTGCAAAGCCCGCGAGCATGGCGATCATGATCGCGAAATGCCGCATGAAGGTACGATCAGACGGGGTGAGATGCGTGCTCACTGGCGAACTCCGGCAGGAAAACGAACGGCGTCCCCGGCCCCCGTGGACGCCACATATCCGCGCAAGTATAGCGTCCCGGCGATGCCGCTCCAAATGCGCCGGCGTGTTGACCTGACATAGACGCGGGCTCGTGTACAACACGAGCCTTTCATTGCGCGCTCGAAGGCATGCCCGGCAACCACTACGACATCATCGTGATCGGTACCGGGCCCGGCGGCGCGGCGCTGGCCCAGCGGCTCGCGCCCTCGGGCAAGCAGATCCTGATGCTGGAGCGCGGCGGATTCCTCAGGCGTTCGCCCGACAACTGGAGCGCGAAGTCAGTCTTCATCGACAACACGTACCAGGCGGACGAGACCTGGTACGACAAACGCGGCACGGCCTTCCATCCCGGCTTGCACTATTTCGTGGGCGGCAATTCAAAAATGTACGGCGCGGCGCTGTTCCGCCTGCGCGAACGAGACTTCGAGGCAGCCCGCCACGCCGACGGTATCTCGCCCGAGTGGCCGCTGAAATACGACGTGTTCGCGCCGTATTACGACGAGGCGGAAAAACTCTTCCGCGTGCACGGCGCGGCGGGCGAGGACCCGACCGAACCGCATCGCAGCGGACCGTATCCGTTTCCGCCGGTCGCGCACGAACCGCGGATGCAGCAACTGTCCGACACCTTCGCGCAACAAGGGCTGCATCCGTTCCACATGCCGCTCGGCATCCTGCTGGATGAAACCGACGGTGTGATCGCGCGTTCGAGTCCGTGCGTGCGCTGCGGCACGTTCGACGGTTATCCCTGTCCGACCAACGGCAAGGCCGATGCCGAAATCATCTGCGTGAACCCGACGCTCACCGCGCATTCGAATGTGACGCTGCTGACCGGCGCGTATGCCTCGCGCCTCGACACTGATGCGTCCGGAAGTACGGTGGCGACGGTGCAAGTGGAGCGGGACGATGCGAAGGAAACCTATTCTGCCGACATCGTGGTGGTCGCCTGCGGCGCGCTGTCCTCTGCGCTGCTGCTGTTGCGGTCGGCCAGCGACAGGCACCCCAACGGACTCGCGAATGGTTCCGACCAGGTCGGCCGCAACTACATCCGCCACAACCAGTCGGTGCTGATGGCGATCACGCGCGAACCCAACGACACGATTTTCCAGAAAACCGTGGGCGTCAGCGACTTCTATTTCGGCGCAAAGGATTGGGAGTTTCCGCTGGGGCTGATCCAGATGACCGGCAAGTCCCACGCCGACACGCTGCGCGGCGAAGCGCTGCCCGATTGGCTCACTTGGCTGCCGGAAAAACCGTTCGAATACATCGCCCGCCACTCGCTGGATTTCTGGCTGTCCAGCGAAGACCTGCCGCGTCCGGAGAACCGCATCCGCTACGACGGCGACCGCGTGGTGGTGGACCAGACCGACAACAACATGGAAGCGCATCTCCGGCTGAAGAAAAAACTGGAAGCGCTGCTGGAACCGATCGGCGCGCATCCGCACACGCTGCGCCGCACGCGCTACCTGGGCAAGGACATCCCGATCGGCGGTACCGCGCACCAGGCCGGCACCGCGCGTTTCGGGACCGATCCGAAAACCTCGGTGCTCGACCTCGATTGCAAGGCGCACGAGCTGGACAATCTTTATGTCGCCGACGCGAGTTTCTTTCCCTCGATCGGCGCGGTGAATCCCACGCTCACGATCGTCGCGAATGCGCTGCGCGTGGCGGACCGGATTGCGGAGCGGATGAAATGATGGTGTGTCGGACCCTCGTCATTCCGGAGCCGTCCGCGGCTCCTTGCGGACGGAATCCGGAATCGGTTTGTTTCGATCTCCGTGACGGATTTGAAACCGATAGACTCGCGCCATCCTTGGCGCTCGCCCTTTGGCCGCCTGCGGCGTTCGCGTTTGCAGTCCCTGCAAACGCAGTCGGGTTCCGCACTGCGCGCGGCCCCGGAATGACCAGAAGTGTGTGGTGCCGTGCTACGCGATTCCAGGGAATGAGGGGATCCAGGAGTCCGATATGTGGCTGAATCTCTATTTCATCCCGGTCGTGATCCGCGTATGCCTGGTGGTGCTGTTCCCCTTCAGCGCGCTGGACAAGATCGTGTTCTGGAAGGACGCGATCGCGCAGGCCGATTCCTCGTTCCTGCCGAAATCGAGCGGGCCGCCGCTGCTGATCGCCGCGATCATCGTGGAAGCCGTCGCGCCGTTCTGCATCGTGTCCGGCTGGCACGACCGTCTCGCCGCGTTTGTGCTGGCGCTGTTCTGCGCCGTCACCGCAATCCTGTATCACCCGTTCTGGAAGTTCAGCGACTTCTGGAAATCCCGCAACAGCGTGGCGCGCAGTCACTTCTGGGATTTCCTGAAGAACTTCGGGCTGGTCGGCGGCTTGCTGTTGGTCGTATTCGCAACGCAACTCGCGCCCGCGGGCGTGGTGGCGCGGCGGCCGCTTTCATCGACCGCGGTGTACACGCCGGCCGGTACCGCGCCGCCTTCGGCCGTCCCCGGATGGACGAACTCCAATGAGCACTGACGCACCCGAACTCACCTATTGGCACGTCTGCACGGATGCGCGCGGCGTCAGCCACCAGGAACGCCGCACGCTGCACGATTTCGAACGCCAGAGCATGGGCGGCGCCGCGCCACAATGGAACGACGTGCTGGAACAAAAACCCGCGCGCGCGATGTTCAGCGTGCTGCCCGTCGGCTGGACCGGCGACTGGCACGAGAATCCCGCGCCGCAATGGATCGTGCCGCTGTCGGGCCGCTGGTTCGTGGAGACGATGGACGGAACGCGCGTGGAAATGGGCGCGGGGGAGGTGTCGTTCGGCGGCGACCAGGGTTGCGTCGCCGACACGCAAGGGCACAAGGGTCATCGTTCCGGCACCGTCGGCGACGAACCCGCGGTGCTGATGATCGTGCAGATGGACGGCGCCGATGAGTGATTACGAAATCCTCGATCCACGTTTCCGCTCGATGGTGTTGCCGAACGCGCCGCTGGAAAAATTGGCCGACGGGTTCCGCTGGCTGGAAGGCCCGGTGTGGTTCGCGGACCTGCAATGCCTGTTGTTCAGCGACATCCCGAATGACCGCGTGATGCGCTGGACGGCTTCGGGCGGCGTGTCGGTGTTTCGGCAACCCTCGCGCTTCGCAAACGGCCATACCCGCGATCGCGAAGGACGACTGATCGGCTGCCTGCACGGCGGGCGCGCGATCGTGCGCACCGAACTCGATGGCAGCGTGACCACGCTGGTCGACCGTTTCGAAGGCAGACGCCTCAACTCACCCAACGACGTCGCGGTGAAATCCGAGGGCACGATCTGGTTTTCCGATCCGCCCTACGGCATCCAGACCGATTACGAAGGCGGCAAGCACGTGTCGGAACTACCCGCCAACCTGTACCGTTTCGATCCGCGCGACGGCTCGCTGGACGTCGTGATCGGCGATATCGCGGGTCCGAACGGCTTGTGCTTCTCGCCCGACGAAAAGCGCCTGTACGTCACCGACACCGGCATCCAGTTCGAACCCGATTCGAAGCACTGCATCCGCGCATATGACGTGGGCGACGACGGCAAGTCGCTGCGCAACGGCCGCGACTTCCACGCGACCGCCACCGGCCACGCCGATGGCATCCGCTGCGACGAGGACGGCAACGTCTGGGCCGCCGTCGGCGATGGCGTGCACTGCGTCGCGCCCGACGGCACTTTGCTCGGTCGCCTCAAGCTGCCGTGCACGGTTTCGAATCTCTGCTTCGGCGATCGACACCGCAGCCGGCTGTTCCTGTGCGCGTCGCAATCGCTGTACGCGATCTGGGTCAACCGGCGCGGCGCGCAGCGGCCATGAGCCACGGCATCCGCGAATGGCTGCGGCTCGAGCGCAACACCGCGCACCTCGAACGCGCGATCGCGTTCTACCGCGACGCGCTGGGATTCGTGGTCGAGGACGCCAGCGCAGCGGCGCCGGCTTGGGCCCTGCTGCCCGGCTTGTGCGACACGCCGCCGCGTTGCGCCGGGCTTTCGCTCGGAGCGCAGTCCCTGATGCTGACGGAATTCCCGAACGCCGCGCCGTATCCGGAAGACCGCGCCTCGAACGACCTGTGTTTCCAGCATTGCGCGATCGTCACCGAAGACATGCCGTCCGCGCATGATCGCGTGCTGCGGCACGGCGCCACGCCCATCACGCAGGGCGGTCCGCAAACGTTGCCGCCCTCCACGGGTTCGGTGACCGCCTTCAAGTTCCGCGATCCGGACGGCCATCCACTGGAACTGATCGCGTTCCCCGACGGCGCCGGCGATCCGGCTTGGCAATCGGGAACGGGTGAAGGCGCGACGCTCGGTATCGACCACAGCGGGATCAGCGTGGCCAACGTCGAACGCAGCGTGCTGCACTACGAACTGCTCGGCCTCCGCATCGCCGCGCGCGGCGTGAACCGCGGACTCGAACAGCAGCGCCTCGACGCTCTCGCTGACGTCGAGGTGGACGTGATCGCGCTGCAAGCCCGGACGCGGACGCCCCACCTGGAGTTGCTGGGTTACCGCCGGCCGCCGGGTCGCGCGACCGCGCCGCCTGCGCTCACCGCCATCGCCTCCGATCGCTCGGTCTGGCAGGCGGAAAACGTGGACGTGCTGCTGGAAGCGCTGGCCGATGCCGGATTTCCCGACGGCGTCGTGGTCAGTGGATTCGCGCGCGGCGCGACGGTCGCACTGCTGCGCGATCCCGATGGTCACCTGAACGTGCTGAACGAGTCCCCGGCGTGATGCCGGCGCCCGGGAGGCGACCGGCTGTCGATACATTGCGGCAACGGCGGTTTCGCTAACATCGAAGGTTCCAATGGACGAGTGATCCCTCGAGGTGCCGCGCAAACACCGCCCGCAAGCATGGATTCGCAGGTTCCGGATACGGCGCGCCGCGCGCCGCATCGCGCATGTGCACACGGCTCCGCGCGACATGCCCGACGCTGCAGCGCTGGCGGTTTCCGCCGCCGCGCTCGCGCGTGAACACAACCGGCTGACCGACGCGCCGCCGTTCGACATCGCGCGCGCGCTCACCCAGCACGACCAGACCCTTGCGCACGCCTACGCGGTCGCGCGCACCGCCGCCAGCGAGAACCGCCGCGTCGAACCGGCCGCCGAGTGGCTGATCGACAACGTCTACCTGATCCGCAACCAGATCCGCGAAGTGCGCGAAGCGCTGTCGCCAAGGGTGTGGCGGCGGCTACCGCGCAGCAAGACCGCGGACGGCACCGTGGTGCCGCGCATCCTGCGGCTGCTGCGCGCGTGCATCGCCTCGCTGGACGGCAATCTCGAACCCGATGCCATCGAGCGTTACCTCGACGACTACCAGCGGCACGGTCCGCTGGACATGGTGGAACTGTGGACGCTGCCGGTGCTGATCCGCGTCACGCTGATCGAGGGACTCGCCGCCTGCGCGGTCGCGATCGCGCGGCGCCTGGAGGCGTACTCGCGTGCCGAGTTCTGGGCCGAGCACCTGGTTGATGTCGCCACCCATACGCCCGCCGAGATGCTGGTGAGCGTCGCCGAAATGGCGCGCGCCGAATCGTTCATCTCGCCCGCGTTCGCGGCCGAGTTCTACCGCCTGCTGGAAGGCAAGCATCCATCGCTGAAACTCGCGCTGAGCTTCGCCGAGGGGCAACTGGAACAACGCGGCACCAGCGTGGCGCGCGTGATCGACGGCGAGGCGCGCGAGCAGGCCGCCGACCAGGTTTCCATCGCGAACCGCATCAACAGCCTGCGGCGCGTCAACGAAACCAACTGGTCGGAACTGATCGAACGCGTGGCCGTGGTAGACCGGATCCTCGCGGAAGATCCCGCGGGTGCTTACGCGGACATGGATTTCGCGACCCGCGGCCGCTACCGGTACACGATCGAATCGCTGGCGCTGCGCAGCGGCCACGGCGAACCCGACATCGCGCGGCGTGCGATCGAACTGGCGGCAGCCGACCACGATCCCGCCGGCGACCCGCGCGTGCACCACGTCGGTTATTTCCTGATCGGCCCGGGACGGGCCGCACTCGAACGCGAACTCGGCGCCAGCGCGCCGGCCGAACACCGCATCGCAGCGCGCCTGCGACGCTGGCCCTCCGCCACGTACCTCGGCGGGATATTCACCATCAGCCTGGTGATCACCGCGCTGGTCTGGTCGGGCCACCGCTGGTACGTGGCACCCATGCCGCTGGCGGTCGACGTGGTGTTGCTGATCGCGGTGTTCGTGGCAGCGAGCCAGCCCGCGGTCGCGCTGGTGAACTGGGCGCTGGGCATGCTGGTGCCCGCGCAACTGCTGCCGAAGATGTCGTTCTCCGGCGGCAGTCCCGACGACTGTCGCACGCTGGTGGTGGTGCCGTGGCTGCTCGGCAGCCCGCACGGGCTTGCCGAGCAACTCGACGAACTGGAAATCCGCTACCTCGGCAACCGCGATCCGAACCTGCGCTACGCGCTGCTGACGGATTTTCCGGACGCGCCCGAGCGCGACATGCCGGGCGACGCCGGCCTGCTGCAGGCGGCCACGGCGGGCGTCGACCGGCTCAACGCGAAGTATCCGCTGGCCGGCAGCACGCGCTTTTACCTGTTCCACCGGCCGCGCGAATGGAATGCGCGGCAATCGGTGTGGATGGGTTTCGAACGCAAGCGAGGCAAGCTGGGCGACCTGAACCGCATCCTGCGTGGCGTGCCCCCGGAACGCGCCTTCAGCGTGGTGATCGGCGACGTGGAGGCGCTGCAGACCGCGCGCTACGTGATCACGCTGGACGCGGATACCCAGCTTCCGCCCGAAGCCGCGCGCAAGCTGATCGAAACCATGGCGCATCCGTTGAACCGTCCGTGGTTCAGCAAGGGCTCGCGCCGCGTGGTCGCGGGCTACGGCCTGCTGCAGCCCCGCATTTCGGTGACGTGGAGCGCCGATCGTCCCAGCCGCTTCGCGCGGCTGTACAGCGATTCCACCGGGCTCGATCCATACACCCGTGCTGTGTCGGACGTGTATCAGGACCTGTTCTGCGAGGCCTCGTTCGTCGGCAAGGGCATCTACGACGTGGACGCGTTCAGCCGCTCGGTCGGCTCGCGTTTTCCCAACGACCTGATCCTGTCGCACGACCTGCTGGAAGGTTCCTACGCGCGCGCGGGCCTGGTCAGCGACATCGAACTGATCGAACACCAGCCCAACAGCTTCAGCGTGGACGTGCGCCGCCGCCATCGCTGGACACGGGGCGACTGGCAGATCGTGCAATGGCTGCTGCCGATCGTGCCCGGGCCGCGCCGGCGCGGGTTGCGCAACACGCTGAAGGCGCACCATCGCTGGAAGATCCTCGACAACCTGCGCCGCGGACTGGTGCCGCTGGCGATGCTGGCGCTGCTGCTGCGCGGCTGGTCGCACGGGCCATTCGCGGTGTACTGGACGCTGGTCGTGGTGGTCCTGCTGCTGGGCGCGCCGCTGCTGATCGCGCTGGTGCAGGTCGGGCGCAACGTGAAGCAGCGCGTACCGCGGCGCCGCTGGCGCAGCACCTGGCGCGGGATCCGGGATGAGCTTTTGCGCGACGTGTTTTCGATCGCGACGCTGCCGTTCGAAACCTGGCTGAACCTCGACGCGATCGCCCGCAGCGCCGGACGCCTGCTGTTCACGCGCCGCCACCTGCTGGAATGGACGCCGATGACCGATGCGGTGCGCGGCGCGGCGTCGACGCTGCCGCGTTACGCGCGCCTGATGTGGGTGGCGCCGGCGACCGCGGTGGTCGCGGGCCTGCTGCTCGCATGGGCCGTGCCGGAAGCGCTGCCCGCCGCGCTGGCGTTCCTGACGCTGTGGTTCATGTCGCCGGTCCTCGCGTGGTGGATCAGCCGCACTCCCGCGTTGCCGTCGCTGCCGCTGGACGGTGCCCAGGAAATGTTCCTGCGCGGCGTCGCGCGATGCATCTGGCACTGGTTCGAAAGCTTCGTCAACGCCCGGGAGAACTGGCTGCCGCCCGACAACTGCCAAGCGTTTCCGGTGGAACAGGTTGCGCACCGCACCTCGCCCACCAACATCGGCATGGCGCTGCTGGCGAACCTGACCGCGCACGACTTCGGCTACATCACCCGCGCCGCGCTGCTGCGCCGCACGGGCGCCACGCTCGAGACGCTGAAGCGGCTGCCGCGCCACCGCGGGCATTTCTACAACTGGTACGACACGCTGACCCTGGAGGCATTGCCGCCGCGCTACGTGTCCAGCGTGGACTCGGGCAACCTGATCGCCTGCCTGCTGGTGCTGGCGAGTGCACTGGAGCACACCAACGAGGATCCGTTGGTGTCCGTCAACCTCGCACGCGGCCTGCGCGACACCGCGCGCGTGCTGGGCGAGCAGTTGCCGGGGGTGGACGGCGCCGAGCCGCACGCCAACCTCGCACTGGCGGCCACCCTCGCCGAACTCGACGGCCTGCTTGCCGATGCGGTCGGCCATTCGGACAACCTGCCCGTCCTGCACGGACTGCTGGCGCGCATCGAGGCCGAGTCCGGCAAGCTCGCGCAACTCGCGGCCGGCACCGCGGTGCCGCGCGAGTTCGCGGAATGGGTCGGAGTCTTCGCGCGCCAGGCCACGGCCGCGTACGAGGAACTGGACGAGCTGGCGCCGTGGCTGGGCCTCGGCGACTGCGGCAGCGACGACGAAATCGCGCGCGCCCGGCTGGACGAGCTGGAACGCAACCCCTCGCGCGCACGCGCCCAGGCGCTGGCGGGCGACGCGATCCTGCGTCTCGCCAGCGAAGGCGCCACCGACGTGTGCGCCGCCCTCGAGGAACTGCGCGCCACGCTGAATCGCCAGCACGACGACGCGCTGGCGCTGGCCGCGCTTTGCCGCGCGTTCGCGGCGATGGATCTCGAATTCCTGTGGGACGAGCGGCGCGAACAGTTCGTGATCGGCTACGACGTCGATCGCGACAAGCGCGACGCCAGCCACTACGACCTGCTGGCGTCGGAATCGCGGATCCTCAGCTACGTCGCGATCGCGCAGGGCCAGGTGCCGCCGACCCACTGGTTCAAGCTCGGGCGCCTGTTCACGATCGCGGTCGGCCGGCCCACGCTGGTGTCGTGGAGCGGCTCGATGTTCGAGTACCTGATGCCGCACCTCTTGATGCCGGCGTATCGCAACACGCTGCTGTTCGATACCTGCAGCGCCGCGGTGGCGCGGCAGATCCAGTACGGCGGCCAGCAGCAGGTGCCGTGGGGCGTGTCGGAATCCGCGTACAACACCACCGACGCAAACCTGACCTATCAATACCGCGCGTTCGGCGTACCGGGCCTCGGGCTGAAGCGCGGCCTGGGCGAAGACCTGGTAATCGCGCCGTACGCCAGTGCGATGGCGTTGATGTTCGATCCCGCCGCGGCCTGCGACAACCTCGAACGCCTGGCCGGCATCGGCGCGCTCACCCGCTACGGCTTTTACGAAGCACTCGACTTCACCGCGGGGCGCGTCAGCGAGAACGAGGATTTCGCGCTGGTGAAAAGCTGGATGGTGCACCACCACGGCATGAGTTTCCTCGCGCTGTCCTCGCTGCTGAACGGACAGCCGCTGCAGCAGCGCTTCATGCGCGAGCCGATGTTCCGCGCCCACGAACTGCTGTTGCGCGAAAAGATTCCCGAGGCGCGGCCGCGCCATCCGGCCACGCTGGACGTGGAGCAGCCGCGCCAGACCCGCGCGGGCACCGGCGTACAGACGCGCGACGTCACGCGCATGGACACGCCGCTGCCCGAAGTGCACCTGCTGTCCAACGGCAATTACCACGTGATGCTGACCCAGACCGGCGCGGGCTACAGCCGCTGGCGCGACCTCGCGCTGACCCGCTGGCGCGGCGACGCGGTGCGCGACGACGAAGGCACCTTCGTGTACCTGCACGACGTCGAGTCGGGCAACGTGTGGTCGGCGACGTTTCAGCCCCTGGGCGATGCGGGCGGCAGTTGCAGCGCGACGTTCTCGCAGGCGCGCGCGGAATTCCACCGCAACGACCACGGCATCGCCACCGAGGTGCTGGTCGCGGTATCGGCCGAGGACGACATCGAACTGCGGCGGGTGCGCTTGACCAACCGCACCCTGAAGACGCGCACGCTGGAAATCACCACCTACGCCGAGATCGTGCTGGCGCCGCCGGATGCCGACGCCTCGCATCCCGTGTTCAGCAAGCTCTTCCTCGAAACCGAATCGGCACCGGAACTGGACGCGCTGCTGGTGACACGCCGCCCACGCAGCCCGGACGAACACAACCCCTGGCTGGTCCACCAGGTGACCACCCGCGGCGGCACGCTGGGAAGCGGCGGCTTCGAAACCGACCGCGAAGCGTTCCTCGGGCGCCTGCGCGGTCCCGCGAACGCACGCTCGATCGCGGACGGCGCCGTGCTGCCCGGCCATACCGGAGCGGTGCTCGATCCGATCGTCTCGATCCGGCGCCGCATCCAGATCCGCCCCGGCCACACCGCGAGCCTCGACATCCTCACCGGCATCGCGCGCGATCGCGAGGCCGCGCTCAACCTGGCGCGCAAATACCGCGAACGGCACCTGCACCTGCGCGTGTTCCAGTTGGCGTGGACCCACGACCAGGTGGCGCTGCAGCAGCTCAACATGACGGCGGTGGAAGCGCAGCGCTACGAACGCGTGGCCAGCGCGCTGCTGTACGGCCCGATCGCAGCACGCCGCGACGCAGACGGCGCGCTGCCCACGCAATCGGCGCTGTGGAAGCACGGCATCTCCGGCGACCTGCCGATCGTGCTGGCGCGGATCGCCAACGTCAGCCAGATCGACCTGGTGCGGCACTTGATCCAGGCCCACGGCTACTGGCAGTTGCGCGGCCTGCCCGCCGACCTCCTGATCTGGAACGAGGAACTGTCCGGCTACCGGCAGGAGTTGCAGGAACACATCCTTTATCTGATCGAATCGGGTGCCGAGGCGCGCGGCGGCCAGGGCCGCGGAAAGATGTTCGCGTGGCGCATCGAACACCTGGCCGCGCCCGATCGCGCGCTGATGCTGTCGGTGGCGCGCTGCGTTTTCTCGGGCGACGAAGGCCGCCTGCGCGACCAGATTGCCCGGATGATCCCGGAGCCCGACACCGAACCGCCCTCGAAACTTGCGCTGCGCAAACCCTTGCCCGCGAGCTACGCGCTGCAACCGCTTTCCGAAGACCTGCGGCTGCCGACCCTGCTGGGCGGCTTCCGCAACGACGGCAGCGAATACGCGATCTGGCTGAAGCCCGGCGCGCCGACGCCCGCGCCGTGGAGCAACGTGCTCGCCAACGAGTCGTTCGGTTCGGTGGTCAGCGAATCCGGCGGCGCCTACACGTTCGCCGAGAACGCGCACGAATTCCGCCTGACGCCCTGGTACAACGACCCGCTGCGCGACACCAGCGGCGAAGCGCTGTGGCTGCGCGACGAAACCACCGGCGAATTCTGGTCGGCGCTGCCGCAGCCGTCGCCCAGCGGCGATCCGTACCGTACCTGCCACGGCTTCGGTTACAGCCGCTTCGAGCACGCGCACGCCGACCTCTACAGCGAGGCCACGGTGTTCGTGGCGCGCGAAGCGCCGGTCAAGCTGACGCTGCTGAAACTCGCGAACAAGAGCGACCGCCCGCGCAAGGTCTCGCTGACCAGCTACGTCGAATGGGTGCTGGGCGAGCGCCGCGACCGCAGCGGACGCCACGTGATCACCCGCATCGATCCCGGCTGCGGCGCGCTGTTCGCGCACAACCCCTTCCACGACGTGTTTTCCTCGCGCGTCGCCTTCCACGCGATGGGCGCGGCGCGCACGGCCGTCACCGCCGACCGGCTCGGATTCATCGGCCGCAACCGCGGCATGGGCGCGCCGCTTGGAATGCGTACCGAAACCCTTGACGGCGCGGTGGGCGCGGGGCTGGACGCCTGTTCCGCCCAACGCGTCACCTGGGAACTGCTGCCGGGCGGGGAAATCGAAACGGTGGTCGTGCTGGGCGCCGCGGCGGGCGAAATCGAAGCGCGCGCGCTGGTGCGGGCGTTCGGCGACGCCGTTCCCGCGCAGGATGAACTTCAGCGCGTGCGCGCGCACTGGCACGACGCGCTCTCGCAACTGCACGTGCGCACGCCCGGTGCCGCCACTGACCTGCTCGCGAACGGCTGGCTGCTGTACCAGGTGCTGGCGTCGCGCATCCTCGCGCGCAGCGGCTATTACCAGTCCGGCGGCGCCTGGGGATTCCGCGACCAGTTGCAGGATGCGATGGCGCTGTTGAATGCGCGGCCCGGATTCACCCGCGCGCAACTGCTGCGCTGTGCCGCGCACCAGTTCCGCGAGGGCGACGTCCAGCACTGGTGGCACCCGCCCACGGGCAAGGGCGTGCGCACGCGCATTTCCGACGACCTGCTGTGGCTGCCCTGGTGCACGGCCGAATACGTGCGCGTCACCGGCGACGCCGCCGTGCTGGACGAGACTGCGCCGTTCCTCGAAGGCCGCGCCCTCGCCGCCGACGAGGAGTCGGTGTATGAGGATGCGCGCACCACCGGCGAATCGGCCAGCCTGTACGAACACTGCCTGCGCGCGATCCGCCACAGCCTGCGTTTCGGCGAGCACGGCCTGCCGCTGATCGGCGGAGGCGACTGGAACGACGGCATGAACCGGCTGGGCCTCGCCGGCCGCGGCGAGAGCGTGTGGCTGGGCATGTTCCTGCACGACGTCCTGAAGCGCTTCGGGCCGCTGGCAGCCGCGCGCGAAGGCGAAGCGGTCGCCGCCGATCTCGTCGCCACGGCCGCCGAACTCGAACGGATGCTGGAGCGCCACGCCTGGGACGGCGACTGGTACCTGCGCGCGTGGAACGACGACGGCGTCGCGATCGGTTCCGCGCGCAGCGAGGAATGCCGGATCGACTCGCTGCCGCAAAGCTGGTCGGCGCTGGCCGGCATCGGCGACCCCGCGCGCAGCGACCGCGCGATGGACGCGGTGCTGGAACACCTTGCCGACAGCGAGGCGGGCCTGGTGAAACTGTTCACGCCGCCGTTCGACAAGGCGCCGCTCGATCCCGGCTATATCCGCGGCTACGTGCCAGGCGTGCGCGAGAACGGCGGGCAGTACACCCATGCCGCGGTGTGGGTGGCGATGGCGCTGGCCGAACGCGGCCGCGCCGAAGACGCGTGGCGCATCGCGCGCATGCTGAATCCGCTGTCACACACCGGCGACGCCGATGCGCTGCAACGCTATCGCCTCGAACCCTACGTGGTCGCGGCCGACGTCTATGCCGCCGAAGGCCACCGCGGCCGCGGCGGCTGGAGCTGGTACACCGGTTCCGCGGGCTGGATGTATCGCCTGCTGATCGAATCGCTGCTCGGCCTGCGCCGCGAAGGCAACACGCTCTCGTTCGCGCCCTGTGTGCCGGACGACTGGGAACGCTGGTCGGCTGACTGGCGCCAGGGCGGCGCGCATTACCGCATCGAGTTCGTGCGCAAGCCCGGCGACACCGGCATCGCCGACATCAGCGTGGACGGGGCGCTGCAGCCCGGGCGCGCGATCGAATTGATCGACGATGGCCGGCCGCACGACGTGCTGGTGCGCTTCGACAAGCTGCCGCTTTCACGCGACGCCGACATCGGCGTGGCCCTGAGCGAGGAAAATCGAGCCCGTCATTCTTGATGAGGTTGCATCGTCACCCGGGGAGGGTCCATGCACAGAGGAACTCGTCCATGCCCACCACCTTCACCTGCAACCTGGATGCGCCGGGAAGCGGACTCGCGCACGTCTGGAGCCACACCGTCGGCAGCGGTCGCGCGCTGCTGGCGCTGCGCGCCGACTGGCAGGCGCAGATGCGCAAGACCCGCGTCGAACTCGGGGTGCGTTATGTACGTTTCCACGGCCTGCTGAACGACGAGATGTGCACCTACCTGATCGAGTGCGACAAGGATGTGTATTCGTTCTTCAACGCCGACCAGGTCTTCGATTTCCTGGTGTCGATCGGGATGAAGCCGTTCGTGGAGCTTTCTTTCATGCCGACCGCGTTGCAGACCGGCGGCGACATCGTGTTTTTTTACAAGGCCAACGTGACCCCGCCGCGCGACTACGCCAAGTGGGCCGACCTGGTCGCGCGGCTGGTGAAGCACTGGGTCGGGCGCTACGGCGCCGACGAGGTGCGTTCGTGGTACTTCGAGGTGTGGAACGAACCCGATCTCGACGCGTTCTGGAAAGGCAGCCAGGCCGATTACTTCAAGCTCTACCAGTGCACCGCGAACGCGATCAAGGACGTCGATGCGCAGCTGCGCGTGGGCGGCCCGGCCACGGCCGATGACGAATGGGTGCCGGATTTCCTCGGCTTCTGCGAGGCGAACCACCTGCCGCCGGATTTCGTGTCCACCCACCACTACCCGACCGATGCGCTGGGCAAGCCCGGCGACGACACCGAAACCCAGCTTTCCGACGCGCCGCGCGACGTGCTGATCCAGCGCGTGCGCAAGATGCGCGCGACCGTCGGCGACCGCACGCTCTGCTACACGGAATGGAATTCGTCGTCCAATCCGTTCTTCGAATTCCACGACGAACCCTACGCCGCGGCGTTCCTGTTCAAGAACATGCTGGAAGTGGCCGACCTCGTGCACTGCTACAGCTGGTGGACGTTCTCCGACATCTTTGAGGAAAACTATTTCTCCTCGATTCCGTTCCACGGCGGCTTCGGCCTGCAGACCATCAACGGGATCGCCAAGCCGACCTACCGCGCGATGCAGTTGCTGCACGGACTGGGCGACGCGCGCCTGCCAGTCGAAGGTTCGCACCCCACCGTGGACGCGTGGGCGGTGCGTGCCGACGACAGCTATGTCGACCTGCTGCTCACGAACCACGCCTTCCCGCGCCACGCCATCTCGAACGAAGCCGTGACCTGGCACGTGCAAAGTTCGCGCGAGCCCAAGACCGCGAGCGTGCAGCGCGTGGACGACGCCCACTGCAACAGCCGGGCCGCCTGGCTGGACATGGGCTCACCCGGCTACCTCGATGCACGGCAAGTCGGAGCACTCGATCAGGCCTCGCAGCTCGAATCCGAATCCGTCGCGATCGTGCCGCAGGGCGAAGGCTTCGACATCCGGCTCGACCTGCCGCCGCACGCAATCGCGGCGGTGCGCGTGGAACTCGCGGCTTGAGGCAGCAGTGCATGTCCGCCCACGTGACCCCGCCGCCCACCAACCACACTCCCCGCGGGCGCAACATCGACCGCACCAGTCACACCGACGAGGCGGTGCTGGACGACCTGCAGCGCAAGGCGTTCCGCTTCTTCGAGCGGCACGTCAATCCGGAAACCGGCCTGGTGCTGGACTCCACGCGCCCGACCCAGCCGGCCAGCATCGCCGCGGTCGGTTTCGCGCTGTCGTGTTATCCGGTGGCGGTCGAGCGCGGCTGGCTGCTGTACCGCGACGCGCTCGCCTACACGCTGGCGGCGCTGCGCTTCTTCGATGCCGCGGACCAGAGCGGCGCCGCCGACGGCGTCGGCTACAAGGGGTTCTTCTACCATTTCCTCGATCCGAAGAGCGCCACCCGCACCTGGAAGTGCGAGCTTTCCACGATCGACACCGCGCTGCTGCTGGCGGGCATGCTGGTGGCCGCGCAATATTTTTCCGGCGACGGCGCCGAAGAGCGCGAGGTGCGCGAACGGGCGCAGGCGATCTACGCGCGCGTGGACTGGCGCTGGGCGCAGGACGGCGGCGATGCGGTGGCGCTGGGCTGGAAACCGGAGTCGGGTTTCCTGCCGTGCCGCTGGTTCGGCTACAACGAGGCGCTGATCCTGTACGTGCTGGCACTGGCCGCACCGGAATTTTCGGTGACGCCCGACGCATACCACGCGTGGACGTCCACCTTCAAGTGGCGGCGGCTGTACGGCCGCGACGTGCTGTACGCCGGGCCGCTGTTCATCCACCAGTTCTCGCACATCTGGATCGATACGCGCGGCATCCGCGACCACTTCATGGCGTCCAAGCACACCGATTATTTCGAGAACAGCCGCGTCACCACGGAAATCCAGCGCGAATACGCGCGCCGCAATCCGCGCCGCTTCGTGGGCTACGAAAAGAACTGCTGGGGCTTCTCGGCCACCGACGGGCCCGGCAACGTCAAGGCGACTTATCGCGGTCGCACCCGCCAGTTCTATGACTACACCGCGCGCGGAGCGCCCTTCGGGCCCGACGACGGCACCATCTCGCCGTGGTCGGCGATCGCCTCGCTGCCGTTCGCGCCCCGGATCGTGCTGGACGAAATCCGCCACCTCGAAACGCTGATCGGCCACAGTGCGGCGGGTTACGGCTTCCACGCCTCGTTCAACATGTCGTATCCCGAACCCAATTACGCCGATCCCGATGGCGGCATGACCGCGTGGGTGTCGCCATGGCACTTCGCGCTGCACCAGGGACCAATCGTGCTGATGATCGAGAACCATCGCAGCAGGATGCTCTGGGACCTGATGCGCGAGTGCGCCGCGATCCGCACGGGCCTGCAGCGCGCGGGCTTCGTCGGCGGGTGGCTGGACAACGCATCCACGAATTCCAACAAGGAGGAGTTGCCATGAATGCACAACCGTCGCCCCGGCGCCTCGTCGGGCAAAACGCGCTGGTCACCGGCGCGAATTCCGGCATCGGCGAAGGTATCGCGCGCGAACTCGCGGCGCAGGGCGCCAACGTCGCGGTCAATTACGTGGTGCAGCCGGAGGTCACGCAGAAGATCTGCGACGAAATCAATGCGGCCGGCAGCGGCAAGGCCATCGCGGTGCAGGCCGACATCAGCAAGGAAGCCGAGGTGCAGGCGATGTTCGCCGAAGCGGTGAAGCAATTCGGCACGCTCGACATCGTGTGTTCCAACGCCGGCATCCAGCGCGATTCGAAACTGGTGGACATGACCCTGCAGCAATGGGACCAGGTGATCGGCGTGAACCTCACCGGCGCGTTCCTGGTGGCCCGCGAAGCCGCGCGCGAATTCATCCGGCGCGGGATGCGCGACGTGTCGTGCGCGCTCGGCAAGATCATCTTCACCAGCTCCGTGCACCAGGAAATCCCGTGGGCCGGGCACTGCAACTACGCCACCACCAAGGGCGGCATCATGCAGTTGATGGAATCGATCGCGCAGGAGCTGGCGCCGCAGAAGA
The DNA here is from genome assembly GCA_051962095.1 of Rhodanobacteraceae bacterium. Classification (GTDB taxonomy): domain Bacteria; phylum Pseudomonadota; class Gammaproteobacteria; order Xanthomonadales; family Rhodanobacteraceae; genus 66-474. The sequence continues at coordinate 17,862 of JBQCCP010000100.1, forward strand.
TCCGCGTCAATTCGATCTGCCCCGGCGCGATCGAAACCGCGATCAACCGCAAGGCCTGGGATACCCCGCAGGCCGCCGCCGCGCTGGAAAAACTGATCCCGTTCGGACGCATCGGCCTGCCCGCCGACATCGCGCGCGTCGCCGCGTGGCTGGCGTCCGACGAAGCCGATTACATCGTGGGCGCCTCGATCTATGTCGACGGTGGCATGACGCTGTATCCGGGCTTCGCGACGGGCGGGTGACCCTCAGGCAACGTTCCGCAAAATCTTGTTCCGTCCATGGCATCATCAGCCGTCGCGCGGGCGGTGTCATTCCGCCTTGCGCCATGGCAAGCAGACGTTCAACCTGCCAGACGGGTGCCGTTCCGATGAGCTTCCGATTGTTTTTGGGCGCACTCCTTCTGCTGCTTCTCGGCTGCGGCACGCCGGCATGGGCTTCCGGCATCACCATCCGCGTCGGCGCACCGATCCACCCGGTCACGGTGTTGGGCGGACAGCGGCTGGTCTACGAATTGCACGTGGACAACACGTCCGACGCCACGGTGGAACTCACGGCGCTCGATGTGCTGGGCGGTGACGGGAAACCGCTGCTGCATCTGGGCCAACCCGCCCTGCGCAGCCGCATCAATCTCGAAGCGGGCAGCACCGTCATCGCGCCCCGCGCGCAAGCGGTGCTGTACCTGACCGTCGAGGCCGGCGCGAAAGCGCCGCCTTCCGTTCGCCACCGGCTGACGACGGAGCAACGCGACAAGGCAACGGTGATCACCGGCGCCGAGACACCCGTTTCGGCGGATCGCAATCCCGTGCTCGCGCCGCCGGTGGCGCACGGCACCTGGGTCGCGGTGTACAGCGACGTCTGGCCGCGCGGGCATCGCCGTGTGTTCATCGAAAGCGATGGCCGCGCGCGCCTGCCCGGTCGCCTCGCGATTGACTGGATGAAGGTCGATCGCCAGGGTCACACCCTGAAGGACGATTCCGGTCTCACCACCAGTTCGTTTTCATATGGGGCGAAGGTGCTGGCGGTCGCGGACGCGCGCGTGGCCGCCATGCGCGATGGGGTCACCGAGGCCGCGCGGATCGAGGACAACAAGAGCCAATCCCATCCGGATGCCGCCGGCAATTTCGTTTCGCTCGATCTTGGCGGCGGCCGGTTCGCGACCTATGAACACCTGCGCCCCGGCAGCATCCGGGTTGCCGAAGGCGATCGCGTGCGCGTGGGCCAGGTCATCGCGGAAGCAGGATTCTCGGGCGATTCGACCGAACCGCACCTGCACTTCCACGTTTCCGATTCGGCGATGCCACTGCAGGGCGAGGGCCTGCCCTACGCGCTGGACCGCTTTCGGGTCACGGGCCGCGTCACGGACTGGAACACCTTCGGCTTGCAGCGCTGGAACGACGTCCCGCCGCACACCGTCGAACGCGCGTTTCCGGAATCAGGCGACGTGATCGATTTCGACTGAGGCGCTCAGGCCTGCGCCGCCATGAATTCGCGGCACAGCGCTTCCATCCCTGCGCGGTCTTCGTCGTCGAAGCGGGCGAGCGAAGGGCTGTCGACGTCCCACACGCCGAGCAGCGAGCCGTCGGCGCGGACCAGCGGCACCACGATTTCCGAGCGCGAGGCGCCATCGCAGAAGATGTGGTCGGGAAACGCGTTGACGTCCGGCACGACCTGCGTCTGGCGCGACACCGCAGCGGCGCCGCACACGCCGCGCCCGGGCGCGATCCGCACGCAGGCCGGCTTGCCCTGGAACGGTCCGACCACCAGCCCGTCGCCATCGGGAAAGTAGAACCCGCACCAGTTGATGTCGGGCAGCGCGTTGAAGACCAGCGCGGCGAAATTGGCGGCATTCGCGACCAGATTGGTTTCGCCATGCAGCAGTCCGCGCGCCTGCTGCGCGAGTTCGGCGTACAGGCTGGGTTTATCGGTGGCGGTGATGGGAGCGGCTTCGAACATGAACGTGTACGGGTCAGGAAACCCGTATTATCGCGCCATGCCCGAGCCCGGCGCGACCACCGGAATGGAAATGCGCGGCGACCGCGCCGAAAGCGCGCGCCTGGACAACTTCGTGGACGGCGCGTTTGCGTTCGCGATCACCTTGCTGGTAATCACGGGTGGCAGCCTGCCACGCGACGTGGCGGCGCTGGAACACGCGCTGCGCGGCATCCCGGCGTTCGCCGCATGCTTCGTGCAACTGGCGCTGTTCTGGCACGGCCACGTACGCTGGCGCGACTCGATGCGATTGACCGACGGCACCAGCCTGCGCCTGTCGTTGCTGCTGGTGTTTTTCGCGTTGATCTTCGTGTTTCCGCTGCACGTGGTGTATTCATCGTTCTTCGCCGCCATCACTGCCGGCGCGTTGTCGCCGGACTTCGCTATCCACGCCGCAACGGTTCGAACCATGTCGATCCTGTTCGTGTGCTACGGCATTTCCTACACCTGCATGGCCGGCACGCTGGCCCTGCTGTTCCGGCACGGTATCCACAAGGCAGCGCTGCAACGCGAGCACGCGATCGCTGCGCAAGTCAGCCTGTCGGTGTGGGCGTTCTGCGCGGCCATCGGCCTGCTGTCCACGCTGATCGCACTGGCGGCGCAGCCCACCGGCAACATGTGGCTGATCCCGCTGGCCGGCTTCAGCTATGCGCTGCTCGGGCTGATTGGAATCTTCACCGACCGCTACCGCAAGCGGCTGCAAGCGAGATCGCCAGCATGAAAACCAAGGGGGTGTTCATCGCCGGCACCGACACCGGCATCGGCAAGACCTTCGCGGCGTGTTCGCTGCTGCACGCGCTGCGCGCCGCGAACCTGCGCGCCACCGGGATGAAACCGGTCGCGAGCGGCTGCGACGAGACGCCGGAGGGCTTGCGCAGCGAGGATGCGCTGGCGCTGATCGCGGCCAGCGATCCCCGTCCCGAGCGCTACGAGCACTGCAATCCGTTCGCCTTCAAGTCGCCGGTGTCGCCGCACATCGCCGCGGCGGAAATGGACGAAGAGGTGACGCTGCCGCCAATCGAGGATGCCTACGATTCGCTCGCGATCATGCACGGCGACGCGATCGTGGTGGAAGGCGTGGGCGGCTGGCTGGCGCCGCTGTCCGATTCGCTGCGTGGCAACGCGATTCCGCTGCACCTGCGGCTTCCGGTGATCCTGGTGGTGGGCCTGAAACTCGGCTGCCTCAACCATGCGCAGCTCACCGCACGCGCGATCCGCGCCGACGGCTGCGACCTGTTGGGCTGGATCGGCAACCGCATCGACCCGGACATGCTGAACCCCAAGGAAAACCTGGTGATGCTGAACCGCTCGCTGGCGGCGCCGTGCCTCGGCGTGCTGCCATACGGCGTGCCTCCGATGTCCGCGGCCGCCCACCTGCGCGATGCCGCCGACGCGTTGCGCGAACTGAAGGCATGACCTGCAAACTGTGCAACGGTGCTACCGAAGCCTTCGGTGAACTCACGGTTCTCGGCCATCATCGCGCGCGGTATCAGCGGTGCACGGCGTGCGGCTATGTATCCGTCGAAAATCCGCATTGGCTTGCGGAAGCGTATACCGACCACGCCATCGCTGCGCTCGACACCGGCATCGTGATGCGCAACCTGTGGCTGGCGAACGCGGTGGAGGCGCTGCTGCGTTGGCGTTTTCGCGACGTGCGCATGGCGCTCGACTACGGCGCCGGCACCGGCCTGTTCGTGCGGCTGATGCGCGATCGCGGCCATGACTTCCGCTGGAGCGATCCGCATTGCGAGAACCTGTTCGCGTTGGGCTTCGAGGCCGATGCGGACGCGGCGTTCGACCTCGTGACGTGCTTCGAAGTCGCCGAACACCTCACCGAGCCGCTGCCGGTTTTTCGGGAACTCACGCAACGCGCGCCGATCCTGATCTTCTCCACCGAATTGCTGCCGGAACAGAACAACCGCCCCGGCGAGTGGCACTACTACGCGCCCGAAACCGGCCAGCACGTCGGATTCTTCACCGCCGCCAGCCTGCAGGCGCTCGCGAAAAAACTCGGCCGCCACTTCGCCAGCGACGGCCGGATGCTGCATGCTTTCACGGCCGAGCCGCTCGATCCGCGCTGGCTGCGCATCGTCGCGAAACAGCGTCGCGCCCGCCGGATGCTCAAGCTCCTCCGCAAGCGCCCGCCGCTGACCTGGCGGGATGCGGAAACCTTGACCCAAGCGTTGCGTGCGCAGCAATCCGAAAGCGCGCACTCGTGATGCGTGTCCGGACCACGAGCTTTCCTGATTGGCGATGATGCTCTGTTGGCTGTTCTCTTCTTCCAATGGAAGACCTGCTTCGCGCTACGTTTCAGCAAGAGTCTTTCATCTCGTCTTTCCGGGGCGCCTGCGGCTCCATCGCAGGCGAACCCGGAATCGGTTTTGCGAACGCTTCGAACACAAGACCGATTCCGGGTTCCGCCCGCAGAAGGCGCGGGCGGCCCCGGAATGACGAACCTTCTGATCGACCTGCGACGCAGGACGCTGATCAGGAGAAGTTGATTGCTCGTCATCCCGACGATTGCTGGGATGACGAGTGGTTGGGTTCAACCCGCGGGCGCGGCGCTGGCGGCGGACTGCGGTCGCATGTGCGGCGGCGCCTTGTCCAGGCCCGGCGGCTGCGGCGGCAGGTTCAGCGGATGGGCCTGGATTTCCTTTTCCAGCACCTCGATCGCCTTGTCGAGTTGCGGATCCTTGCCGGCCAGTTGCTGCGACACATCCTCGTTCACCACGATGTCGGGCTCGACGCCGTGGCCCTCCACCGCGTACTTGCCCTCCAGGTTCACGATCGCCGCATACTGCGGCACGTTCACGCTGCCGCCGTCGATCAGCGGCCCGAGGTCGCCGATGCCGACCACGCCGCCCCAGGTGCGCGTGCCGATCAGCGGCCCGAGCTTCGCCTGCTTGAACATGTACGAGAAGATGTCACCGTCCGACGCGGTGGTGCCGTTGCTGAGCGCCGCGAGGTGGCCGAGGTACGTCGCGCCCGGATAGGTGCCGGTGATCGAACTGCCGCGCAAATAGTTGTAAGCCAGCAGCTTGCGCGACAGCCGTTCGATCATCGTCTGCGACATGAAGCCGCCGCCGTTGTCACGCACGTCGATGATCAGGCCCGGCTTGCGCAACTGCGGGTAGTACCACTTGATGAATTCGCGCGCGCCATCCACGCCCATGTCGGGAATGTGCAGGTAACCGATCTGGCCGTTGCTGGCCTTGGCGACGTACGCGCGGTTGGCCTGCACCCAGTCGTAGTAGTGCAGGTCCATTTCGCTCGAAATGGGTTTCACCAGCACCGTGCGCGCGCCGTCCGTGCTCGGTCGTGAGTTGACGAGCAGTTGCACCATCTGTCCCGGCGCGATCCGCAGCAACTGGTAGGGATTCTCGTCCTGGGTCAGCGGCGTGCCGTTGATCGCGAGGATGTAATCGCCCGGTTTGGCGTCCACGCCGACTTCGGTGAGCGGCGAGCGGTAGCGCGGCTCGTCGTTCTCGCCGGGGAATACATTCGCGATCTGGTAGCGGCCGCTCGCGGCATCCAGCTTGAAGTCGGCGCCCAGCAGGCCGACGTGCGGCTTGTCCGGCAGGCCGAGGTCGCCGCCCGCGACATAGGTGTGCGAGTTCGACAGCTCGGCGATCATCTCGCCCAGCACGTAGTTGAGGTCGGTGCGGTCGCCCACGTACTTCAGCAACGGCTGGTACTTGGCACGGAGCGCGTTCCAGTCGTAGCCGTTCGTGTTCGCGACGTAGAAATAATCACGATAGCGCCGCCACACGTCGTTGAAGATCTCGGCGTACTCGGCCTTGGGATCGACGCGCATGAACAGGCCGTCCAGCTTCACGTCCTTGGGTTCGGGCTTCGGCGCGTCGAGGTCGATCCGCTTGTAATCGTCGCCGTCGTGCACCAGCAGCGTCGAGCCGTCGGC
>JBQCCP010000101.1:0-3380 GCA_051962095.1 Rhodanobacteraceae bacterium
TCGGGCGATGCATCGGGCGTGGTGCCCGACACCTTCCGGATCGTGCGGCATCTGTTGTCGCGCCTCGAAGACCCGGACACCGGCGAGATCGTGCCGAAGGAACTGTACGTCGACATTCCCGCCGAGCGCATCGAGCAGGCCAAGCAGTGCGCCGGGATCCTGGGCGACGAGGTGTTTTCCAAGTTCCCGTGGACCGACGGCACGCGTCCGGTGAGCGATGATCGCGTCGAGCTGATCCTCAACCGCACCTGGCGCCCGCAACTGGCGATCACCGGCGCGGGTGGCTTGCCGCCGCTGGAAAGCGCCGGCAACGTGTTGCGCCCGGGCACGTCGCTGAAGCTGAGCCTGCGCGTGCCGCCGACCGCCAACGGCAGCAAGGCCGGCGAGTTCGTGAAGCGATTGCTGGAAAGGGATCCGCCGTATGGAGCGAAGGTCACCTTCAGGCTGGAAAAGGACGGCAGCGGCTGGAACGCGCCGCAGCTTTCGGAATGGCTGAATGACGCGGTGATCCAGGCTTCGCAGGACGCCTTCGGCGCGCCCGCCGCGTACATGGGCGAGGGCGGCAGCATTCCGTTCATGGGCATGCTGGGCGAGAAATTCCCGAAGGCGCAGTTCCTCATCACCGGCGTGCTGGGGCCGCATTCCAACGCGCACGGCCCGAATGAATTCCTGCACATCCCGACCGGCAAGAAGGTTTCGCAGGTCGTGGCGACGGTGGTCGCGGCGCACGCGAAGGCCAGCGCGGACAACCTGACCTGATTGGCGTGTTCCGGTGATCCGCATTCGTGCCGCCACCCCTGCCGACGGCGAAGCGCTGGCTTCGCTTTCCGGGCAGCTCGGCTACCCGGCGGACGCAGCCACGATCGTGCGGCGCCTGGCCGATGCGGCCGATCATGGCGTGGTACTGGTGGCGGTCGATGCGCGGGACGTGGCGTGCGGCTTCGCACATGCCGAGCCACGGCGCCTGCTGATTGCCGATCCCTTCGTCGAACTCGCGGCGCTGGTCGTGGACGAGGCAGCGCGCGGATCGGGTGCGGGCGCCATGCTGCTGGCCGCGGTGGAGGCATGGGCGCGCGAAAGCGGCTTCGCAAGCGTGCGCGTGCGTTCGAACATCTTGCGCGAACGCGCGCATCGCTTCTATCTGCGCGAAGGCTATATCGAGAAGAAGCGCCAGGCGGTATTCCTCAAGCGCTTGCAGGCGGCGAAGGCGCCGACCTGACGGCGGCCGCGTGTGCGGTTACCCTTGACGCTCGCAAGGACAACCGATGCTCTACGACCTGCCTCCCGTCACCCGTGCGCTGCTGATCGCCAACGTCGCGATCTTCCTGCTGGAACTGGTCCCGTCGCTGCACCCGCTGTTCATCGCCTACGGCGCGCTGTGGCCCATCGGGCCGTCGCATCTGGCGGGCTTGCCGAACGGCGGCGCGATTCCGGTCGGCTTCCATTTCTGGCAGATCATCACCTATGCGTTCCTGCACGGCGGCTGGGGCCACATCTTCTTCAACATGTTTGCGTTGTGGATGTTCGGCGGCCCGATCGAACACCTGCTGGGGGCAAGGCACTACACGTTCTACTACTTCTTCTGCGCCGTGACGGCGGCCGTCGCGCACTTGCTGGTCGCGCAGTTCTTCATCCACAAGTTCTATCCGACCATCGGCGCGTCGGGGGCGATCTTCGGGCTGCTGGTCGCGTTCGGGGTGATGTACCCGCGGATGAAGATGTTCCTGATCTTCTTCCCGGTGCCGATGCCGGCGTGGGTGTTCGTGATCGGGTACATCCTGCTGGAGCTGTTCTTCGGGGTCAGCGGCTATGAGTCCGGCGTGGCGCACTTCGCGCACCTCGGCGGCGCGGTGGGCGGCTTCATCCTGCTGCTTTACTGGCGCGGCAAACTGCCGGTCAAGCCCAGGCGCATCCTGACGCGATAACGGAGGCGCGGGATCGCGGCGCTTGCGATCAGCCCAGGTCCGCCGCCAGCGCTTGCTGCTGCGCTTCGGTCAGGCGTGCTTCGGCGCGGTAGTTCGGCTGCTCGATGCGGAATGTCGCGGGCGCGCCGCGCTTGAAATCGGCAACGGCCGCGGCATGCAGTTCGAAACGCAGGAAGTGCACCGCGGCGGTCTTTTCGTCGTTGCTGCGCGGCAGGTCCTCGTCGGCGATCGCCGTGATGGGCGCGTGATCGCCCACGACAAGCTGCACCTCGTGTTCGATGTTGCGCAGGCGCAGCAGTTCGCGCTTGCGCACCTCCACGTCGTCGTACTCGATCAGCATCGTGCACTTGAGATTGCTGCCGTCCGGGATCAACGGGTTGTAGGCGGCCAGCTCCCCGGCGATGCCTTCGGGCTCGAAGATCTTCTCCGCGCGCAGCATTTCCTGGATCTGGTACTGGATGGTCAGGCGATCTTCGAACAGCAACGTGACGTGTTCGCCGACTCGAACTTTCCGGTCGCGCTTGTGGGCGAGCACGCGCGTGCGGAAATCGGCGCGGTCGCGGACGTATTGTTCGAGGGACAGAAGGTCGTTTTGTGTAAGTGGCTTCATGATTCGCGTTTCGGTTCATGCTTGCTTGATCGAGTCGGGTTGGTCTGACTCGTCATGACGAAAAGAGATTCCGGGTTCCGCATCCAATGGAGCCGGATGCGGCCCCGGAATGACGAAGGGGCTTTATGCCCCCGAGTCCCGTTAAATGCCGTAAGCCTTCCGCAGCAACGACAGCGGATGCTGCTGCGGTGGCTGGTCGTTCAAGCCGTGCGCGAGATGCGCGCCGGCCATCGGGCAATCGCTGGTGCTGGTGGCGGCCCTGGATTCGGCGATCCGGCGTTCGACCGGCTTCGCGATCTTGCGGGACAGGGCGTAGGTTTGCGTCTTGACGCCGTAGGTGCCGTCGTGGCCCGAACAGCGTTCGATCGTGACGATTTCGGTATCCGGCACAAGGGAAAGGATGTCGCGCGTCTTCGGGCCGATCTTCTGCACCCGCTGGTGGCAGGGGACGTGCCAGGCAAGCTTGCCGAGCGATTGCTTGAAATCGGTCTTCAGCAGGCCCGCCGCGTGGCGTTCGGCGAGGTATTCGAATGGATCAAAGAATGCGCGCTGCACCAGCTTCACGTCCTCGTCGTTGGGGAACATCAGCGGCAATTCCTGCTTGAACATCAGCACGCAGGACGGGATCGCGGCGGTGAGGTCGAAACCCTCGCGCACCGCTTGCGCGAGCACCGGGATGTTTTCATTCTTGTATTTCGTGACCGAAGCCAGGTCGCCGAGTTCCAGCTTCGGCATGCCGCAGCAGACTTCCTTCGATACAAGCTTTACCGGAATATCGTTGTGCGCGAGCACCGCGGCCAGATCTTCGACGACTTGCGGGAGCACGCTGTCGCAGTAGCAGGTCG
>JBQCCP010000102.1:0-8908 GCA_051962095.1 Rhodanobacteraceae bacterium
TGCCGCAACCAACGAATCGCATCCATCACCAACTCCCCGAAGCGCCGCCGCCACCGGTGGAACCGCCGCCGCCGGAAAACCCTCCGCCGCCACCGAAGCCACCGCCACCAAACCCGCCACCGCCAAAACCACCACCGCCGAATCCTCCCCAGCCGCCGGAGCCGCCCCGCCGCGCGAAGGTCCCACCGGCTCCGCCGATGAAGCCGAACACCACGCCGATCACGCCGAAGGCCAGGCCCAATGGCCACAACCCGCTGAACAACCACGACAGCACGCCGGTCAGCGCGCCCACCACGCCCGCGCGCGGCACCCGCGGCAACCGGCCGAACATGCCGCGCGCCCACACCAGCATGAAGGCCGCCACCAGCAGGCCGGTGAACCAGTCCTGCCCGTGCGCCACGCCGCCGTTGTTGTGCTGCGGGCCCTGCAGCGGAGGCGGCAACGGTTCGCCGTCGATGAGTTTCGCCAGCGCGCCGATCGCGTCGTTCAAACCGCCGTAGAAGTCGTTCACCCGGAATTTGGGCGACATGTACTCGCGGATGATGCGCGATGCCGCGGCATCCGGAATGGCGCCTTCGAGGCCGTAGCCGGTCTCGATCATCGCGCGACGGTCGTCCTTGGCCACCACCACCAGCACGCCATCGTCGACGTTCTTGCGGCCGATCTTCCATTGATCGAACACGCGCGTCGCGTAATCGGCGATGTCTTCGGGCTGCGTGGTCGGCAGCATCAGCACCACGACCTGCGCGCCCTTGCGCTGCTCCAGCGCGGCGAGCTGCGATTCCAGTTGTTGCGTCTGTTGCGCCGTGAGCGTGCCGGTGAGATCGGTGACACGCGCCTTCAAGGCGGGCACGGCGATGTCCGCGTGCGCGACGCCGGAAAAGAGCATTACGCACACGCTGGCAAGAATCAGCCAGGTCCTGGTGCCGAAGAAAGCACGTGTGCGAAAGCCGTTGGCAACGAGCGTGGATTCCGTCCGCCACTTCGAGTGCGCGGCTTCGCCGCGACCCCCAGTGCGAACGGAATCGGAGTCGAAGTGCATGTCGATATATCAGTGCGTGCTCGAAGCCGGCGCCGGCGCGGGCGGTGGCGTCGGTGCCGACGGAGCCGCGGGCGGTGGCGGCGGGGCTGAAGTCGCCGAATTGCCGAAATCCACCTTCGGCGCGGTCGAGATCGCAGCTTCGTTGTCGACCGTGAAGTTCGGCTTCACCTTGTAACCGAATGCCTTCGCGGTCAGATTCACCGGAAAACTGCGGATATAGCCGTTGTAATCTTGCACCGCCTGCACATAGCGGTGGCGAGCAACGGTGATGCGATTCTCGGTGCCTTCGAGTTGCGCCTGCAGGTTCTGGAACAGACCGTCGGCTTTGAGGTTCGGATAGTTTTCCGACACCGCCATCAGCCGCGTCAGGGCGCTGGAAAGTTCACCCTGCACGGCCTGGTATTTCGCGAGCGACGCCGCGTCGTCGGCGTTGACGGTGACCTGTCCCACTTTCGCGCGTGCCTCGGTGACTTCACGGAACACCTGTTCCTCGTGCGCGGCGTAGCCCTTCACGGTGGCCACGAGATTCGGAACCAGGTCGGCGCGGCGCTGGTACTGGTTGATCACTTCCGACCACGCGGCCTTGACCGCTTCGTCCTTGGTCTGGATCTGGTTGTAGCCGCAGCCCGACAGCAGGCCGCATGCGAGCATCAACACGAAGCACGAAACGGCGAGGCGGACAGCGCGCATGGGATTCTCCGTGCTCAGTCTGGGCGGTGATTGCAGCACGCGCGGCAGGCGCACGCAACGGCCTGGCCTTGACGCTAAAACGCGCGCGGAACCAGGATCACGCCCCAGATCACCAGCACGTTGATCATCAGCAGAAACACCGCGGCCGACCCCATGTCCTTGGCACGACCAGCCGTTTCATGGAGTTCGGGCCACAACTTGTCGACGGCGGCTTCGAGGCCGGAGTTCAGCATCTCCGCGGCCAGCACCGGCAGCAGCGACCCGGCCAGAAGCGCTTTCTCGATCGCGCCGCGGCCGAGCCACAGTCCGACCGGAAACAGGATCACGAACAGGATCACTTCGAGGCGAAACGATGCCTCGACGCGCCAGCCTGCGCGCAGGCCCTTGAGCGACCAGATCAGCGCCAGCCAGATCTGGCGCGGTCCGCGATTGATGTTGCTGGGCATCGACGCTCCCCGTGCCGCGTTGCGTTGCGCTCAGGATGCCAACCGCTTGTGCGGCTCGCTGATGATCTTCTTGTTGCTGACTGCCACGCTGCCGACCATCAGCAATCGCAGGTCGCGGATGAGGTAATCGGCCAGCGCTTCGTCGGAAATGTCGTCGCCGTCGATGTCCAGCCGGAAATCCCAACCCTTGAGGCCGCCCCCGTTGCTGAAGGCGATTTCGAAATCGAACTGGACGCGTTTCTGTTCCACGAAATCCGGACCGGCGGCGAAGGCGCGTATGATGCCACGGCCGCCACCGGACGTCCTGCCCATAGGGCCTGCTAACGCTATGCCACGTGGCCGCGCCGTCGGCCCTTTGCCCGCAGGGCACGGAAGAACGAGGAAGATGTATGTCGATACATCGACGAGCGATGACGCAGCCATGGGGGCAAAGGGCCCCGGCCCGTGGGTTGCTTCGCAGCGGTCGCCATACCGCGGCGCGCACCTTGACCATGGAACCACCATGGCGCTGCGGCGCGCACCTTGTCTGGCAACCGCTGCGAAGCAACGCGGCTCACTTGGCATAGCGTCAGTAGGCCCTCACAGGAGCACGCAGCCCATGCCGCGCAAATTCACGCCCTGGTTGTTGCTGATCCCCTTCATCGCGCTGTTGTGGGTGCCGTTCTACAACCGCGCGGTGCCGACCGTCGCGGGATTTCCGTTCTTCTATGTGTGGCAATTCGCGTGGGTCGTGCTGGCGGCAATTCTGACGTGGATCGTGCATCGCCGGTGGCGCGCATGAGTGCTGTCCGGTTCGACCCGACCGCGCTGGGCGTGTTCGCGTTCTTCTTCGTGCTGATCACCGTGCTCGGTTTCTTCGCGGCGCGTTGGCGGCGCGGCGATCTCTCGCAGTTGCACGAATGGGGTTTGGGCGGACGACGTTTCGGCGCGTTCGTCACCTGGTTCCTTTTGGGCGGCGATCTCTACACCGCCTACACGCTGATCGCGGTGCCGGCGCTGGTGTACGCGGTCGGCGCCTACGGTTTCTTCGCGATGCCGTACACGGTGTTCGTGTACCCGATCGTGTTCCTGGCGATGCCGCGCCTGTGGAATGCGTGCAGAAAGCACGGCTGGATCACCTCGGCGGATTTCGTCGAAGGCCGTTACGGCAGCCGCGGGCTCGCGCTGGCCGTTGCGATCACCGGCGTGCTTGCGACCATGCCCTACATCGCGCTGCAACTCGTCGGCCTCGAAAAAGTGTTCGAGGCGATGGGCCTCGGCGCACTCGGCATCGGCCGCGAAACGCCGCTGATCGTCGCGTTCTTGATCCTGGCGCTGTACACGTATTCCAGCGGGCTGCGTGCGCCGGCGCTGATTGCGTTCGTCAAGGATGCGATGCTCTACATCACCGTGATCGCGGCGGTGGTGATCATCCCGATCAAGCTGGGCGGCTACGGTGCGGTGTTCGATGCCGCCGAAAAGGCCTTCGCCGCGAAGGGCGGCGACACCGGCGTGCTGCTGAAACCCGACCAGTACTGGTCGTTCGCCACGCTCGCATTGGGTTCGGCGTTCGCGCTGTTCCTGTATCCGCACGCGACCACCGCGACGCTGTCGGCAGACAGCCCGCAAACTGTCCGTCGCAACGCGGTGTGGCTGCCTGCGTACAGCGTGATGTTGGGGTTGGTCGCCCTGCTCGGCTACATGGCGCTGGCCGCGCACATCGACGTCAAGGACGGTTCGATGGCCGTGCCCGCGCTGATCAACGTCAGCTTTCCGCCCTGGTTCGCGGGCTTCTGTTTCGCCGCGATCGCGCTGGGCGCGCTGGTGCCGGCGGCGATCATGTCGATCGGCGCCGCGAACCTCTTCACCCGCAACATCTGGCGGCCATACGTCAATGGCAATTTGACCGACGCACAGGAATCGCGGATCGCGAAGAACATCTCGCTGCTGGTGAAATTCGGCGCCCTGCTGGCGGTGCTGTACCTGCCCACGAAATTCGCAATCGACCTGCAACTGTTGGGCGGCATCTGGATGCTGCAGATCTTCCCGGCGGTGATCTGCGGGTTGTACACGCGCTGGCTGCGCGCGTCGGCGCTGTTGCTCGGCTGGCTCGTCGGCATGGTTCTCGGCAGCGCGCTCGCGTACGCGCAAGGGTTGAAACCCGTGTACACGTTCGTATTCGGCGAAGCCCACTACGGCATCTACATCGGTCTGCTGGCACTGGCGCTGAATTTCGCCGTGTCCATCCTCGTCACGCCCGTCGCGGCGAGACTCAAACCCGAAGGCCGTCCGGACCGCACGCAAGCGATCGATTACCACGACGCACTTCCCGATTGATGGCCGGCGTCGGCGCTCTTGTAGGTTGGTGCTGACCCCGGACGTGATCCGGGGGAAGCCCAACGCGGGCGCCGATTCCACCGCAAGGTTCGGCGATCGTTGGGCTTCTCCCGAACAAGTTCGGGAGAAGCCCAACCTACAAAAACCCGCGGCGTTTTCTATTTACTCAACTCGATCTTGACGCCATTGCCGGCGCTATTGAACGCCGGCACGGTCGTGGTCTTCAGATTCTCGAATGCCGTGCGCGTGGCAGCGAGCTTTGCCTGCAGGTCAGCGAAGTTGTTGCGTTGCGCGACGGTCGGCTCGTAATCCGAACCACCGGCCGTGTTCTGGATGCCCTGCCCGACACGGCCTGCGAGCCAGCGGAGGTTCCAGTACATCCGGAATGGCGTCGAGTATTGTTTGTCGTCACTGAGCCGGGCTTCCGGGCTGACCAACTGGTTCTCGACTTCCAGGATCTGCGCATCGAGGTGTCGCAGCGCATCCGCCGCGGCGCCCGACGCGCGCGTCTTCAATTGATCCTCGATCTGCCTGCGCCACTGCTCCATCGCGTTGACCATGTCCGACGTTTCGCTGATCGCGGCGGCGATCTGCACCTGCAGCGCGGTCGAATCATTCAACACCGCGTCGCTGGCCTTGATCTTCGGATCCTTCACCACCCTGAAGGGCTGCGTGTAGCTGCGGCCGTCCACCGTCAGCCGCACCTGGTAATCGCCCGGCGCCGCGATCGGCGTACCGGTGTGCGGCGTCATGCCCCAATGGATGATCGTGCGATGGCTCTTGCCCTGGTAGCGCGGCTCGTCCCAGATGTGCGGGTTCTCGGGCGGCGTCGTGAGCAGCCGGACGTCGGTCGGTGTGTCGTAGAAAAGATCCCACCAGGTACCATTAAGACCTTGATGTGCCTGCATCTTTTCGGTGCGGATCGCCTTCCCCTGCGCGTCCAGGATCTGCAGCTGCACCGGGTCCTTCGGCGCCTTCGCGAGATAGAACTGGAACTGCGGCCGCGCCGGCTGGGCCGCGGTCGGATAGACACTGCGCGCCTGGCGGTAGACCTCGCCGGGCTTGAACAGCCGCGTGCGTCCGCTGTTCGGTTGCTCCGGACTGCCGGTCTGCTCGAACGTCGCGATGTTCGGCAGGATGTAATCGCCGCGGCCATACGTGGACACGTCGATGTCGTGCATGTGCGGCTGGATGTTGATCCACGTGACCGGCGAAGGCGGCAAGCCCTTCCTGAACCGGGTCCAGTGTTTGCCATCGTCCATCGTGTAATAGAACGCATGGCCCGTACCCGCGAACAGCATGCCTTCGCGGTTCGGGTTTTCGGCCACGCTGAGCGAGTAATCCAACGGATTGTCCGACGGCAGATTGCCGCTGATGTTCTTCCAGGTCTTGCCGTAATCGGTGGTCTTCAGGATGTACGGCTTGTGGTCGCCCTCGCCCGCGAAGCGGAAGTCCACCGCGATGTACGCGGTGCCCGCATTGAAATGCGACGGCGCAATCTGGTTGACGTTGCCGCGCGGCGGCAGGTGCAGGTTCGCGGTGACGTCGATCCACTGCGGCTGGCCTTGTGACTCGGCGTCCTTCGTGTACCAGACCTTGCCGTCGTTGGTGCCCGCCCACAGCAGGCCCTTCTCGACGGGCGAGTAGGCCAGCGACCACACCAGCGCGCCGAAGTACTGGCCGAGGTTGTCCTGAATCAGCCCGCCGCTCGGAACGATCAAGGCCGGATCGCGCGTCGACAGGTCCGGACTGAACTCCGTCCAGGAATGGCCCTTGTCCGTCGTGCGCAGCACCATCTGGCACCCGTACAACACGCTGTCGTGGTCGAACGGATCGATCGCGAGCGGCGGCGTCCAGTGACAACGATATTTGAGTTTGTTCGGCGGCGAATCCAGACCGACGATGGACGGCGACACCGAATGCGGCGTGCCTTGAGTCAGGTCGAAGCGGTACAGCTCGTTGCCATAGCACGACGACCACACGATGTCCGGGTTGCCCGGCTTCGGAATCGTGAATCCCGACTCGCAGGCATTCGGAAAATATTGGTACGTCGGAGGCTCTTCATTAGGGCCTTCGAAACCGCTGCTATCCGGTGGCGTCTTCGGTTCGCCGTTCGGGCCGAGCGCCCAGCCCTTCGGCGGCGACGCGGCTTTCGGATATTTGGCGAGCAGTTCCTTGTCGACCTTGGGCTTGGCACCGGATCGGCCTTCGTCTTCGTCATAGTACCGATTGAAGCCGTGGCCCTCGGGCATGAAGGCGTCTTCCGGCAAAAGTCCGTTGCCACTCGGTTGCGAAAGATCGCTGGAAATCCGCCAGCCGCCGTCGTCCTGCCGGTTGCCGTAGATCCAGTACGGCACCTGGTCGTCGCTCGCGATGTGGTAGATCTGCCCGTTGGGCAGCGCGACGTGGATCGCCGTCCCGGCACCCGTCGCGATGTTGGCGCCGCCATCGTCGGTGAGCACGTAATGCTTCGGATCGGTCGGATCGATCCAGCCGTCGTGGCAATCGCCGCAGGATGCGGCGCCCAACGGCTTCACGTTCTTGCCGCCTTCGCCCGAAAAGGTTTTGCCGCCGTCGCTCGAATAATGGTCGCCACTGTTGAGGACCAGCACGCCGTCGGCGTCCTTCGGGTTGGCCTCGATGAAGATGTAGTAGCCGGCGCGCATGATGAGGTTGCGATCCCAGCTCACGACTTGCCAGTTGCTGCCGCCGTCGTCGCTGCGCCACATCGATCCCTGGTCCCTCGTCTGGATCAACGCGTACATGCGCTGCGGATTGGAAGGTGCGATCGTCACGTCGATCTTGCCGAGCGGCGGCTTCGGCAGCCCGTTCGCGGTTGTCAGGTGCGTCCAGGTCCGGCCGTTGTCGTGCGAGATGTACACGCCACTACCAGGACCGCCACTCAGCTCCGCCCAGGTACGCACGCTGAATTGCCAGGTGCCGGCGAGCACGGTGTCGGGATTGCCGGGGTCCATGCTGAGTCCGCTGCAGCCGGTCTCTTCGTTGACGAACAGGGTCTGCTTCCACGTCTTGCCGCCATCGGTGGTGCGGAACACACCGCGTTCGCGTTGCGGGGCCGCGCCGGAACCCTCGGCGCAAACCAGCACGTTGTTCGTATCTTTCGGGTTGATGAGGATCTTCGCGATGCGTCCGGTCTTCGGCAACCCCATGTGCTTCCAGGTCGCGCCAGCATCGGTGGACTTGTAGACGCCGTCGCCGACGATGTCGCTCGGGCGAATCGTCCAGGGCTCGCCGGTGCCCACCCACACCGTGTCGTGGTCGGCAGGCGCCACCGCAATCGCACCGATCGCGGACGTGTCCTGCTCGTCGAAGATCGGCTTGAAGGTGTGCCCGCCGTCGGTGGACTTCCAAACGCCGCCCGAAGCAGAACCCAGGTAATACGTCGAGTAATCGCCGGGGATCCCCGCGACGGAGGCAACGCGTCCACCGGCCGGCGGACCCATGTAGTGGAATTGCAATGGCGGTGGCGTGGTGGTCTTCGGCAGATGCGCGGCATCGTGCGACTGCGCGAAAGCCGGTCCCGTCAGCGCAACGCACAGTGCAGCCAGAAGAATCGGAGAAACGCTGCGCCCACTCATTCGCGTATGCATGGATCGACTCCCCATTCTCGCCATCCGAACGGACCAGCTTGCTACCGGCCAGGCATCCGACACAGTGCCAGAAGTCGCAGCCCCACGAAAGTTGCGCAACGTGCAGCAGGCATGTCGGCGTGCATGCAGGTTGGGCTGAGCGCAGCGAAGCCCAACATGGGCCACAGCGTATCCCCAGGGCCGCGATACGCCCGAACTCCACGATGGTTGGGCTTCTCCCGGAACGAGTTCCGGGATCAACCCAACCTACCAAAGCCATGCAGGTTGCCGCTCTTGTAGGTCGGCGCTGAGCGCAGCGAAGCCCAACGACGCCGCAGGGTAAACGAATGGGCTATGGCGCGATCAGGCAAGATCACCGACAGTAACTGATTGCCGTTCGCATTCACGGAACCCATGATGCAACCGTTGCGTCTCGCTGCCCTGCCCTTCGCCCTGTCACTGGCGCTGTGCGCACCGCTCGCCCTCGCGCAGCAGGTCGACAACGCGCAATCCGCACCGTCACGACAAGACCAGCCCACGCAAACGCTGTCGACCATCACCGTCAAGGGCAAGAAGCCGTACGACTGGCGCAAGTACGTCGCGGCCAAGCTGAAGCACCAGATGTCGGAGGTGTCGGGCACGGAGATCACCGTGACCAAGAAGGCCACGGTCACGCACCTCGACCTGCAGCCCACCATCGTAGGCAACAATCTGGAACAACTGTTCGCGCGCTCGCCGGGCGTGCAGGTATCGCAGCAACCGACGCCCACGCAGTTCAACCTGAGCTATCGGGGCTTGGGCAATCCGCAGGAATCGGAATACGT
>JBQCCP010000103.1:0-9689 GCA_051962095.1 Rhodanobacteraceae bacterium
CTACCGCCGCTTCAAGGCAGCGGTGAAGGTGCCGATCCTCGCCAACCTCACCGAGTTCGGTTCGACGCCGTTCTTCACCACCGACGAACTGCGCGGCGCAGGCGTGGACATCGCCCTGTACTGCTGCGGCGCCTATCGCGCGATGAACACGGCCGCGCTCAACTTCTACGAGACCGTGCGTCGCGAAGGCACGCAGAAGAACATCATCGACACCCTCCAGACCCGCGCCGAGCTGTACGACTTCCTGGGCTACCACGCCTACGAGGACAAGCTCGACGCCCTGTTCGCGAAGAAATAAGGAGCCACGCATGAGCGAGCAAGTGCTGCCCAAGGCCAAGAAGTCCGTCGCGCTGTCCGGCACCGCGGCGGGCAACACCGCGTTGTGCACGGTCGGCCGCAGCGGCAACGACCTGCATTATCGCGGCTACGACATCAAGGACCTGGCGACGAAGGCCACGTTCGAGGAAGTCGCGCACCTGCTGGTGCACGAACATCTGCCGACCTGGGCGGAACTGAACGCCTATCGCGCCAAGCTGCAACGTCTTCGCGGCCTGCCGCAGCCGGTCAAGGCCGTGCTGGAATTGCTGCCGGCGTCGACGCACCCGATGGACGTGATGCGCACCGGCTGCTCGGTGCTCGGGACGGTGTTGCCGGAAGCGCACGACCACAACGTCACTGGCGCGCGCGACATCGCCGACCGGTTGATGGCGAGCTTCGGTTCGATGTTGCTGTACTGGTACCACTTCTCGCACAACGGCCGCCGCATCGAAGTCGAAACCGACGATGCGACCATCGCCGCGCATTTCCTGCACCTGCTGCACGGCAAGCCGCCCAGCGAGTTGCACGCGAACGCGCTGGACAAATCGCTGATCCTGTACGCCGAACACGAATTCAATGCGTCCACCTTCGCCGCACGCGTGATCGCAGGCACCGGCAGCGATTTCTACTCCGCGATCACCGGCGCGATCGGGGCGTTGCGTGGGCCCAAGCACGGCGGCGCCAACGAAGTTGCGATGGACATCATCAGCCGCTATCGCACCGCGGACAACGCCGATGCCGACATCCGCCAGCGCGTCGCCAACAAGGAAATCGTGATCGGCTTCGGCCATCCGGTCTACACGATCGGCGATCCGCGCAACCCGATCATCAAGGATATCTCGCGCAAGCTGTGCATCGACGGCGGCAACCCGCGCCTGTTCGAGGTTTCCGAGCGCATCGAGAACGTGATGATGGAACTCAAGAAGATGTTCCCGAACCTCGATTGGTACTCGGCCAGCGCATACCACATGCTGGGCGTGCCGACCGCGATGTTCACGCCGCTGTTCGTGATCGCGCGTACGTCGGGCTGGAGCGCACACGTGATCGAGCAACGCCAGGATGGGAAGATCATTCGGCCGTCGGCGAACTACACGGGGCCGGAAGATCAGGCGTACACACCTATCGAGAAGCGTTGAGGCCTCGAAAACGTCCGACAAAGAAAAAGCCGCGCAATGATGCGCGGCTTTCTTGGGATAGCGGCCAGGCAGGCGCGCTGAATCAGCGCGGAAATCACGCCGCCTGATCGACACCCTCGGCCTTCAATACCTTCTGCACGCCCTTATCCGCGCGCATCCGCTGCTCGAATTTCCTGAGGTTGTCAAGACCGGAAAGGTCGACCTTCGCGCCCCTGGCCCAGCGCAGCATCACGAACAGGTAGGGATCGGCAATGGATTTCCGGTCGCCCGCGACCCAGTCGTGCTTGCCGAGTTGCGCATCGACGCGTTCGAACAGGACACGCAACTGCTTGCGCGCGTTCTCGTGGGTCTTCCCGACGGTGGCCCTGTCGCCGAGGTAATCGGTCGCACCGAACAGCGGCTTGAACGCAGGGTGCATGTCGGAGTTCAGGAAACCCAGCCAGCGGTTCACTTCCGCGCGGGCCCGCGGGGTACCGTCGCCGGCGAGCCTGGCGTCCGGATAGTTGTCGGCGATGTAGTTCAGGATCGCGGCGTTCTGCGTGAGCGTCCAGCCATCCTCTTCCAGCACCGGTACCGCACCGGCGGGATTCAGCAGCTTGAAATCCGGCGTGGCGCGCTCCTCGCGGCTCACGATCACCGTAGTGTAGGGTTTGCCACTCCATTCCAGCGCGATGTGATCGGCCATCGAACACGCGCCGGGCGATGTGTACAGTTTCATGCGCAACTCCTTGAAGGTGAACGTTTCCGATATGCGTCCCGCCGCGGCGCGAATCAAGCCGAACCGCGACCGCCGCGCGCGTGCTTTGCAGGAAGTGCAATCCGTTTGAAATAAATGCCACTCAACAAGGCGCGCGTTTGCACACCCGCTTCCGGATAAGCCGTTGAGTGTGGCCGAGTTTGTCTGTACCGGGATGGAGGCGGAATGCTGGCATGCTCGATGCTCTCCAGTCCTCCGCCAAAACCGGCAAATCAACGGAGAAACGCACATGCGCAAAACACAGATGGTCTCGGCGGTTTGCCTGGGGCTGGGGATGTCCATGGCATTTTCACTGTCCGCGCAGGCGCAGGACGCCAACGCGAACGGCGATGGCAGCGCGGCTGCCAACAACAGCGGCACCGCGACGTCTTCGATTGCGTCGTCCTACAACACGACCAACACATCGTCGTTCAACACCACCGATGTGGTCGCGACCAGCGTCCTCAGCGGGTCGGTATCCGGCGTGAGCGTTTCCGGCATCGGCAACACCGCCAGCAACATGGGCAACGCGAATGGCGGTCGTGGCGGCGACGGTGCGTACGGCTATGGCGGCAGCGGTTATGGCGGGTATGGCGGCGACGGCGGGCACGGCGGCAACGCCCGTGCGCGCACCGGGCGCGGCGGCGATTCCAACAGCAACGCCGGCTCCAGCTACTCGACGGGCGGTTCCGCGTCGGGTGGTTACAGCGGCGCCGGTGGCTCGGGCGGCGGCGCCTCGGCGCACGCGCGGGGCGGCGACGCCAACGGCGGCTACAGCACGGCAGGTGCGGGCGGGACCGCAACCGGCGGCACCGGCGGTGCCGGCGGCAGCGGCGGTGCGGGCGGCAGCGGCACGGGCGGCAGTTCGATGGCCAGTTCGACCAGCACCTCCGGATCCGGCGGTGCGGGCGGAAGCTCGTCCGCGACGGGCGGCGCCGGTGGCGCCGCGGGTGCAGGTGGCGCCGGCATGGCCGGCAACGGCACGGGCGGCGCAGGTGGTGCGGGTGGCGCGGGCGGTTCGAATTCCGTCACGGCCGGCTCGTTCAACATGTCCAACGCGATGAACGGCACCGCGGTGTCGGCCGCGGGCATCACCACGATGGCGGAGAACAGTGGCGCCGCATCACTGGTCCAGCAGGGTGTCACGGTGCAGGCCAACCTCACCGTGAGTCACTGAGTCAGGGCGAGGGAAGCCGCGGCGGGGTGCGCAAGCACCACGACGCGGCATGGTCGTCGGTGATCGCGTGCGCTGCACGTGGAGGATGCCGGAGATGCAATCGTTCGGAAAATGCTGCAGGTCGGCATCCGCAGTGCTCGGAATGACCTGCGCGCTTGGCGCCTTCGCCGCCAAACCCGCCCCGCCCCTGCGGACGGCGGCCCCGCCCGTCGGGACCTCGACCGCGGCGCACGCCGTCCCGGGCCTGGGTTCCGGCGTGGACAATTCGGTGCTTGCGAAACTCAGCGGCGGCAGCGATGTCAGCGAGCGCATCACGATCACCGGCAATGTCTCCAACACGTCCACCGAGAACGTCAGCACCGGGATGAACTGGATCGGCGGCGGCTCATTCGGCAATGCGGCCGGCCTGCCGATCGTGATCCAGAACAGCGGCAACAGCGTCCTGATCCAGAACGCGACCGTCGTGAACGTGCAGATGCAGCCATGAAGTGCGGCTTTCTGTTGGCGGCGTGGCTGCTCGCGATGACGCCGGCATTGGCATGGGCGGGCAACGCGCAACTCACCGGGATTGCCGGTGGCGACTACCGCCTGCACGTCACCACGCTCAAGGAAGAACGTTTCCGCAACACGATCCACCAGAAATACGACTTCAGTTGCGGCTCGGCCGCGGTGGCCACGCTGCTTACCTATCAGTACGGTTATCCGATGAGCGAACAGACCGCCTTCGCGGCGATGTTCGCGCACGGCAATCGCGCCAAGATCAGCAAGGAAGGGTTTTCGCTGCTGGACATCAAGCGATTTCTCGCCGCGCTTGGATTTCAGGCCGACGGTTTCATCGTGCCGCTGCAAAAGCTGCAGCAGGCGCACCTGCCCGCGATCGTGCTGATCGACGAGCATGGCTACCACCACTTCGTGGTGATCAAGGGCATTCTTGCGGGACGCGTACTGGTCGGTGATCCGGCCAAGGGCACGCGTTCGATGCCGGAAACCGAGTTCGAGAAGGCATGGACCAACCACTTGGTGTTCGTGATCCACAACGACCGCAACCGGGCGGTGTTCAACAGTCGCGATGACTGGCACGCGGCGCCGATGGCGATGCTCGCGGCCGGCATCGATCGCCGGGGCTTGTACGACGCCGTGATGCCCAAGAGCGGCACGGATGGTTTCTGATCGGGGACGCGACATGCACACCGCACGAGCTTGGCTGTCTGCATTGGCGATCGCGGCGTTGTACGCCGGCGCAGCGCACGCAGCGGACAATCCAGGTGCACGAACAGCGGCAACGGCGTTCGAATCGGTGCCGGTCAGCGATGCACGCCTCGCTGCTTGCCGCGGCGGTTTCGATCTGGGCGGCGGCCTGGTGGCGTCATTCGGCATCGACCGCGCGGTCTACATCAACGGCAACCTGGTCGCGAGTGTCAGCGTCAATATCCCCGACCTTGCGCGGATCGACAGTGCCCAGGCCAATGCGCTGGCGATGCTCGCCAACAGCGTGACGCTGATCCACAACGGCCCCGGCAATTTCGTGGATCCCGCTTCGTTCAATCGCGCGACCGGCGCGATCGTGATCCAGAACACTCTCGACAACCAGCAGATCCAGGCGCTGACCACGCTCAACACCACGGTCAGGAACCTCAGCCAGTTCAATTCCTTGAATGTTGCCAATTCGCTGCAGCAGGCCTTGATCAATTCCCGCGGCCAGTGAATCGCCGCAACCGGCGCGCCAGGAGGAGCGATGCGAATCCATACGAGCGAACCTGGATGGCGCCGACCCTGCATCGCGGGTGTCGCCGGATTGGTGCTGGTCGCGGGCGCGACCGCCGCCCGGGCGGCGCAGTCCGATGCCACGCCCGCGAACGCGAACGATGTCCGTCCGCTGCCAGCGGCGGTGCGCAAGCAGCTTGCCGAACAAGCCGAGCAACTGCGCGTCATCCGCCGCGAAGTCGCGAAACAGGAGCGCCTGATCGAACAGCAGGAGCAGCGCATCGAAAAACTGCAGCACATGCTGACGGTGCAGGAGGACCAGTACCTCGCGCTGCGCCAATCGATGGCCGCCGACGGCCTGGCGCACCAGCGCGCCGGCGCCGAGGGCGCGGGGAGTGCGCCGGCGCCCCAGCCGATGCCGCATCCCGACGGCACGGTTCCGTATGCGCCCGGCGGCGTCGTGCAGGAGCAGGTCGGGACCGCGCCGCCCAGTGATGATCGTCCGCCCGCCGTCGCGCCGATTTTCGAACAACCGGGCGTGCTCACGCCGCGCGGAAAATTCGTGCTGGAGCCGTCCTACCAGTTCGGCTATTCCTCCACCGATCGTGTCGCGTTGATCGGCTACACCATCGTTCCCGCGCTGCTGGTCGGCCTGATCGACGTGCGCCAGGTCAGGACCACCACCCAGACCGCCACGATGACGGTGCGCTACGGCATCACCAACCGGATGGAAGCCGAGGTGCGGGTGCCGTACGTGGATGGCCACACCGACACCATCAGTCGCGAGCTTTTCACCGGCAGCGCCACCGATCGTGTTTTCACCACCAGCGGCAAGGGCATCGGCGACGTGGAAGCGACGCTGCGCTATCAATTCAACAATGGCGGCGCGGATCGGGCCTATTACGTCGGCTGGCTGCGCTTCAAGTCGCGCACCGGACGCGATCCGTTCGAAGTCACCACCGATTGCGCGCAGCGCTGCATCCAGAACACCACCGGCACCGGGTTGCCGCTGGAGATGCCGACCGGGTCCGGCTTCTATTCGCTTCAGCCGGGCCTGACCTGGTTGTATCCCTCGGACCCGGTGGTGTTCTTCGGCAACGTGAGTTACCTGCACAACTTTCCCCGCGACAACGTGAGCCTGACGCTCGTGGGCGGCGCGAAACAACCGCTCGGCAACGTGCGGGTCGGCGACGTCTACGACGCGAGCGTTGGCATGGGCCTGGCGTTGAACGACAAGGCGCTGATCAGTTTCGGTTACGACCAGAGCTTCGTCGGCGCGACCCGGGCCAACGGAACCACCTTGGCCGGCTCGACGCGCACCGTGCTGGGCAGCCTGCTGGTGGGCGGCTCGTACAAGCTCGATGAGCATCGCACCTTGAACGTGGCGTTGAGTCTCGGGGTGACCCGCGACACGCCCGATGTCACGCTGGTCGTGCGCCTGCCGATGACGTTCTGAGTCGCTGGCGATCGGCGACATCGGGCCCGCGATCAGGCGGCGCGCCCGTTGCCTTCCGGATCGCCCATGACTTCCGCGCCAATCAGTCCCTGCGACCGGTAACGAAGCAATTTGTTGTAGACGGTCTTGAGCGAAATGCCCAAGACCCGCGCCGCTTCCCGTTTGTTGTTGTGGAAGTGGGCCAGGGTTTTCAGCAGCGCCTCGCGTTCGATTTCCTCGAACGTCGTGCCCACGCTGAATTGGATCATGCCGCCCAGCCCCGCGGACGACATCGGCGATTCCGGTCCGGTCACGCCGGTGCGCGGTTCGCACGAATCCGAGGCGCGGCGCTGCGACACGCGTGCCGGATCGTCCACGATTTCGATCTCGTGCGCCTCGCCCGCCATGATGTATTGGCGCCGGATCGTGTGCAGCAGTTCGCGCACGTTGCCGTGCCACGGGCGCGCGATGAGTATGTCGATGGCTTGCGCGGTCAGGCGTTTGTCCGTGCCGTACCGATGGTTCAACTGGTCGAGGAAATGTTGCGCGAGCAGCGGAATGTCCTCGCGATGCTCGCGCAACGGCGGCACCGTGAGGGGGAATTCAAGCAGCCGGAAATAAAGATCCTGCCGCAGCACGCCCATGGCGACCGCGTGTTGCAGATCGCGATTCGACGCGGCGATCACGCGCACGTCGATCGGAATCTCGCGGGTGCCGCCGATGCGGGTGACGCCATGGGTTTCGATCACCCGCAGCAGGTACACCTGCAGGGCCAGCGGCATTTCGGTGATTTCGTCGAGGAACAGGGTGCCGCCGCGGGCCTGCTCGAAATAACCCGCGTGCGATTGCGTGGCGCCGGTGAAGGAACCACGCTCGTGCCCGAACAACTGGCTGCCGAGCAGGTCGGGGGAAATCGCGCCGCAGTTCACGGCCACGAATTCGCCGGTGCGGCCGCTCAGCTTGTGCAAGGCCTGTGCGACCATTTCCTTGCCGGTGCCGCTTTCGCCGTGCACCAGCACGCCGACTTCGAGTGGCGCCACGCGGCGGATGCTCTCGAACAAGGCCTGCATCCGCAGGCTGCGGCCGAACATCCCGCTGAACTGTCCGTCGAATTCGATCTCCCGCGATGGCGTGCGCAGTAGCGCCTGGTTCATCAGGCCCAGCAATGCCTCCAGCGACAGCGGCTCGATGATGTACTCGGCGCTGCAATTCCTGCCGCGGTTGCGGGAATTCGCGCCAGCGCTTCCGGCCACCACGACGTGGCCTTGGCGGCCGAGGTCGAGGTTCAGGAAGTGAGCGAGATCGTGGCCGGCGAGCGATGCGGCATCCAGCAGGATCAGGTCGAACTGCTTTTTCGCAATCCACGACAGGGCCGGCTCGAGTCCCTCCACCGAAGTGAGCTGGCAGTGCGCCGCGCCGGCGGCCGAGGTGGCCAGTTTCACCAAACCCGCATTGCCGTTGACCAGCAGTACGTGACCCGTACGGGGAGCCATGACCCCACTCCTGTAGCGGTCTGGATGGGTCGAGAGTGCGATTTTAAGTATCCGTTCACGAGGTGAACGAATGTAACAATTCGCCTTTATCGTCCGTTCACCATCATTAACGGGTTTGCCCACCTGGCGATCGGGTCAAAGGGTCGCGGCCAGCCGCGTGGCCTGCGCGATCGCGCGCTTGGCATCGAGTTCGGTCGCGACGTCGGCGCCGCCGATCACGTGTACCGTCGTCGTCCCGAGCGCGATCAATGCGTCCGCCAGGTCGCGATCAGATTCCTGGCCGGCGCAGATGATGACGTTGTCCACAGCAAGGGTGCGCGGCTCGCCGTCGATGCGGACATGCAGGCCGGCGTCGTCGATCGACTCGTAGCTGACGCCGCCCAGCATCTTCACGCCCTTGGCTTTCAGCGCCGCGCGATGCACCCAGCCGGTGGTCTTGTTGAGCCGCTTGCCGGGTCGGCCGGCACTGCGCTGCAGCAGCCATACCTCGCGTGGCGAGGCTTCGACTTCGGGTTCCGCAAGCCCGCCGCGGTGTTCGAGCGTGGTGTCGACGCCCCACTCGCGCGTCCAGCGCGCGATGTCGGTGGCGGGCGAGGGCGGCGGTTGGGTCAGGAATTCGGCGACGTCGAAACCGATGCCGCCCGCGCCGACGATCGCGACACGCCTGCCGATGGCACGATGGCCCGTTACCGCATCGTGGTAATCCATCACCATCGGGTGGTCCTGCCCCGGGATCTTCGGATCGCGTGGCGTAACGCCGGTCGCGATGACCACCGCGTCGAAGCTGCCGGCCTGCAAGGTCGCCGCGTCGGCGCGCGTGCCGAGATGCACGTCGACGCCGAGTTCGGCGAGCAGGTTGCCCCAATAGCGCATTGGTTCGGCGTATTCCTCCTTGCCGGGGATGCGCATGGCGAGATTGAACTGGCCGCCGATTGCGTTCGATTGCTCGTACAGCGTGACGGCATGGCCGCGCTGCGCCAGCGTGGTCGCGCAGGCCAGCCCGGCCGGGCCCGCGCCGACTACCGCGAAGCGTTTCCCCTGTGCGACCGGCGCAACGACGAGTTCGGTTTCGTGGCACGCGCGCGGATTCATCAGGCACGATGCTCGCCTGTTTTCGAACACGTGATCGAGGCAGGCCTGGTTGCAGGCGATGCAGGGGTTTATCAGCGCGGTCCGACCGGCGCGCGCTTTCGCCATCCATTCGGGATCGGCCAGCAGCGGCCGCGCCATCGAGACCATGTCGGCATCGCCGTGGGCCAGCACCGCTTCGGCCACGTCGGGCATGTTGATGCGGTTGGTGGTGATCAGCGGAATGCGCAGGTTCTCCTTCATGCGCCGCGTGACCCAGGTGAACGCCGCGCGCGGCACGCTGGTCACGATGGTAGGCACGCGCGCTTCGTGCCAGCCGATGCCGGTGTTTATCAGCGTCGCGCCCGCGGCCTCGACCTGTTTCGCCAGCGCGACGATTTCGTCCCACGCCTGCGCGCGATCCACCAGGTCCAGCATCGACAGGCGATAGATGATGATGAAGTCGCGCCCGACAGTTTCCCGGGTGCGCCGCACGATCTCGATCGGGAAACGCATCCGGTTTTCCGCCGAGCCGCCCCAGCGGTCGCGGCGCTGGTTCGAGCGTTCGGCCAGGAACTGGTTGATCAGGTAACCCTCCGAGCCCATGATCTCCACGCCGTCG
>JBQCCP010000104.1:0-4560 GCA_051962095.1 Rhodanobacteraceae bacterium
CTGGATCGGCAGCGCGTTCGGCGGGATGCGCGGGCGCACCGACGTACCGAAGGTGGTCGACTGGTACATGCAGGGCCTGATCGAAATCGACCCGATGATCACGCATACGCTGAAGCTGGAAGACATCAACCGCGGCTTCGACCTGATGCACGCGGGCGAGTCGATCCGGTCCGTGGTGGTTTATTGAAAAGTGCCGCCAAGGATGGCAGCTCTTTTGACTTTCGCGATCAGGGACGATCGCAGATACTGATTAAATGGAGATCGTTTCGGAACAGCGCTGTTTCGGCGGCACGCAAGGTTTTTACCGGCACGATTCGGAAGCCTGCGGCGGGTCGATGAACTTCGCGGTGTACACGCCATCGCAGGTTGCGGGCGGGAAAGCGCCCGTCGTGATGTACCTGGCCGGTCTCACCGCCACACACGAAACCTTCCCGATCAAGGCCGGCGCGCAACGCGTCGCCGCGGAACTCGGCCTGATGCTGGTTACGCCCGACACCAGTCCGCGCGACTCCGGCTTCGAAGGCGCGACGGGCGATTGGGAGTGCGGCGAAGGCGCGGGTTTCTATCTGGATGCGACGCAGTCACCGTGGTCGTCGCGTTTCCGGATGGAAACGTACGTCGTCGAGGAACTGCCGGCGCTTGTCGCCGCCAATTTTGCGGCCGACTTCGACCGCTGCGGCATCCTGGGCCATTCGATGGGCGGGCATGGCGCGCTGACACTGGCGCTGCGGCATCCGGATCGTTACCGCTCCGTGTCCGCCTTCGCGCCGATCGTTGCACCGACCCAGGTGCCGTGGGGACTGAAAGCCTTCCCGCGTTATCTGGGTGATGCTCGCGAAGCATGGAACGCCCACGATGCCCTCGAACTGGTGCGCTCGGGACGACGCTTCGAGGGCACAATCCTGATCGACCAGGGCGACGCCGACAAATTCCTGTGCAGCCAACTGCGACCCGAACTCTTCATCGACGCCTGCCGCGCCGCGGGCCAGGCGGTCGAATTCCGCATGCAGCCCGGCTACGACCACAGCTACTGGTTCATCCAGAGCTTCATCGAGGATCATCTGCGCCATCACGCGCAGGCGCTTGCCTGATCCGGCGCGAACGCAACGCGACTGGATCAGGCGATATGCAGCGACCGCCGCGTGTCCGCGCCGCCGTGCACGATCTTCGCGCGCAGTTCCTCGGGATCGAAGTCGTCCACGTTGATGAACTCGGCGGTCGTGCGGCGCAGGCGTTCCAGTTGCGCGCGCTCGGTTTCGCTGACCGCGCCTTGCTTCTGCGCTTCCGCCAGTTGCTCGAAATAATCGTGCGCGCGGATGCCGCTGGCCTTGACGGCCTTCAGGAACTTGCGCTCCACCGGCTCGGCCGCCACCACGTCCGGCAGCAGCGCGTGCATCCGTCCGACCGGATTGTTGGCGTTGGGCGTCAGGTACATGCCGCGGACCAGCGCCTCGCGCGCGGCGTTGGGCGCAGTGATCAATGCGGCCACGCGCCGGCCCAGCCGATCCGACGGCGGCACTTCTCGGCGGCCGAACGGGAACACCAGCATGTGCACCAGCCACGCGACCGGACGCACCGGGAAGTTGCGGATCACGCCGTCCAGTGCCATCTGCATCCGCCACACCGATTCGTGGAAGGCCCACGCGAGCATCGGGCGCTCGACTTCCGGGCGGCCTTCGTCCTCGTAGCGCTTCAGCATCGCCGAGCAGATGTAGAGGTACGACAGTACGTCCCCGAGGCGCGCGGAAATCTTCTCCTTGAATTTCAGCTTGCCGCCCAAAACGCCCATCGCAGTGTCGGCGAGCAGCGCGAGCGCCGCGGAATAGCGGTTCAACTTGCGGTAGTAGCGGCGGGTGTAGGCATCGCCGGGCGCCTTGCCGAACTTGGCGAAGGTGAGGCCCAGCACCAGCGAACGCGCGGCGTTGGAGAACCCGAATCCGATATGCCCGAACAGCGCGGCGTCGAACTCGCGCAGGGCCTTGGCGCGGTCGGGTTCGTTCACCGCCTGCATTTCCTTCAGCACCCATGGATGGCAGCGGATCGCGCCCTGCCCGAAGATCATCAGGCTGCGGGTCATGATGTTCGCGCCTTCCACCGTGATCGGGATCGGGGCGCCTTGCCACATCCGCCCGAGGTAATTCGACGGCCCCAACTGGATGCCCTTGCCGCCGTGCACGTCCATCGCGTCCTGCACCACGATGCGGCCGAGGTCCGTCGCGTGGCATTTGGCGATCGCGGAAGCCACTGCCGGCTTCTCGCCGCGATCGACCGCCGCCGCCGACGCGCGTGACAGCGCCACCGTTGCGTAGGCGAACCCGCCGATCCGCGCCAGCGCTTCCTCGACCCCTTCGAAACGGGCGACGGCCAACCCGAACTGCTTGCGGATGCGCGCGTACGCGCCGGTCGCGGCGACTGCGAGCCGCACGAAACCGGTGGCGTTCGACGGCAACGAAATGCCGCGTCCCACCGACAGGCACTCCACCAGCATCCGCCAACCGTGACCGGCCATGTGCGGTCCACCGATCAGGGTATCGATCGGCACGAACACGTCCTTGCCGCGCAGCGGTCCGTTCTGGAATGGGATGTTGAGCGGCAGGTGGCGCCGTCCGATCTCGAGACCCTTCGTTTCGCGCGGAATCAGTGCCAGCGTGATCCCGAGGTCGTCCTTGTCGCCCAGCAAATGTTCAGGGTCGTACATCCGGAACGCCAGGCCCACCAGCGTCGCCACCGGCGCCAGCGTGATGTAGCGCTTGTCGAAGGTGAGCTTGATGCCCAGCGTTTCCTTGCCGTCGACTGTCTGCTTGCAGACGATGCCGTAGTCGGGAATCGAGGTGGCGTCCGAACCTGCATACGGACCCGTCAACGCGAAGCACGGCACCTCGCGCCCGTCGGCAAGACGCGGCAGGTAATGGTTCTTCTGCTCTTCGCTGCCGTAACGCAGCAGCAGTTCCGCCGGACCCAGCGAGTTCGGCACCGCCACCAGCGAGGACAGCGTCGCGGAGATGCTGGAGAGCTTCTGCAGCACCATCGAGTGCGCGAGCGCCGAAAATTCCAGGCCGCCGTAGCGCTTCGGGATGATCATCGCGAAGAAGCCCTTGCGTTTCACGTAATCCCAGATCTCCGACGGCAGGTCGGCGATCTCGTGCGTGATGTGCCAGTCATCGACCATCCCGCACAGTTCCTCGCAAGGCCCGTCCAGGAACGCCTGTTCCTCGGCGGAGAGTTGCGGCTTCGGTTCGGACAGCAGCTTCGACCAGTCCGGTTTGCCGGCGAACAGTTCGCCTTCGAAGCCGACCGTGCCGGCGTCCAGCGCGACCTGCTCGGTTTCGGAAATCCTGGGCAGCACGCGCTTGAACAGGTTCAGCAGCGGCGCGGCGAACAGTGCGCGGCGAAGCGGCGTCAGGTTCAGCGGCAGGGCGACCAGCACCACGAAGAGGCCGAGGAGCACCCACATCGGCGTGAACGCCTGCAGGCCGAACCCGACCACGAGGATCGTCACGATGGTGGCGAGCGTCCATTGCCACAGACGGCTGCGGAAGTACGCGCAGGCCATTCCGACGATCACGGCGCAAACAAGAATGATGATGGTGTTCATGGCAACCCTCGCAAGCCCGCGGCGCGTGAACGACGCGGCAGATCGGCATCAGCGCCGAGTGTATTAAGGAATGCTTCGATTGCAGCGGCGAACGCGGCGTTGTCGTCGCCCGCCAGCGTATGCGTTGCGTGCGGAATCTCGATGTGCGTCGCGTGCGGCACCGCGTCCAGGAATTCCTTGACGGTGGTTTCGGACACGATGTCGCTGCGTCCGCCGGAAACCAGCAGCGTCGGCACGTCGACGTTGCGCGCGGCATTCAACAATCGTTGCTGGTGTCGCTCGCCCTCGCGCGCCACGGTGTCCAGCATCGCCGGATCCCAATGCCAGCGCAGCCGCCCGTCGGCGCCGCGCCGCAGCAACTGCGCAAGCTCGCAGCGATCCTTGCGGCGGCGCCGCTGCGGCAGGTAAGCCGCCACTTCCTCGGCGGCGTCATCGAGCGAAGCGAACCCTCGCGGATGCGCACGCATGAAGCCGAGCATCCGCTCCACGCCGGCGGTTTCCCATCGCGGGGTAATGTCCACCAGCACCAGCGCGCGGAATGGATGGGGACGCGTTTCGCCCGCAGCGACGAGACCCAGCAGCCCGCCCATCGACGCGCCGACCAGCACCGGCGGCGCCTCCAGCGCACGCGCTACGGCCAGCAAATCGTGGACGAACTGCTCCAGCAAGTAGCGACCGGCCGGCAGGCGATCGCTGTCGCCGTGTCCGCGCGCATCGAATGTGATGGTCCGCCAGCCGCGCTCCGCCAGCGATTCGGCTGCACGGGTCCAAGCGTGGCGGCTCTGGCCGAAACCGTGGGCGAACAGCACCGGCGGCGCCGTGTGCGGGCCGCGCGTTTCCACCGCGAGAGACAAGCCGCCGCCAACCGGCAACCGGGCCAGCCCCTGCTCGAAAGAGAGCTTTTCCGCTTCCATACGCAAAAGTATGGATTTGTGTCGAAGCACTGTCAATACGCTACAGTATGG
>JBQCCP010000105.1:0-2682 GCA_051962095.1 Rhodanobacteraceae bacterium
GCCGACCGGCTGCAATTCCATGATCCCGACATCGCGCTTGCCCGCGACCAGCACCTGCTGGCCGGGGCCATGGCCCTGGACTTCGGCGGAGGGCGAATACACGCGCAGGTATTCGGCCGGCAGGACGAAGTGCTCGCCGGAATCGAACAGCACTTCCAGCGTGCGGGATTTCTTGTGGAGGGTGACGTCGGTGGGCTTGGGCGTGGACATGCCGGTGATTTTACCGGCGCATCACCGCGGGACCCTGATTCCCGCCAGCCGCGTGGTTTGGCTGGACCGGCAACGCGCTGGGTGGACTCGCGGCATCCATGGCGCTCGCGCTACGCGCCGCCTGCGGCGTTCGCGTTTGCAGTCCCGCAAACGCAGTCGGATCGCTGCTGTGCGGCGTCCGGATGACGAAGCTGAGGAATACGCTTCCTAGTCCCGAGCCTCAACTCACCGACCCGAAGCCCGAGCCCGCGAAGTCGATCCGCGGCGGCTGGCCGGCCACGTCCAGCAGCACCTGCGCGTACGGCTCGTCGAAGCTCACCGTCGAAATCTCGTCCCAGCCGAAGAACGACGGCTCGCGCAGCCATTCCGCGTCGGGCGTGATTTCCTGCAGGGTGAAGCCGTCTTCCTCGATCCCGAGCGGGCGGCCGATATAGCAGACTTCGTGCTCGTCCTCGGTGTCGACGTGCACGCACATCACCGCCGCATATTCCGCCGCAGCGCGCACTACCTGCGTGATGTCGTCCAGCGGGAAATTACGCGGCAGCCGCGGATGGATGCTGCGGATCGCCAGCGCCTTCTCGATGAAGACGTGATGGCTGTCCGGCGACTCGACTTCGGTGATGTCGGCCAGCCGCATCGCATACAAGCCATCGAAGCTGATCTGGTCGCCCACGACCCACATCAGCAGCCATTCCTTGCCGATGCCCGCCAGGTAACCGCAGAAGCTGCCGTCCTCAAGATCGCCGCGCCACACGCGCACCAGTTCGCCGCGTTGCAGTGCGCCCCGCAGCTTGGGACGGGGGCTGGCGGACTGGAATTTCAGTACCTTGCCCATGGATGTCATTCTAGCCGGACCGGGCAGCGGCTGCCCGGATCCTGGTCTCACAGGATGTAGCGGGAGAGGTCTTCGTTCGATGCCAGGTCTTTTAGGTTTTTGTCCACGTATTCGGCGTCGATAGTGTACTTTTCGCCGCTTTTGTCGGCAGCTTCGAACGAGATCGATTCCAGCAGGCGCTCCATCACCGTCTGCAGCCGGCGGGCGCCGATGTTCTCGGTGCTTTCGTTCACCCGGAACGCCACTTCGGCCAGTTTGGCGATACCGTCGTCGGTAAACTCCAGTTTGACCCCTTCGGTGCCCAGCATCACCGCGTATTGCTTGGTCAGGGCGTTGTGCGGTTCCTTGAGGATCCGCTCGAAATCCTCGACCGACAGGCCCGACAGTTCCACCCGGATAGGCAAGCGGCCCTGCAGCTCCGGAATCAGGTCGGACGGCTTGGCCATCGAGAACGCGCCCGAGGCGATGAACAGCACGTGGTCGGTCTTGACCGGACCGTACTTGGTCGCCACGGTGGAACCTTCCACCAGCGGCAGCAGGTCGCGCTGCACACCCTCGCGCGACACGCCCGCGCCGCCCCAGTCGCTGCGCTGGGCGACCTTGTCGATCTCGTCGATGAACACGATGCCGTTCTGCTCGCAGTTCTCGATAGCCTGCGCGCGCAGTTCGTCGTCGTTGAGCAGCTTGCCGGCTTCCTCGTCGATCAGCAGCGGGCGCGCGGCCTTGATCTTCAGCTTGCGCTTCTGCGACTTGTTGCCGCCGAGGTTCTGGAACATCGAACGCAACTGCTGCGACATTTCCTCCATGCCGGGCGGCGCCATGATCTCGACACCCACGTTCATGGAAAATTCGAGTTCGATCTCCCGCTCGTCCAGCGCGCCCTCTTGCAACTGCTTGCGCAGCTTGCCACGGGTGGAGGACTCGGATTCGATCTGCTGCTGGTCGCCCTGCTGGTCCCAGCCGCCGCTCTGCTCGCGGCGCGGCAGCAGCGCGTCGAGGATGCGCTCGTCGGCGTGTTCCTCGGCCTGGCTGCGCACGCGTTCCTTGGCGAGATCGCGCGTCAGCTTGTAGGCGACATCGGCGAGGTCGCGCACGATCGAATCGACGTCCTTGCCGACGTAGCCGACTTCGGTGAACTTGGTGGCTTCCACCTTCACGAACGGCGCTTTCGCGAGTGTCGCGAGGCGGCGCGCGATCTCGGTCTTGCCAACGCCGGTCGGTCCGATCATCAGGATGTTCTTGGGCGTCACTTCGTTGCGGAACGCGGGATCGAGCTGCATCCGGCGCCAGCGGTCGCGCAGTGCGATCGCGACCGCGCGCTTGGCGTTGTGCTGGCCGATGATGAAGCGGTCGAGCTCGTTGACGATTTCGCGGGGGGTCAATTCGGACATGGAGATTGGGGACGGGTAGTGGAGGTGTGAAAAGCGGATGTGTTTTGCGTACGCGCGGGAAAGGGCCGCCGGAACGTCAGCGGACTTGCGCCCCCGCTACACATCCCCCGTCCCCAGCTCTTCGATCGTCACGTTGTGGTTGGTGTAGATGCAGATATCGCCGGCGATGCCGAGCGCCTTTTCGACGATCTGGCGCGCATCGAGGTCGGAGTTGTCCAGCAGCGCCTTGGCGGCGGCCTGCGCATA
>JBQCCP010000106.1:0-10058 GCA_051962095.1 Rhodanobacteraceae bacterium
TGGTCGGCATCCTGTCGCCGGTGTCGATGTTGGCCTTCAGCAAGATGGGGATGCCCCACAACGCACTGTGGTCGCCCGCTCTGCGTTGCCGGTCGCGTTCGGCAGCGATCTTCGATGCCTCGGGATTCAACTGCAGCACGGCATTCACGCGCGGCCCCGCCTGGTCCAGCGTCTCGATGCGCTGCACGGAATCGCGGACGAGTTGCTGCGACTCCAGCTTGCCGCTTGCCATCTGCTGTTGCAGGTCACCGATGCTCGCATACGCCGTCGAAGATGCGTCCGTGGACGGGGACCGATCTGGATTCTGCGCTGAAGTACCCATCGACAACGCCACCCCCACCACCAGGACGACCACCGAACACTTGCGCATGGTGATACCCTCCGAGAGCCTCCGCGCACGCTACGGCATCGCGGCTTCGCACTCAAGCGTCCGTTTAAGCCCACTCCTCTGCAATCGCGCGATGGTTGTCACCTGCATGGGCGTGCAGTTATGATGTTCGGCTCGCCGTCGTCAGGGCACGCGAGCCATGCGCCGGCATGATCTGTCGCGAAACCTGACGCTACAGTTTTGGAGAGGTGGCAGAGTGGTCGAATGCGCCGGATTCGAAATCCGGTTTACGGTTATGCCGTAACGTGGGTTCGAATCCCACCCTCTCCGCCAGAAATGCGAACGCCCCTTGCGGGCGTTTTGCGTTTCTGTTTCTGGG
This sequence comes from Rhodanobacteraceae bacterium, assembly GCA_051962095.1. Taxonomy (GTDB): domain Bacteria; phylum Pseudomonadota; class Gammaproteobacteria; order Xanthomonadales; family Rhodanobacteraceae; genus 66-474. The sequence goes on from JBQCCP010000106.1 coordinate 708, forward strand.
AAATGGTGGTGGACGAACCCATTCGGGCTACTCGGCACATCCTGTGCCTCGCCCTTCGGGCCATCGGCTTCGTCGATGTTCGACTCCGGCATCCTGCCTCCGTCGTCGACAAATTTGTCTGGAACAAATTTGGACAGCCGCAGGCTGGCCCGAGCGCAGCGAGGGCGAGGCTCAGGGACGAGTCGAGCCATCCTACCCTCTCCGCCAGAAACATAAAGGGGCCGTTCGGCCCCTTTGTCGTAGCTGCAAACCGCAAAGGCGATGAACCGTCAGCGCTTGCACCCCACCAACTGCAATCGTGTGCCGATCTGCAGGTCGCCGGCCGAATGCAGGCGGTTGCTGCGCACGAGTTCGTGGACATTGCTGCAATCGAAGCGCTGCGCGATCGCGTACAGGGTGTCGCCGCGGCGGACGGTGTAGCGCCGCGTCCGCTTGGTCGGCGGCGGATCGGCGGCGATGCGCGCGGGCGCGGCGGGAACCTGGGCATTCTGCAACTGCTGGGCCAGCGCCACCCATTTGCCACTGGTGCACGACTGCCTGTAGGCGGCCTGCAGGAACTTCGGCAGGTTGACGCGCGTGCCTTGCGGCTGCACCTGGGAAGGATCCATCTGCGGATTGAGATTGCGCAAGGTGCGGTACCAGCCGTAGTGGGCGGCGTCCTCGTTGCCCAGGCAGACCGACAGTTCGTTCAGCGATGCCGCATTGGCGAGGTCCACGTAGCCCGGCGACCCGTCGATCTTCGGCAAGCGCAGGTTGTAGCGTTCCGGATGCAGGAACAGCCATGCCGCCGCCAGCACCATCGGCACGTAGTCGCGGGTTTCCGCGGACAGGGAAAAATAGATGTTCGGATCCCAGAAGCTCGCATTCGACGCGCTGGCGACCAGGCGCCCCATCCTGCCCTCGCCGCCGTTGTAGGCCGCCAGCACCAGCGCGAGGTTGTCGTTGAGCTTTCCGAGCTGCTCGTTGAGATACGCCGCGGTCGCCTGCGCGGACATGGTGGGGTCGAAGCGCTGGTCGAACCCGTCGATGGTGTTGAGGCCGAAGCGCGAGCCGGTGGCGGGCATGAATTGCAGCGGGCCCGCGGCACCCGATCGCGACACCGCGTGCACGTTGCCGCCGGATTCCTTGGCGACCAGCCCGAACAGGATCGCTTCGGGCAGCCCCGCCTTCTTGAAGGCGGGCTCCATCTGGTAGCGCAGATACTGATAGTCCACGTAGGCGCGGACCAGGTTGGGCCGCATCCGGGTCAACCACACCTGCAACGCGGCCTGCACCGTGCCATTTGTGGCGACCAGGTCCGACAGCTTGTGATCGTGCAGCAACTGCACCGTACGCTGCGCTTCCGGCAACGTGGTCAGCACGCTGGAATCGACGCCGGAGCTGACCTGATCTTCGGCATCGAGCGCTTGCTGATCATCTTCGGTGCCGAGGAAACTGCCATCCTTCAGGCGAAGGGCGCGGTCGTAAGCCGACAGGAACCGCTGGGCATCGCAGCCCGGCGTGTTCACGCATGCGTCCGACGCGCTGCGCATCGCATCCAGCGCGGTTTCCAGCGTCTTCTGCGATTGCGCGCTGTCGCCGCGCCGCGCCTGCTGCAGCGCCTGGTCGTAATCGGCGCTGGCGCGATCCAGCTGCGCGTACAGGCCGTTCAAGTCCGACGGAGAGCCATTCCCCCTCGGAGGCGTTTGCGCGCAACCCGCCATCAATCCCCACGCGCATGCGCACGCGACCCAAACCGAACGGCGCCACATCATGAAAACACCCGATCGCCCGACAACGACCGCACCCTAACGCGTTGCGCCGCGCGACTCAAGGCAAAATGCACACGTACAATCCAAACTCCGTCACACGCCGGCGAACCGGGAGGTCGTATGAATAGGGTCCCACTCACCGAATCCGCCCTCGAACCCAAGCTGGGCAGGAGCATCCTGCGCGTGTTGCTGCGCGGGATCTTTGGTGGCAAGCGCTAGGCGAATGCTCGGCGCTCGCGCAGCGTGATCCCGAAGCCGCGGCCATCCGCCTGCGCGACCGCATCCGCGAGCGCAGCGCCCCGGTTCCCGTGCATGCGCTGTTCCGGTCGCTGCTGCGCACGCTCAAGCGCAACGATCTGCTGTCGTTGCACGGCCAGACCTGGATTGCGCAGCTCTGCGCCGCAGGCGACATGCGGCGCGCGCTGGGCGTGGTGCAGGAATGCCGCGAGGTCGACCCGCATTTCCTGCCCGACGATCCGGACAATGCGGCAACGCTCGCGCACACCGCGGCGCGGATCGGCATGCCTGCGCTCGCGCAGCACCTCGCCCGGGCTTTCGTGGACCGCTGGCCGGAACACCAGGCTGCGCCGGCGCTCAAAGCACTGACCACGCCACGCTGAAAAGATGAGCCGCTGGCGACCACCCCCGCCCCGCTCCACCGCGATCATCACCCGCGCGGGTTTCGACGCGCTGAAGGGGGAGCTCGACCATCTGTGGCGCGAATTGCGCCCGGAGGTGGTGAAGGCGCTCGCGGCGGCGGCGGCCGAAGGCGACCGCTCCGAGAACGCCGAATACACCTACCGCAAGAAACAGCTCGGCGAAATCGACCGCCGCGTGCGTTACCTGTCCAAGCGGATTCCGTCCCTGAAAGTTGCCGAAGGCGTGCCCACCGATCGCGAGGCGGTGTTCTTCGGCGCAAGCTTCGAGATCGAAAACATCGAAAGCGGTGAAGCGCACGTCTATCGCATCGTCGGCCCGGACGAAACCGATGCAAGGAAAGGCTGGATCAGCGTCGACTCGCCACTCGCACGCGCGGCCTTGAAGAAGCGCGCAGACGAGGAGTTCGAGGCGGAGTTGCCGGGCGGCAAGGCGCGGTTCGTGGTGCTGGCGGTGAGTTACGAAACCACGTAATCGCACCAACCATGCGCCGTCATTCCGGGGCGGTCGCCAGTTTCACCGGCGACAGAACCCGAATCCGGTGACTTCGGAGGCATCGAGATGGATCCCGGGTTCTGCCCGCAACTGCGCGGGCGGCCCCGAATGACGATATCAATCTATGCCTCGCTCCATGATCGCTTCCAGATCGTGCTCGCTCGCACCGGTCACGCGCACTTCGGCGAACTGACCGGGCCTCAACATCGCGCCATCCGCAATGCGGACCACGCCATCGATTTCCGGTGCGTCGGCCGACGAGCGCGTGACCGCGCCATCGGCGTTCACCTCGTCCACCAATACCTGCAGCGTGCGACCGATTTTCTTCTGCAATTTCGCGGCGGAAATCTCCGCCTGCACTTCCATGAAGCGCTCGAGGCGATCTTCCTTCAATTCTTCCGGTACCGGATCGGGCAGCTCATTGGCCTTCGCGCCGCCGACCGGCGAATAGGCGAACGCACCGACCCGATCGAGCTGCGCCTCGTGCAGGAAATCCAGCAATGCCTCGAACTCGGCGTCCGTTTCGCCTGGAAAGCCGACGATGAAGGTGCTGCGGATCGTGAGGTCCGGACACACGTGGCGCCACGCATGGATGCGCTCCAGTGTCTTGTCGATGTTGCCGGGCCGCTTCATCATTTTGAGAATGCGCGGGCTGGCGTGCTGGAACGGAATGTCCAGGTACGGGAGGATCTTCCCTTCGGCCATCAGCGGAATCACATCGTCCACGTGCGGATACGGATACACGTAGTGCAGCCGCACCCACGCGCCGAGTTCGCTCAAGCCCCGGCACAGGTCCGTCATCCGCGTCTGATACGGATGGCCGCGCCACGCGCGCTCGGCATATTTCAGGTCAACGCCATACGCGCTGGTGTCCTGCGAAATCACCAGCAGCTCTTTCACCCCTGAACGCACCAGCTTCTCGGCTTCGACCAGCACCTCGTCGATCGGCCGCGAAACGAGATTGCCACGCATCGACGGGATGATGCAGAACGTGCAGCGGTGGTTGCAGCCTTCGGAAATCTTCAGGTACGCGTAGTGCTTCGGCGTCAGCTTGATCCCGGTGTCGGGGACCAGATCCACGAACGGATCGTGCGGCTTCGGCAGCGCCGCGTGCACCGCGCCCATCACGTTGGCGTAATCCTGTGGCCCGGTGATCGCCAGCACGTCGGGATAGGCTTCCCGGATCAACGCATCGCGCTTGCCGAGGCAGCCCGTGACGATCACCTTGCCGTTCTCGTGCAGCGCCTCGCCGATCGCGTCCAGCGATTCCTGCACCGCCGCATCGATGAAGCCGCAGGTGTTGACGATCACCGCGTTGGCCTTGCCGTAGCGCGGGACGATCTCGTAACCCTCGGCCTTCAACTGGGTCAGGATGCGTTCGGAATCGACCAGCGCCTTGGGGCAGCCCAGGCTGACGAAACCGACTTTGGGATTGGAAGCGGGCATGACAGGTGCGGTGGTTGCGGACCGACCATTTTATCGGGACGCGGCCCATGCCGGCACTCGATGGCCGCCACGAGGTAGTACGCTGTGGCGATCGCAACGCAAGGAGAACCACCATGGGCGAACGCATCAACCTCAATACCGCCGGCACGCACTGCATCGGCGCGTACCTGGCAAAGCCGACCGGCACGCCCAAGGGTGGCGTCGTGGTGGTTCAGGAAATCTTCGGCGTCACCCCGCACATCCGAGACGTGGCCGACCGCTTTGCCGAGGCGGGCTACACTGCCGTTGCGCCGGCGTTCTTTGATTACGTGGAGAACGATGTCGAACTCGGTTACGACCAGCGCGGCATGGAACGCGGCAAGGGCCTCGCGATGGAGGTCGGGCTAGACCGCGCGGTCGAGGCGGTCGCCAGCGCGGCGGATTCCATAAAGTCCTCCGGAAAGATCGGCGTGGTCGGCTACTGCTGGGGGGGCACGGTCGCGCTGCTGTCGGCGCTGCGGCTCGGCCTGCCCGCGGTCAGCTATTACGGCGCGCGCAACGCGGCCTATTTCGATCAACCGCTGAAGGCACCGGTAATTTTCCATTTCGGCGCGACCGACAGGTCGATCACGCCCGAGACGATTGAAAAGCATCGCAAGGCATGGCCCGACGCGCCGGTGTACGTGTACGAAGGCACGGGCCACGCCTTCAATCGCGACGTCGATCCCACCCACTACAACGAACATGCCGCAAAGCTGGCATGGCAGCGCACGCTGGAATTCTTCGATCGGCACCTCGCGGCATGAGCGAAGCCGCCGGATTCGAACTGGACGCACGACTCGCGGCGGACACCGTCTTCGTGGCCGACTGGCCACTCTGTCGCGCGCTGCTGATGGACGACGCGCGATTTCCGTGGCTGGTATTGGTGCCGCGCCACGCCGGGCTGGTGGAACTGGACGACCTCGACGAGGACGGCCGCACACGACTGATGGATGAAATCCAGCGCGCGATGAAAGCGTTGCGCGCCGTCGTGGCGTGCGACAAGCTCAATGTGGGCGCGCTCGGCAACATCGTTCGCCAGTTGCACGTGCACGTGGTGGCGCGTCGCGAGGGCGATGCTGCATGGCCCGGACCGGTGTTCGGCGCGGGTTCGCGGCAACCGTATGCACCGGCGGATCGCGAAGTCTTGCTTGCGCACCTGCGCGCCGGTGCGTGACGACGGATTTCTCCATCGAGCAACTCGCCGAAGACGCCTTGCTGTTGCGTTTCGGCAATGGCATCGACATCGCAACGAATGCGCGTGTGCACGCGGCCGCAGGCGCGCTGCGCGCGGCGAAACTTCCGGGCCTGATCGACATCGCGCCGGCGTATGCGACGCTGCTGGTGCGGTTCGATCCGTTCGCATATTCCGTTGGCAAACTCTGCGATGCGTTGTCCAGGGCGCTGCGAGCCGACAATTCCGAATCCGCCACGGCATCCGGCACTTCGCGCGAAATCATAATCCCGGTTTGCTACGGCGGCGAGCACGGCCCCGACCTCGAAGCCGTCGCAGCGCATGCGCGCCTCGCGCCGGACGAAATCGTCCGTCGTCACACCGCCGCGGAATACACGGTTGCGATGCTCGGCTTTGCACCCGGGTTTCCCTACCTGCTGGGCCTCGATGCAGCGCTGCGCGTGCCACGGCGCGTTGATCCGCGCACGCGCGTGCCCGCGGGATCGGTCGCGATCGGCGGTGCGCAGACCGGCATCTACCCGCGCGAACTGCCGGGCGGGTGGAATCTGATCGGACGCACGCCACTGGTGCTGTTCGACCCTGAACGTAACCCACCATGCCTGCTCGCGCCCGGCGACCACGTGGGGTTTCGCGCCATCGACACGGAGGAGTTCGTGCGGCATGCGGAGCGGCGCCCGTGACCGTCGAAGTCCTCAAGCCGGGATTGCTGACGACGTTGCAGGACGCGGGACGCCGCGGGTTCGCCCACCTCGGCGTCGGCCGCACGGGCGCGTTCGACGAGCCTGCCTTGCGCATTGCGAATGCGCTGTGCGGCAATACGCGCGATGCCTGCGCGCTGGAAATCACGCTGCTCGGACCGACGCTGCGCTTCGACGCCGACGCGGGGATCGCGGTGGCCGGCGCGACGCTCCCGCTGCGGATCGACGGCGTCGAACGACCCATGTGGGCGCCGGTGCGCGTGCCCGCCGGCGCAACGCTCGAACTCGGTGCGATGCGCGCAGGCTGCCGCAGCTACCTCGCCGTGCGAGGCGGCTTCGATCTCCGGCCGGTGCTCGGCAGCCGCAGCGCGGACGTCAACGCAGGCCTCGGCCCGAACGGCGGCAGGCCATTGCGTACGGGCGACAAGCTGAACGCGGGAATGGCTCCCGCCCCGTCATCATCCGACCCGCGCTCGTTGCCGAAATGGCGCCTCGACCCGCGCCCATGGTCCTCGAGCGATTCGGGCAAACCGCTGCGCCTGCTGCCAGGAAGCTATCTCGATCGAATGACACCAACATCCCGCAACGTCCTGTTTTCAGAACCCTTTGTGTTGCACGCCGACTCCAATCGCGTGGGCCTGCGCCTGGCCGGGCCGGTCCTCGGGTGGACATCCCCCATCGAGATGGTCAGCGAGGGTTGCGTGCCGGGCCTGCTGCAACTGCCCCCGTCGGGACAACCGATCGCGTTCGGACCCGAGTGCCCGGTCAGCGGCGGTTATCCGCGCATCGGCCAGATCGCGGCGGTGGACATCCCGCGGCTCGCGCAACTGCGGCCCGGCGATGCGGTACGCTTCACGCCGTGCACCTTCGATGAGGCGCTGTGCGCGCTGCGCGAACGCGAACGCACACTCGACGCGCTCACGGCCAACATTGCGGCCCGGCTTGCCCCATGAACTGCATCGATCTCAACGCGGACCTCGGCGAATCCTTCGGCGCCTGGCGCATGGGCGACGATGAGAGCGTGATGCCGTGGATTACCTCGGCGAATGTCGCGTGTGGGTTCCACGCCGGCGATCCGGTCACGATGCGCGCGACGGTGGCGCTGTGCGCCCGGCACGGCGTTGCGATCGGCGCGCATCCCTCCCTGCCCGACCTGCAAGGTTTCGGTCGTCGCGAAATGAAGATCACGCCCGACGAGGTGTACGCGCAAACGTTGTATCAGGTAGGCGCGCTGCACGCGCTTGTGCGCACGGCCGGCACACAACTGCACCACGTCAAGCCGCATGGCGCGCTGTACAACATGGCCGCGCGCGATCGCGCGTTGGCGGACGCGATCGCCGTGGCGGTGCGCGATTTCGATCCGTTCCTGATCCTGGTGGGACTCGCGGGCAGCGCGCTCGTCGACGCCGGCCGCGACGCGGGGCTGGCCGTCCAGCACGAAGGCTTCTGCGACCGCCGTTATCGCGCGGACGGTTCGCTGACCCCGCGTTCGGAACCCGGTGCGGTCATCGAGGACGTCGACACAGCGGTCGCGCAGGCCATCTCGATCGCCACACGCGGCGAAGCCCTCACACTCGACAGGAAAACCGTGCGGATCGAGACCGACACATTGTGCGTGCACGGCGACCGTGCCAATGCGGCGACTTTCGCGGAACGCCTGCGAGGTGCACTCGAAAACGCCGGCCTGCAGGTCGCCGCGGCGGCGCGGCCGGCATGACCACCCTGCTGCATTGGCTGCCTCTGCTCGGCGTGCTGGTGGTGGTCGCGGGATTCGCGCTGCGCTTCAACCCGGTTCCCGTCGTGGTGGTTGCCGGCATCGTCAGCGGGCTCGCGGCGGGAAAATCGGTCGGTGAAATCCTGGCACTGATCGGCAACAGCTTCGTGTCCGAACGGGCCTTGTTGTTGTTCGTGCTGACGCTCCCCGCGATCGGCGTGCTGGAGCGCGCGGGCTTGCGCGAACACGCGCGCAACTGGATTTCCGCGCTGCGCGGCATGACGCTTTCGCGACTGCTGATCGCCTATCTCGGCCTGAGGCAAATCCTGTCGATGCTGGGGCTCACCAACGTCGCCGGCCAGGCCCAGACGGTGCGCCCGTTGCTGGCGCCGATGGCAGAAGCCGCAGCCGAGCAACGCGGCAAACCGCTGAACGAAAAAGAACGCAACGACGTGCGCGCGTTCAGCGCCGGCACCGACAATATCGGCTTGTTCTTCGGCGAGGACATCTTCATTGCTTTGGGCGCGGTGCTGCTGATCCAGGGGTTCTATTCGCAGCACGGCATCGAACTGGAACCGCTGCACATCGCGCTGTGGGCGTTCCCGACCGCGATTGCCGCGTTCGTCGTTCACGCGATCCGCACGGTGCTGTTTGCGCGGCGGCTTGCCGACAAATCAGGCATGGCAACGCCAACACTGCGGCCCGGCGACGGCGGAAAGTCCGAATCGTGCTGAAGATCGAATACGCCTACTGGCTGATCGCGCTGTTCCTCGCCGGGGCGGCGTGGCTCAACCTGCGCGAGCGGCGCTGGTCGCACGCGGGATTCTGGCTGGTGCTGGCCGCCTTGATGGCCGGCGGCAAGTACGTGCTCGAGGCCACCGCCGCGCACCATCCCCTGCCCGCACAACTGGCCGGCGTCGGCGTGATCGCGTTGGCGGCGTTGTCACCCCGGATGAAACGCGGGCAACTCGTCGAGCGCGATGCGTCCGCGCGCGAAGCCGACGCCAGGTGCCTCGGCCACCGCCTGTTCGGTCCCGCCGTGCTGATTCCGCTGGTGACGCTGCTGGTCGCGTTGTTCGGGGGATACGTCGTGATCGGTGGCGTGCACCTGTTCGATGCGGTCCGGATGACCTTGACCGGATTGGCGCTGGCCTGTGTGATCGCGCTGATCGCGGCGTTGTGGGTGACGCAAGCGAAGCCATTCGCCGGACTCGCCGAGGGCCGACGCCTGCTCGACACGCTCGGCTGGGCAGCATTGCTGCCGCTGACGCTCGCGGCGCTGGGTGGCGTATTCGCCGCGACCGGCGTCGGCACGGCCGTGTCGGATCTCGTCCGTTTGATGATCCCCGTCAACAGCGCATTGGCCTGCGTGATCGC
>JBQCCP010000107.1:0-6154 GCA_051962095.1 Rhodanobacteraceae bacterium
GGCCGCGACCACCAACGCGACGCCCAAGCAGGATCTGGTCACCGCCAGCAATGATCTGCTGACGCTCACCATCGACCCCCGCGGCGGCACCATCGTCGGCGCCGAGTTGCTCAAGTACCCGCAGAAGGTCGAGCGGGGCAGTCCGCCGGTGCGGTTGTTGAATGAATCGGCGAACACGTACTACGTCGCGCAGGACGGATTGATCGGCGCCGACGGGAGCGCGGCGCCCAATCATCTCGCCGAATTCAAGCCCGAGGCCACGCACTACGAACTGACGCCCGGTCAGAACCAGGTCGTCGTGGCGTTGCGCTGGAGCGACGCCGCCTCCGGCGTCGACGTGATCAAGCGCTACACCTTGACCCGCGGCAGCTACGTCGTCGGGCTGTCCCAGCAAATCGAGAACCACGGCAGCAGACCGTGGCACGGCAATACCTACCAGCAGCTCAACCGCGTCGAGCCGCCACCGCCGCCCAAGCACTTCCTGGAGTTCTACAACCCGGACAGCTTCGCCTATACCGGTGCAGCGTGGTATAGCCCCGATTCCAAATTCAACAAGCTGAAGTTCGGTGATTTCCAGAAGGACCCGCTGCACCAGGCGGTGACGGGTGGCTGGATCGCGATGACCCAGCGGTTCTTCGTGGCGGCGTGGATTCCGAACGACAAGCAGCCGCAACAGTTCTCCAGCGCCGAGATTCCCGCGCGCAGCGCGGACGGCAAGCCGCGCTACCTGATCCGCACCGTCGGACCGCAGCTTGCGGCGGCGCCCGGGCAAAGCACGACCAGTTCGACGCGCCTTTACGTCGGCCCCAACCTGCAGAACGAAATCGGCAAGATCGCGCCCGGGCTGGATTTGACGGTCGATTACGGCTGGTCCACCGTGATCGCGCAGCCGATGTTCAAGCTGCTGTCGTTCCTGCACGGCCTGGTGCGGAATTGGGGACTCGCGATCATCGTGCTGGTGCTGCTGATCCAGGCCGCCACCTGGAAGTTGACCGAGGCGCAGTTCAAGGCCGGCGCGCGGATGCGCAAGCTGCAGCCACGGCTGAAGGCGCTGAAGGAACGCTTCGGCGACGACAAGCAGAAGTACCAGCAGGCGATGATGGAGCTGTACAAGAAGGAGAAGATCAACCCGATGGCCGGTTGCCTGCCCAACCTGATCATCCTGCCGATCTTCTTCGCGCTGTACTACGTGCTGATCTTCAGCGTCGAGTTGCGCCACGCGTCGTTCCTGTGGGTACCGGATCTTTCTGCCGCCGATCCGCTGTTCATCCTGCCGATCCTGTATGCGCTGGCGATGCTGGGATCGCAGTTCCTGACGCCGATGCAGGGCATGGACCCGACCCAGGCCAAGGTGATGAAGGCGATGCCGTTGCTGTTCGCGGTGTTGTTCTTCTTCTTCCCCGCCGGCCTCACCCTCTATTACGTAGTGCGCCAGGTGTGCATGCTCGGCCAGCAGTGGTACATCACCCGCAAGATCGATCGGGCCGACGCACGCGCACGGGCCTGATCGCGTAGCAGGCGCATGTCGTCCGCGAACGAAACCATCGTCGCCGTCGCCACCCCGCCAGGGCGCGGCGGCGTCGGCGTGGTGCGGATTTCCGGCGAGGGCACGCGCGCCATCGCGAAGGCGCTGTGCGGCATCGAGCCGAAGCCGCGGCGCGCGTGCCTGACGACGTTCACCAGCGACGAAGGCGAAACGATCGATCGCGGCCTCATGCTGTTCTTTCCCGCACCCCGGTCCTTCACGGGTGAAGACGTGCTGGAATTGCACGCGCATGGCAGCCCGGTGGTGCTGGACAGGCTGGTGCGGCGCGCGTGGGAACTAGGTGCGCGGCCGGCGCGTGCGGGCGAGTTCTCCGAACGCGCGTTCTTGAACGGCAAGCTCGATCTCAGCCAGGCCGAAGCCGTGGCCGACCTGATCGCCGCGCGTTCGGAAATGCAGGCGCGCGCCGCCACGCGTTCGCTCGAAGGCGAATTCTCGCGGCGGGTCCAGGCGCTGGCGAACGCCATCACGCGCTTGCGGGTGGAGATCGAGGCCGCCATCGATTTCTCCGAGGACGCGTCGGAGAGTGCATCGAAGCCGGTGATCGAGCGGTTGTTCGAGGATGCCAGCCGCGCCCTGGACGCGCTGCTGGCGGCGGCACGCCGCGGCGCGCGCCTGACCGACGGGATGCACGCGGTGATCGTCGGCGAGCCCAATGTCGGCAAATCGAGCCTTCTGAACGCGCTGGCCGGAAACGATCGCGCGATCGTGACGGATATTCCCGGGACCACCCGCGACGTGCTGCGCGAGTCGATCCAGTTGGACGGTGTCGAGCTCACGCTCGCGGACACGGCGGGCTTGCGCGAATCCGATGACGTGGTCGAGGGCGAAGGCATCCGCCGCGCGCGCGCGGAGCTGGCCCGCGCCGATCTGGTGTTGCAGGTCGTGGATGCGGCGGCTCCGATTGCAGCCGCGCACCGGTTCGACGAAGCGCACGCATCAGCGCGGCAGATCGTGGTCGTCAACAAGATTGATTTGGCCGGCATTCCGCCTTCGCGCAGCGAACAGGGAGGCGTGACCACCCTGGCGCTATCCGCACAGACCGGCGAGGGACTCGACTTGCTCCGCACCGTATTGCGTGAGTCGGTGCTGGGCGGGGAAAGCGCCGCGGAATTCAGCGCACGCGGCCGGCACGTGCTCGCGCTGGAGCGCGCCGCCAGTTGCCTCATGCGCGCAAGAAGCGCGTTCGCCACCGCGACACCGGAACTGGTGGCCGAAGACTTGACCGCCGCGCACGCCGCACTTGGCGAGATCACCGGCACCTTCACCAGCGAGGACCTGCTGGGCGCGATCTTCTCGACCTTCTGCATCGGAAAGTGACGACGGGATGTCGGCACCCCGTGCAGCACAGGAATGTGCGATGACACGGGGTCATGTCAAGACCCCTGTCCGTTTGTGTCGCGGCCCGCGGTGACGCGCACGGAAAGCAGCTGCCGAAAAATCCTTGAAATTCCGAAAGCAACACGCGCGGGCCGGTTGCTAGCGCGCGGACGTCGCTGCTACAATTCCAAAGCTCGATTGCGGACTTTTGGGCGGGTCGAAGGCGCGCCTGTGAACGTGGACAACTCGCTGGCCGCAGGCCGACGGCTCGCCGCTCAAGTTGTGCTGGCCCAGGTGGCGGCAGCGATCATCATCGGTTTGGTGTTTCTGGTCCGGGGTGAGGGATGGGCCTTGGGCGCGTTCGGCGGCGGCGTGGTGGTGGCGACAGGCACTGCGCTGCTGGCACTTCGGGTTTTCAGGCCGCCGTTGGCACGAGGCGCCGTCACGATGCGGCGGTTCGCGCTGGGGGCGCTGCTGAAATGGGCGGTCGTGCTGGGAGGGCTGTTCCTGATCCTGGTGCGTCTGCGCCTGCCGCTGGTGCCGGTGCTGACCGGCGCGGGAGCGGCGATGCTGGTCAATTGGCTGGTCCTGCGGTTCGACATTTGACATTGGGTTAGGCTGGAACTCAACGCATGGCGGCAGAAGGTCCCATCTCTAGCGGTGCATACATCCTGCACCACCTGACGTATCTCCAGCTCGACCTCAAGACTTGGAAGATCGTGGAGCACTCCACCGACTTCTGGGTGGTGAACATCGATTCGATGTTCTTCTCGGTCGTACTCGGACTGCTGTTCGTGTTTGTGTTCTGGCCGGTCGCGCGTCGCGCCACCACCGGCGTGCCCAAGCGCTGGCAGGGGTTCGTGGAAATCAGCACCGAGTTCTTCGACGGTCAGGTCAAGGACGTTTTCCACAAGAAGTCGAAGTTCGTGGCGCCGATGGCGTTGCTGGTCGGGTTCTGGATCCTCTTCATGAACCTGATGGACCTGCTGCCGATCGACGCGCTGCCCCGGGCGGCCGAGGCGGTCGGCGTCGAACACCTGCGCGTGCTGCCCACGGCCGACCCCGCGATCACCATGTCCATGGCGATCACGGTGTTCCTGCTCACCTTCTGGTACAGCTTCTACAACAAGGGTCTGAAGGGCGTCACCAAGGAAGCGCTGTTCCAGCCTTTCGGCAAATGGCTGGCGCCGGTCAACTTCATCCTGAAGGTGGTCGAGGAGCTTTCCAAGCCGCTCAGCCTGGGCCTGCGACTGTTCGGCAACATGTATGCGGGCGAGGTGATCTTCATCCTGCTGGCCTGCATGACGTTGCGCTTCAGCGCGCCGGCCACCGTCACGCCGGTGACCTACGCCTCGTTCTGGATTTTCGCGGCGCTGGCGGTGGTCACCGTGGCCCTGCTCGCCTACGGCAAGGGCAAATGGATGCGCGCCTGGATTCCGCTGATCCTGCTGGTGGTGATTCCGGTCGGCAGCATCATGGGCTTCCTGCCGGCAATCGGCGCCGGCGTGTATATCCAGATCCTGTTCGCCACCGCGTGGGGCATCTTCCACTGGCTGATCATCGGCCTGCAGGCTTACATCTTCATGGTGCTGACCGTCGGCTACCTGTCGATGGCGGCCGAGAACCACTGAGCGACTTTCTTTTCACCACCGCTGTTTCAACTCAAAGTACTACGGAGACACACAATGGATATCAGCGCACTGGCCAGTGTTGAAGGCTTCACCGCCCTGGCAGCCGGCTTCATGCTTGGCCTCGCCGGCATTGGCGCCGCCATCGGCATGGGCCTGATGGGCGGCAAGTTCCTCGAAAGTTCGGCGCGTCAGCCCGAGCTGGTGCCGATGCTGCAGGGCAAGATGTTCCTGCTGGTCGGCCTGATCGACGCGATCCCGATCATCGGCGTGGGCATCGCGCTGTACCTGATCTTCGTCGATCCGTTCGGCGAAATCGTGCGTACGGCCGCGCGTGCCGTCGGCGCCGCACCGTAATCGGACACGGCAGCCTTGTTGAACTCCTGATTCACGCGAGAGGATTGCGACCGTGAGCCTGAATGCCACGCTCATCGCCCAGATCATCGTCTTCCTGATCCTGGTCTGGTTCACGATGAAATACATCTGGCCGCCCATCGTCAGGGCCATGGACGAGCGCGCCAAGCGCATCGCCGAAGGTCTCGAAGCCGCCGACCGTGCACGCAAGGAATTGGCGGACGCCAACACACGTGCCGACGACGAAGTGAAGAAGGCGCGTGCGGAAGCTGCGGTCATCATCGAGCGCGCCAACCAGCAGGCCGGGCAGATCGTCGACCAGGCACGCACCGATGCGCTGGCCGAAGCTGCGCGCCAGAAGGCCGCGGCGCAGGCCGACATCGACAACATGGCGCACCGCGCGCGAGCCGAACTGCGCGGCCAGGTCGCGACGCTGGCGGTTCAGGGCGCCGAGAAGATCCTCGGTCGCGAGATCAACGCCGGCACGCACAAGGCGCTGCTCGACGAACTGGTCGCCGGGATCTGAAATGATGTCGACAAGTGCCCACACACAGCCGCTGTACTGCCCCCTTGAGTCAAGGGGGTGGCGAATCCTGCGCAGCAGGGTTCGTGGGGGTTGTGGAGAAATGGAGCTGTCACGCGCGCCAGCCGCGGCCGTTGTGCCGCGAGGAGTCGCGCTGTGACGCAGCCTGTCACGATCGCTCGTCCTTATGCGCGCGCCGCGTACGAAATCGCGTCCGCGCATGGCGCGCAGAACGCGTGGGCGGAAAAGTTGGCGTTCGCGGCGGAAGTCGCGGCCGAACCGCAGGTCATTGCGTTGTTCGGCGATCCGCGGCTGTCGCCGCAGGCGCTGGCGTCGCTGTTCGTGCGCGGCGACGAGCCCACGGATTCGGAATTCGCGCGCTTCCTCGGCGTCTTGGCCGACAATCGCCGCCTGCGCGAGCTGCCGGAAATCGCCGCGCTGTTCGAGCAGATGAAACGCGATGCCGAACACGTGCTGCGGGTACGCGTGCGCAGCGCGGTGCCGCTGGAAGACGGCGAAGCCGCGCGACTGATCGAAGCCTTGAAGCGGCGCTTCAACAGCGACATCCAGCTCGAATGCAGCGTCGATCCGTCGGTGCTGGGCGGTGCGGTGATCGACGCCGGCGAAACCGTGATCGACGGATCGCTCAAGAGCCGCCTCGCCAAACTGCAAACCGCGCTGACGAATTGATTACCGAACACGCGGCGCCGCAGCGTGCGGCACGCGCAACAGGAAAAACACCATGGCCACCACACTCAATCCTTCCGAAATCAGCGAGCTGATCAA
>JBQCCP010000108.1:0-19552 GCA_051962095.1 Rhodanobacteraceae bacterium
CGGCCAACTGCGCCGGGCGCGGTCCATGCCGCGCGCGTCGAGCGTCGATGCCGACGGGCTGGAGCATTCGCATGGCTGAGCCGATGGAAAAACCGTTCGGCCACGAGCCCGACGCGATCAATTACCGCACGATCCTCACCCTTGCGGGCGTCCTCGCGGTGGTGGTGATCGCGATCGCGGTGGGCCTGCACCTGGCCCTGACCCGCGCGGTGATCCCGAACCACGCGGAAGCCGCGGCGCGCCCCGCGCAGATCCCGCCGAAGCCCCGCCTGCAGGCGCATCCGCAAACCGACCTCGCGAAATTCCGCGCGCAAAAGGAGGCGCTGCTGTCGGGCTACGCGTGGACCGATCCGCAACACGACTACGCCCGCATTCCGATCGGGCGGGCGATACAGATTTACGCGCAACAGCATGCGCAGGCGGTGCCAGCATCCGCTTCGAGCAGCGCCAAAACGGCGGCACAAGGAGCGCAGCCGTGATTCGCGGGCGCAAGCTCTTGCTCCCTCTCCCCCAAACGGCTCTTCGTTTGGGGGAGAGGGCTTTGGTGAGGGGGGTAAAGATCCGCGCTCGCCTCGAGGGTACAACACACCGGAAGGCTTGCCCCCTCGCCCCGCCCTCTCCCCCATCGAGAAGCGATGGGGGAGAGGGTTCAGGCGCCCGGGCGCGCGCTGCAATTGCGAGCGCGCTCGCGTTCGTGCTGCTGCTGGTGACGAACGCGTGTCCAGCGGCCCCGACCTCCCACGTCCGCGCCCCGCCCGACCTCCGCCAGCGCGTCGGCTTCGACCAGGAACTGGGCGCGCAGGTGCCGCTGGATGCGGTGTTCCGCGACGCGAGCGGCAAGGCCGTCCACTTGCGCAACCTGCTGCGCGGGAAGCCGGTGCTGCTGGTGCCGGGCTACTTCACCTGCAAGACGCTGTGCAGCGTGGTGCGCACCGGCGTCGCCAAAGGCGTGCGCGGCAGCGGCTTCACGCCGGGCAGGCAGTTCGACGTGGTGCTGGTCAGCATCGATCCGGACGAGACACCGGCCGACGCGCGTCGCGCGCAGCAGATGGATGCGGCGAACCATCCCGGTGCCGGCGTGACGCAATGGCATTACCTGACCGGCACGCAGACGTCGATCGCCCCGCTGATGCACGCGATCGGCTTTCGCTATCTGTTCGACGCGCGCAGCGACCAGTTCGACCACGCGACCGGGGTCGTGGTACTGGCGCCCGAAGGCAAGGTTTCGCAATATCTGTTCGGCGTGCAGTTTCCCGCCGAAACGCTGAGGCTGGCGCTGGTGAATGCCTCGCACGGCAGCGTGGGCAACCTCATCGACCGGCTGGTGCTGCTGTGTTGCCAGTACGACACCTCGACCGGGCGTTACACGCTGACGATCCACCGGATCATGCAGGGGCTCGGCGTGTCGTTCGCGGTGCTGCTGGCGGGCTTCATCGTCTTCCTGCGCCGCGCCGAAACGCACCGCAAGGAGGCGCAGCCATGAACGGCGGCGGCTGGTTCCATTTGCTGCCCAATGCGTCCGCCAACGCGCGGCCGCTGGACACGTTGTGGTGGACGATGGTCGGACTGTGCGCGCTGGTGGCGGTCGGCGTGTTCGTGGTGATGTTCGTGTTCTGCATCCGCTACCGGAAGGGACGGCCGGCGGACCGGCACCTCGCGAAGGAAACGCTGCCGGTCGAGCTCACCTGGACGACGGTGCCGTTCCTGATCTTCATGGGCGTGTTCGTGTGGAGCCTCACGCTGTACGCGCGCAGCCGCACGCCGCCCGCGAACGCGGAAACCATCTACGTGGTCGCCAAACAATGGATGTGGAAGGTGCAACATCCCGGCGGCCAGCGCGAGATCGACACGCTGCACGTGCCGACGGGCGTGCCGATCCGGCTGATGATGACGTCACAGGATGTGATCCACAGTTTCTTCGTGCCGGCGTTCCGGGTGAAGCAGGACGTGCTGCCCGACCGCTACACGCAACTGTGGTTCACCGCGACGCAAACGGGCGACTACCCGCTGTACTGCACGCAGTATTGCGGGCTCGACCATTCGAAGATGGGCGGCCAGGTGATCGTGATGGCGCCGCGCGCGTATGCGCGCTGGCTGGATGAGAACGACACCGGCGCCAGCCTCGCGGCGCATGGCGCGGCGCTGTTCCGCGCGAAAGGCTGCAGCGGCTGCCACGGCCCCAACGCCTCGGTGCACGCGCCGGACCTCGACGGCATCTACGGCCGCATCGTGCACTTGTCGGACGGCAGCACCGTGGTCGCCGACGACCGCTACATCCACGACTCGATCATGTTGCCGGACAAGCAGATCGTCGCGGGCTACGCGCCGATCATGCCGTCGTTCTCGGGCGAGATCAGCGAGGGCGACGTGCTCGCGATCATCGCGTATTTGAAATCCACCAAGCCGGGCCGCGTGCCTGCATACGAAAGCACGAAACAGTCCGCACGCCAAAACACCAAGCCATGAACGCCACCACCATCATCCCGGACCTTCCGGAACTGGAACCGCCGCGGAACTTCTACACCCACAAGTCGGGACTGCTGAGCTGGTTCCTCACCACCGACCACAAGCGCATCGCGATCCTGTACGCGATCACGATCACGCTGTTCTTCATCATGGGCGGCGTCGCCGCGGCGATGATCCGCATCAACCTGGTCGAGCCACAGGGCGCGCTGCTTTCCGCCGAAGCCTACAACAAGACCTTCACGTTCCACGGCGTGGTGATGGTGTGGTTCTTCCTGATTCCGTCGATACCGGCGACGTTGGGCAATTTCCTGCTGCCGATCATGATCGGCGCGCGCGACCTCGCCTTCCCGCGCCTGAACCTGATGAGCTGGTACCTGTTCGTGATCGGCGGCTGCTTCACGATCGCGTGCCTGCTCCTGGGTGGCGTCGATACCGGCTGGACGTTCTACACGCCGTTCTCGACGATGTTCTCCAACACCAACGTGATCCTGGTCGCGGTGGGCGTATTCGTCACCGGCTTTTCGACGATCCTCACCGGGCTCAACTTCATCGTCACCACGCACAAGCTGCGGATGCCCGGGATGGCCTGGTTCAAGCTGCCGCTGTTCGTGTGGAGCATGTACGCGGTGAGCGTGGTGATGGTGCTGGCGACGCCGGTGCTGGCGATGACGCTGTCGCTGATCGGGCTGGAGCGGATCGCGCACGTCGGCATCTTCGATCCGGCGCTGGGCGGCGATCCGCTGCTGTTCCAGCACATGTTCTGGTTCTACTCGCACCCGGCCGTGTACATCATGATCCTGCCCGCAATGGGCGTGGCCAGCGAGATCATCCCGTGCTTCGCGCGCCGCAAGATCTTCGGCTACAAATTCATGGTGTACGCGCTGGTCGGCATCTCGGTGATCGGCTTTTTCGTGTGGGGCCACCACATGTTCGTGGCCGGGATGTCGGCCACCGCGACGCTGGTGTTCTCGATATTGAGCTTCATCATCGCGGTGCCGTCGGCAATCAAGGTGTTCAACTGGACCGCGACGCTCCGTCGCGGGCGGATCAGCTTCGAAGCGCCGATGCTGTACGCGCTCGGGTTCGTGGGGCTGTTCATGCTGGGCGGCCTGACCGGCCTGATGCTGGCCGCGCCCGCACTGGACGTGCCGCTGCACGCGACCTACTTCGTGATCGCGCACTTCCACTACGTGATGGTGGGCGGCTCGGTGATGGCGTACCTCGGCGGCATCCACTACTGGTGGCCCAAGATCACCGGGCGGCTGTATTCGGAAGCGTGGGCGCGCTTCGCGGCGATCCTGATGTTCTTCGGCTTCAACATGACCTTCTTCCCGCAGTACGTGCTCGGCTACCTCGGCATGCCGCGCCGCTACCACGCCTATCCGCCGCAGTTCCAGACGCTCAACATCCTGTCGTCCGCGGGCGCGTCGATCCTGGCCGTCGCCTACCTGATCCCGGTGGTCTACCTCGGCTGGTCGCTGTTCCGCGGCGCGCGCGCGGGCAACAATCCTTGGGGCGCGCGCGGGCTGGAGTGGCAGACCACCTCGCCACCGCCCAAGGGCAACTTCCTCGAACGGCCGGTGGTGCAGAACGCCTACGCCTATGACGAACCTGCGCCGGGCGGCGAACCCGCGACGGGAGCCACGGCATGAACAGCAGCACCGCCGAGCTTCGCGCGCGCGGACTGATCGCCGAGCAGTACGACGACGCGGCCCAGCAGCACGCGACCGCGCAGTTCGGGATGTGGGTGTTCCTTGCGACCGAAGTGCTGTTCTTCGGCGTGCTGTTCGCAGGCTACGCGGTGTGCCGCGTGCGCGATCCCGCGGGATTCCTCGCCGGCAGCCAGCGCACCGAGATCCTGTTCGGCGCGGTCGAGGCCGGGATTCTTCTCGTGAGCAGCGCCACCGTCACCTTCGCGGTCAACCTGATCAAGTTCGACGAGCGCCGCGTGGTCACCATATTGCTCGCGATTACCGCGCTGCTGGGCATCGCCTTCCTGGTGCTGCATGGCGTCGAGTATTCCCACGAGCACGACGAACACCTGATGGTGGGCGTGGATTTCGCACAGCACGGCCCGCACGCGCGCGGGATCGAGTTGTTCTTTTTCCTCTACTACGCGATGACGCTGTACCACAGCCTGCACGTGCTGATCGGCGTGTGCGTGATCGCGACGATGGGCGTGCTGGTGTGGCGCGGGAAGATCCGCGGCGAATACACGACGCCGCTGGTGGTTGCCGGGTTGTACTGGCACCTCGTGGACATCGTATGGATATTCCTGTTTCCGTTGATGTACCTGATTGGACGATAGAAAACACCTCAACAACCCGTCGTCATTCCGGACAAGCCCGCGCAGCGGGCGCGATCCGATCGCGAAGGCAGGATGCCGAAGCAAACATTGGCGAAGCCAATGGCCCGAAGGGCGAGCCACAGGATGCGGCGAGTCAATCCATTTTGCTGTTCATCAGTATCCGAAGAGCTAAATGGATCCCGGCTTTCGCCGGGATGACGGCAAAAAAACGACGCGCTGACGTTCGAATGGAGAACGAAATGGACCGCGAAATCCTGAAACAAACCGCACGCACGCCGGCATTGGCATTGCTAGGATTGCTGTCGCTGCTCGCCATCAACATCGGCCTCGCCTACGCGCCGATCGGCCAGCACCTGCGGCTGCCGGTGAAGCTGACGATCTGCTTCGGGATGGCGTTCACGCTGATGGTGTTCTGCATGCACCTGCACCGCGCGACCGGCCTGATGCGGCTGGCGGCGGCGACCGGCTTCGCCTGGCTCGCCATCATGATCGGGCTGATGCTGACCGACTACTTCACGCGCGTGGCCGTGCCTCCGCCGTGGTGACGCGCATCCACCGAGTTCATCAGGGGTTGCGGCGGCCGTGTCCACACTGGTCGTGCACAACGAAGGAGAAATCGCATGGAACAGCAATGGGACTTCTTCAAGAAAAGCGAGACGTCGATGGGCGTCTTCTATCCGCTGCACTACATCGTCGCGGGCTACGACAACCTCGCCGACGCGCAGGCCGCCGAGGCGGCATTCCGCGAATCCGGCGTCGCCGACGAGGACGTGCGCGCGGCGAGCGGCGAGTTCGTGGCCGCGCAGCTCGAATCGCGCGGCGACCGCAACCTGATGGACAAGCTCAACAACGAGCTGGTGAAGATCTTCGGCACCGAGAAGGGCTACACCACCGAAGACAAGCAGCACGCGGGCGACGGCGGTGCGTTCCTGTTCGTGTACGCGCCCAAGGACGAGGACGCCGCGAACGCCAAGAAGGTCTTCGCACGGAACCCGCCGGTGTTCGCGCGCCGCTACCTGCGCATCGCGATCGAGCAGATCGTCACGAACCCGAAGGCGACGTGAGCTGCCGTTCCCGGAACTTCATGCCGGGGAACAAGCCCTCTCTCTCCCGGAGCAACTTGTCTCCCTCTCCCCCGAGCAGCTTCTTGCTCGGGGAGAGGGCTGGGGTGAGGGGGTAGGGACTCGAATCCGACTGCGTTTTCATGGAGTGATTTTGCAGTTCGCACAAGCACCGGACGCCGGCGCACGAGGTGCTGGCCCCCTCACCCCAACCCTCTCCCCCCAAACGAAGGAACCGTTGGGGGAGAGGGAGTCGATGCGCGTCAGGTCGTCGCCACCATCCGCTCGATCAGCTCGCTGATGCGCGAGGCGTCCAGCGGCTTGACCAAGTGTTCGTTGAAGCCCGCTTCCGCCACCCGCGCGCGGTCGGCGGGCTGGCCGTAGCCGGTCACCGCGATCAGCGGCAGGCCCTCGCGGCCCGGCATGCGCCGCACGGTCTGCGCCACTTCGTAGCCATCGATCACCGGCAGCCCGATGTCCACCAGCGCCACCTGCGGTTCGAAGGTCTTGACCGCCTGCAGCGCCGCCGCGCCGTCGTTCACGACGTGCGTGTGGTAGCCCATTTCCTGCAGCAGCATCGCCAGGCTGTCCGCGGCCGGCGCGTAGTCGTCGACGATCAGGACCTTGATCCGCTCCGCGTCGCGGTCGAAGACTTCCGTCGCGGCGGGTTCCGGTTGCGCCTCCGGCACGCGCGGCGGGCCGCGCTGCAGCCACGGCAGCCGCACCACGAACTCGCTGCCCTTGTACGGACCGTCGCTGGCGGCGCCGACGCTGCCGCCATGCAGCGTCACCAGGTTGCGCACGATCGCCAGCCCCAGCCCGAGCCCGCCGCGCGAGCGGTCGAGCGCCTGCGTGCCCTGGGTGAAGGATTCGAAGATGCGTGACAACAGGCCGGCCGGAATGCCCTGCCCCTGGTCGCGCACGCGCAGCACCACTTCGCCGTTGTCGCGCGACGCGGAGAGCCAGACGTTGCGGTCGGGCGGCGAATACTTGGCGGCGTTGACCAGCAGGTTCACCAGCACCTGCACCAGCCGGCGGCGATCGCCCCACACCACCAGGCCGTCCTCGACCTGCACGTGCAGGGACTGGCGCTGCGCCTCCATCGTGGTCTGCGTGGTTTCCACCGCCGCGTCGACCACCTCCCTGATGTCGAGGTCGTCGGCTTCCAGCTCCACCTTGCCGCTGGTGATGCGCGCCACGTCCAGCAGGTCGTCCACCAGCCCGGTGAGGTGTCGCACCTGGTCCTCGATGATGCCGCGCTCGCGCACCAGCGCGTCTGGCGCGCGCAATTTCATCAGTTCCAGCGTGGTCGCGATCGGCGCCAGCGGATTGCGCAGCTCGTGGCTGAGCATCGCGATGAATTCGTCCTTGGCGCGGGAAACGCGCTGCAGTTCGGCCTCGCGTTCGCGCAGCGCCGTTTCCGTTTCCGCGCGTTCGATCGCGGTCCAGGCGCGCTCGGCCACGTCCTCGACCAGGTGGACTTCCTCGCGCGTCCACACGCGCGGTGCGGCGCTGCCCACGACCAGCGCCCACACGTAGTTGCGCTCGCCTTCGCGCAGAGGCGCGGCGACGATCGCCTGCATTCCGCCCAGCGCCAGGATCGACGCGCGCTCGGCTTCGCCGAAGGTGAGGTCGTTGGCGAGATCGGTGACGACCAGCGCGTCCGTTTCCAGCCGCGAGGCGGCCACGGGAAAATCCGACAGCGCAGCCTCGCCCGTCTCGCCGTCGATCGGGGCGATGCCGTCGCGGCGGTATTCGGCGGCCACGCGCGCGCGGTCATACTCCCGCAACAGGTTGGTGATGTAGCAGCGGTCGACGTCGAGGTGCTCGGCCAGCATGCGCACGCACACCGCGCCGATCGACGGCGCATCCGGTTGCTCGCGCAGCGCGTCGGACAGCATCAGCAGGAAGCCGTGCCGGCGGTCGCTCTCGCGCCACGCCGCTTCCGCCTGCCTGCGCGACGCCACGTCCTTGAACAGCACGCCGAGCTGATGCGGCGGGCCCAGTGGGAACGCGAACACTTCGTACCAGCGGCCGAGCGCGTCCGCGCGCTGCTCGAAATATTCCGGCTGGCCGGTGCGCACGATCCGCCCGTAGATTTCGAACCAGTTGGCCTCGTGGTCCGGCACCAAGGCTTTTATCCGGCGGCCGAGCACATCGCGCAGTCCGGTCTGCCGCTCGAAGGCGGCGTTGGCCGACAGGAAGCGGTAGTCGAACGGCTTGCCTTCCTCATCGAACAACACCTCGATCGTGCAGAACCCGTCACCGATGGCGTCGAACAGGGTGCGGTAGCGATGTTCGCTCGCGCGCAGCGCGGCGTCGACGTGCGCACGTTCGACCGCGGTCCAGGTGCGCTCGGCGACTTCTTCCAGCAATGCGATCTCGCCCGGTGTCCACGCGCGCGGCCGGGCACTGCCCGCGACCAGTGCCCAGGTGAGGCCGCGTTCGCCCTTGCGGATCCCCACGCAAACGAGGCCGGCGAGATCGATGGCCGCGAACGCGCTCCGCTCGCGTTCGGAAAGCGAGAGCTCGCGGGCGATGTCGTCGATCGCGAGGGTGCCCTGCCTGAACTGACAATCGACTTCGGGGAAATCGGAGGTGTGCACCGAGCCGGCAATCGGTTCCAGATCGTCGCGCCGCACTTCCGGCCCGATCACGGCAAGCTCTTCGCCGGCATGGCCGCGGCCGATGTAGGCGCGATCGAGGCCCAGTTGCCGGGCGATCCGTTCCAGCGCGAGGTGGGCGATCGCATCCGGATCGTTTTCGCCGCGCAACGCGTCGCTCAAGCCCAGCAGGAACGTCTGGCGCTGCTCACGCTCGTGCAGCAGCGCGTCCACGCGCTTGCGCTGGGTGATGTCGCGGGCGATCTTGGAAGCCGCCACCACCCTGCCCTCGCTGTCCACGATGGGTGAGACGGTGAGCGACACGTCGATCAGCGAACCGTCCTTGCGGCGCCGGATCGTTTCGTAATGATCCACGCGCTCGCCCCGGCGCAGACGCGCCAGGATGCCGGGCTCCTCGTCCACCCGGTCGGGGGGCATCAGGATCGTCACCGGCTTGCCGATCACCTCCGGCTCGGTGTAGCCGAACATCCGTTCCGCGCCGGCGTTCCAGGTTTCGATGATGCCGTCGAGGTTCTTGCGGATGATCGCGTCGTCGGAACTCTCGATGATCGCGGCCAGCCGGCTGTTCGCGAGGTCGGCCTTGCGCCGCCCGCTGATGTCGGTGAACACCGTCGCCAGCAGGGTGCTGCCGGCGCCGCCCACGCGCGAGTGCTGCAGATCGTACCAGCGGTCCAGGTCGGCGAGGTAGTTCATCACCCGCACCGGCTCGCTGGTCCGCATCACGCGGGTGATGGCATCCAGCCAGTGCCGTTCGAGGTTGGGAAGCACGTCGCCGGTGGTCTTGCCGACCACGTCGCGCAGCCCGGTGTGCCGTTCGAAAGCCGGATTGACTTCCAGATAGCGCAATCCTGTCACGCTGCCGTCTTCGGCGGAGATCACTTCCGAGATGCAGACGCCCTCGTCGATGGTGTCGAACAGGCTGCGGTATTTTTCGTCGCTGATCCGCAACGCGGTTTCGGCCTTGGCGCGCTCGATCATCGCCCAGGTGCATTCGGCCACTTCGGTGGTCAGCATGATCTCGTCGTCGGTCCATGCGCGCGGGCGCGCCTGGTGCAGCGCGAAGAACGCGACCAGCCGGCCATCCTTCACCAGCGGCACCTTCACGAACGCGCGCAGTGCGAACTCCCGGCAGCGCTGCTTCTCGGCCTCGGAAAACCTGTCGTCGGCCTCGACATCGGCCATGCACGCGATGCGGCCGGCGCGCAAGACCGCGGCCGCGACCGTGCCGAAATCGTCCAGCCGGTAACGCCCGGCGACCGCCTGCACGCCATCGTTGCAGTAGTCGAAAGCGAAGAACGCCTGGCCCTGCTCGTCGACCTCGGCGTAGAAGGCGCGATCGACCGCGAGCTCGACGCCCAGGCGCCGCGCGGATTCGGCGCGGATGGCTTGCGCATGGCGCAGCGGCCGCAGCGCGTCGGTCAACTGCAACAGGAACGAATGCCGTTCGGATTCTTCCCGCTCGAGGAGCGACGCGTACGCCCCACCGGCATCCGACCCACCTTCCTTGTTCATGGCATCGTGATGGCGTCGCAAAGGCTCCAGTATAGGCCAGCACGGACCGCGTTCAAGCTGGCGCGCGGCGCGCTTCGCGGCCGTTCAGTCGAGCCGGCGGCGCACGCCGATCCGCCATGCGCGCGGCGCCGCCATTGCCCGGAACTGGGTGGTCGCCGGCTGCGCGGGATCGTAGGCCATCCCTGGCCCGTCGAACACGTTGTTTCCCAGTTCGCCATACGTGGCGTAGCGCCGATCCAGCACGTTGTCGACCGCCGCGAACACGTCCCACGCAGGCGCCGGATGCCAGTGCGCATCGAGGTCAAGCGTTGCGTAGCCGGGCAAGGCGCCGTGGCGGTCGGCGTTGTTCTCGTCGCCGCGCGCGTAGCGGCCGGACACGGCAACCAGTTCGGCGCCGAGGTCGAAACGCGGTCCCAAGGCAAGCCGCGCGGACAGCTTGATGCGCTGGCGCGGGATTTCCGGAATGCGATCGCCGGCGCGTACCGTGATCAGGCCATCGGGCAGCGCCGTGGAATTGGCCGGGCTCGATTCCCTGAACGCCGAGCGGTAGGTCGCG
Source organism: Rhodanobacteraceae bacterium (assembly GCA_051962095.1). Lineage (GTDB taxonomy): Bacteria > Pseudomonadota > Gammaproteobacteria > Xanthomonadales > Rhodanobacteraceae > 66-474. Next base: position 10,528 of record JBQCCP010000108.1, read on the forward strand.
TCCACGTAGTCATAATGCGCGGCGAACCGCCACGCGCCGAAGTTTCCGCGCACGCCGAATGCCACGCCCTGCCGGCGGTCGCGCGGCACGTTCTGGTAGAAGCCGGCGAGTCCACCCAGGCTGACGAACAGCAGGTCGTGGTCGAGGTCGGTGCGATACAGCGACGCATTCCAGTGCAGCGATCCCGCGAAGGTGCCGCGCGCGCCGGTCTCGAAACTGCGCGCGATCACCTGCGCCAGCGGCGGATCGGCGATGAACGCATTCGGCAACGAACACGGCGCCTGCGGATCGGCGCAGGTCAGTTCCGAGGGCGACGGCGTGCGCGTGCCTTCACCGTAGGACGCGAACAGCGTCAGCGAGGCGTTCGGATTGAAGGCGAGACCGATTTCGGGATTGAAGCGCGTGTAGGTGTGATCGCCGTCGAGCGCGGTGCCGAGCTGGTCGTCCAGTTGGATGCGCGCGTGATTCCAGCGGCCGGCCAGCGTCAGCGCCCAGTTCGGGTCCAGCGCCAGGGTGTCGGTGAAGTACACGCCCGCGTAGCGGTCGTGGGCGCGCAGGTGCGTGTGCGGCACGGCCGCGGCGATCCCCACCGCCTGGCGCGAGGCATCGAAGGTCGCCGGCTGCCGGTCCTGCGCGAAGCGCGTGTCGCCGTCGTCGAGGCTGATGCCGACGGACAGATGGTTGTCGTGGCCGAACCAGCGCGCGGTCGACACCGCCTGCAGCGAACCGCCGCGCGCCCGTTCGCGGCTGGACTCGAAATCGTTGAACGCGGGCGGATTCCCGGCACCCGGCGGCATCGTGTCATCGAAGTCGTCGTTGACGTTGCTGTCGAGCCCGCTGCCGCGCAGGCGGCGGTCGTGCAGGTTCGCGGCCAGGGTCAGCGTGTCGCTGAAGCGGTGCTGCGCGTTCAAGGTCACGAACAGCAAGCGGTTGTGGAACCAGTCCGGCCAGGTGTACGACCGGCGCGGATCGCCCAGCCATTCCAGCGGCAGGCTCTGGTTGCCGGACAATCGGTTGTCGGCGCCGGTGATCGCGAGGTCGAGCGCATTGGCGGCGTCGCGATAACTGCCCTTCGCGAAGACCTGCGCGATCCGGCCGGGATTGTGGGCGGCCCAGCCGTCGCTCGATTCGCGATTACCGGCGAGGTACCACGCCCAGTGCGCAGCGTGGCCGCCATCCTGCAGCGTGAGGCCGCGCGCACCGAACGAGCCGGCGTAGGCCGACGCCGCGAATCCCGGGAAATCGAAACCGCTTTTGGTTGCGAACGACAGCGCGCCGCCCAGCGTGTTGAGGCCGTACACCGGATTGGAGCCCGAGATCAGCGTCACGTTCGCGATCGCCGCCATCGGGATCAGGTCGAAATTGACGACGTCGCCGAACGGTTCATTGACGCGCACGCCGTCCACGTACACCGACAAGGCTTCGGGCGTGCCGAGCAGCGGCGAAGCATCGAACCCGCGGAAGCTCAGGTCGGGCTGCCACGGATTGTCCTGTGCGTTGCTGAGCGAGACGCCGCCCAGCCCGCGCTGCAGCAGTTGCGGCAAGGGGGGACCCGGCTGCTCGTCGATGCCGTCCGCACCGAGCATCTGCACAGTCGCGGGCACCTGCGACAGCGGTACACCCAGACCCTGCAGCGGCAACGGCGTGGCACTGACCTCGATCACCCCCAGCCGTTGCACCGTGCCGTCGGTGGCGCACGCGCCGCCTGCGACCCCGATCATCAACACCGCGAACGCAGCCGCGACGGCCTTCACCGTCGGTGTTGCCAAGACGACAACGCGATGGCCGCGACGCCCAGCGCGACCATGCCGAACACGGCGGGCTGCAATATTACCCGCGTGTACAGGCTGGGGCGCACGAAGCGGTCGTTCCATTCACCGTGCACGGCGCCATCCCTGCCGGCCGCGTGCAGGTTGTCTTCGAGGCTGTACTTGGGCTCGTTGCGAAGCTGGGTGCGGTACATGATCTTCTTGCTGACCCAGTCGCTGAGGCGAGGCACGGGTCCGTTCATCGCGCTGCTCAGGCGGCTGGCGCTGCCGATGTAGATGTCGCGCCGGCTATGCGCGGCGGCGTGCAGGATCGCCCTCGCCGCTTCGTCGGGATCGTACACCGGCGGCGGCAGGGTTGCTTCGCGTTCCATGTAGTTCTTGATGTGCTCGCGCAGCGGCGTGCCCATCGCCCAGGGCTTGATCAGCGTCACCGAAACGGGCGCCTTCTCGTCCTGCAGTTCGATCCGCAGCGCGTCGGTGAACCCCTTCACCGCGTGCTTGCTGGCCGAGTACATGCCCTGCAGCGGAATCGCGACGTCCGATTCCACGCTGCCGATGTTGATCAGCGCACCGCCGTTGGCCTTCAGGTGTTTCACGGCCACCAGCGAACCGTTCACCACGCCCCAGAAGTTGGTGTCCATCAGGCGGCGATGGTCTTCCTCGCTGACCTGCTCCAGCTTGCCCAGGATGTCGACGCCCGCATCGTTGACCCAGGTGTCGAAGCCGCCGAAACGCGCCAGTGCGGCCTGCGCGATGCGCTCGACTTCATCGCGCCGGGCGACGTCGGCGACCACATGGATCGCCTGGCCGCCTTCGTCGTCGATTCGCTTTTCGAGCTGCGCCAAGGCTCCTTCATTGCGCGAGGCCAGCACGAGTTTTGCGCCGGCCTTGGCGGCCATTTGCGCGGTCGCGAGGCCGATGCCGCTGGAAGCGCCGGTGATGACGAGGGTTTGTTGGTGGAGCGGTTTCAGTTTCATGGGCTGTGTCCGTCGAGAGCCGTCATTCCGGGGCCGTTCGCGGCTTTATCGCGAACGGAACCCGGAATCTGCTTTGGGGACTCCCAGGATCAAGAGCAGATTCCGGGTTCAATCGCCTTCCGGCGATTGCCCCGGAATGACGACGTTTGTTGTGCGCCCGCAGTCGAGGGCCTCTCCCTCATCGCTGGTCCTCGCCTCTGGTTCCTCGTCCCTCACCCGTCATCCCGAATCACGGCTTCAACACCACCTTGATCGCGCCGTCCTGCTTCTTCTGGAAGATCTCGTAGCCGTGCGGCGCGTCGTCCAGCGGCATCCGGTGCGTGCACAGGTCCTCGGCGCCCAGCGGATCGGCGTCGTCCAGGAGGTATGGCATGATCTCGGGCACCCAGCGCTTGACGTGCGCCTGGCCCATCGCGATGTGCAGGCCCTTGTCGAACATGCGCAGCATCGGCAGCGGATCGGTCTGGCCGCCGTACACGCCGATGATGGAAATGGTGCCGCCGCGCCGCACCGTTTCGATCGCGGCCATCAGTGCGGCCAGGCGGTCCACGCCGACCTTCGGGATGACCTTCTGCGACAGCTTGTCGGGCAACAGGCCCGCGGATTTCTGCATCGCTTCCTGCACCGGCGCGCCGTGCGCTTCCATGCCGACCGCGTCGATCACGCCGTCCGGCCCGCGGCCGTCCGTTTGATCGCGGATGTAGGCCGGCACGTCGTCGACCTTGCTGGTGTCGATGGTTTCCACGCCGTGGCGTCCCGCCATCTGCAGGCGTTCGGGGACGAGGTCGATGCCGAACACTGTCTCCGCGCCGCGCGCGAGCGCGATGCGGCAGCACATCTGTCCGATCGGCCCCAATCCGAACACCGCCAGCGTGCCGCCTTCGGGCACGTTCGCGTATTCGACTGCCTGCCACGAGGTCGGCAGCACGTCGGACAGGAACAGGAAACGCTCGTCGCTCGGGCCTTCCGGCACCTTGATCGGGCCGAACTGCGCCTGCGGCACGCGCAGGTATTCGGCCTGTCCGCCCGGAACCTGCCCGTACAACTTGGTGTAGCCGAACAACGCGGCGCCGTTGCCGTGCGCCTTCACCTGCGTGGTTTCGCACTGCGCGAACAACTGGTGGTTGCACATCCAGCAATGCCCGCAGGAAATGTTGAACGGCACCACCACGCGATCGCCCGGCTTGATCTGGGTGACCTCGCTGCCGACCTCCTCGACGATGCCCATGGGTTCGTGGCCGATGATGTCGCCTTCTTCCATGAACATCGTGAGCACGCCGTACAGGTGCAGGTCCGAACCGCAGATCGCGGTGGAGGTAATGCGCACGATCGCGTCGGTGGGTTGCTGGATGCCGGGATCGGGCACCTTGTCGACGCGGAAATCTTCCTTGCCGTGATACGTGACTGCTCGCATGGGAATCTTCCCTGGTGTTGGCCGCGGCGTTGTTCGATCGCGACGCGGCGCCCGGCCTCAAGGTGCAGGCACGCCGTCCGCGCGCGTCGCGAGGTTGGGGTGTGGCAGCGTGACGTCGCCCGTCTCGGCGAGTCGCCTGAAACGCCGCAACGCATGGCTGGCCAAGAGGTTCGGCGTGGGGCCCAGCGCCGCGACCGCGGCGTCGCCCAGCACGCCACCGGGCGGATCGAAGCGCATCGTGAGGCGCACTTCGGTGCCGCGCGCGCCCGGCGCCTGCTCGAACCGCACCTCGCCCTCGTTCGGAAGCGGCGCATCCTGGTCGGAGCGCCAGCGCAACAGCTCGCCCTCGCGTTCCTCGACGATCTCCGCATCCCACTGGACGGGATGGCCCGCCGGCGCGCGCAGGCTCCAGTGCATCCGGTTGGGGCCGCGCGACTCGACGTCGGCGAAATCGCCCATCACGCGCGACAGCGTGTCCGGCTCGCGCCAGAGCCGAAACAGTTCGTCGCGCGGCTTGTCGATCGTGACGGCACTCTTGATCAACCCTGGTTCGCTGCCCGCGGTGTTCTTGCCCAGCCAGTCGTAGACATGGCAGTGGCCGCTCACGCCGCGGTAGATCAACTCCGCGCCGGCCGCGGCCAACAGCAATCCGCCCAGCGAGCGCCGCCGCAAGCCCCACGCCATCAACACGCCACCCACCGCGGCCGAGACGGCCCGCTCCTGGTCGCCGACATTCCTGGTGCTTTGCGATTCCTTCATGTGCTTCTCCGTGTTGCGTGTCACGCGGATGCCGCCCGCATCCGCGCCTATTGGATCGTGTCGAGATACGCCGCGATCGCGCGCGCCTCGCGTTCCTTGATGCCCATGTCCGGCATGTCGACGCCCTTGATCACGTCCTGTGGATGGGCGATCCAGTACGCGAGGTTGTCCGGCGTGTTCGGCAACACGCCGGCGATGTAGCTGCGCCGGCTCCAGTGCGTCAGCGGCGGTCCGACCAGGCCGTCGGCGCCGTTGATGCCGGGAATGGTGTGGCACGAGCCGCAGCCGTAGTGCTGGATCAGGCGCGCGCCGCGTTGCGCTTCGGACTGATGCGCCCCGTGTTCCGATTGATGCGCCGCTGCACGCCCCGGCATGCCGAGCGCCAGCGCGAGGGCCAGCAGGACGGGAACGAGCGGCAACGCGCGCAGCGAAGCGCTGGTGCCTGCGGCCGTAAGCCGCGCGGCACCGTGCTGGTCGGCGCGATACCACGCGAAGAACACGGTGCACAGCGCGGCGAGGTGCACCAGGTTCGAAGGAATCCACATGATCACGCCCGCGAGTTGCTGGTCCTGCAAAGGGGTGAGTCCGTACGCTTGGGTCGTGGCGAAGTGCACCGAATAAAGCGGATGCGTCGCGAACGTGAGGACCGCGCCGATCAGGCCCATCACGAACCCCGAGGACACCACGAAGACGATGGTGGCGCCGAAACCGAGGCGCCGTCGCTGCCCGTAGGGCTCGATCACGATGGTCCAGAAGGCCAGCGAGAATCCGAGGAAGCTCAGGTGTTCCAGGTCGTGCAGCCACTCGTGCCGCACCGCCCAGTCGTACGGTTCCGGCAGGTGCCAGAAGCACAACGCCGCCGCCAGCAGCAGCCACACCACCAGCGGCCGCGTCAGCCAGTCGAAAAGGGCCTGCATGCCCCAACGGTTCCAGCCGCGCACGATGCCGCGGCGCGCGCCCAGGTCGAACGCCCACAGCCACGTGATCACCGGACGGCCGTACACCAGCAGCGCGGGGATCACCAGCAGCAGGAACATGTGCTGGGTCATGTGCGCGGAAAACAGGTCGTCGGCCAGCGCGTCCAGCGGCGATTCCAGCACCAGCAACAGGATCGCGATGCCGGCGAAAAACGACGGCGCGCGCCAGCGGCCAAGGACCTTCGCGCGCTGCGCACGCCCCATCCGCGCCATGCCGATCACGTACGGCAAGGTCACCAGCACCAGGCACGCCAGCACGGCCGGCTGCCAGCTCCATTCGGTCAGGATTTGCGACATTCCATTGTCACCTCAACGAAGAACTTTTTTTGGCACGGATGAAATTCGATAACGGCGGAGGTGATTTGTCTCCGCTTGCGTGTTCCGGCCCGATGCCGTTTGTATCCGCTCTTATCTGCGTCAAAGTCGCTTTTGTTGCGATCAATAATTGCAAACCGGTTCAATGAAAACCATCACGATGGTGAAGACCACCGCGATCGAAAACAGTGCGCTGGTCAGGAGCGCCCACTTCGCGATGTAGCGGTTGCGGCGTTCGCCGATGTGGCCCGTCGCGGCGCCGCGCCATACCTGCCACTGGCCCATCGCGGCGAACAAGGCCGCGCCGGCGACGATGATGGCCGCGAGGTCGATGCCGAGGAGGAACCACCACAGCGGACCCCAGACGGGCACCTTCAGCGGAATGTTTTGCGGAAAGCACGCGTGCGCCGACAGCGCGTAGTTGACGATCAACTGCGTCAGCCAGGCGGCGGGGGCGCCGAACACCGCAAACGCCAGCGCGAATCCGACGGGAAGGCGCGCATCGACGGGCGGATTGCTGTAAGTGACTTCTTCCATGACAACGACTCCCGTGGAATCCTGCGGAACCGCCGCGGGCGCGGCAGTGCGCAGGGTTCCACTAGCCCGGACCGATATAGGGCAGCATGTAAAGGGTGATGAAGATCGCGATCCAGACCAGCACGATGAAATACCAGTACATCGCGGCGATGGCGACCGGACTTGAACGTTGCGGCGTGATGTGGCCGAGCGCGCTCCACAGGATCATCGCGATCAGGATGAACTCGCCCACGATCGCATGCAGCACGTGCAGCGCGGTCAGGCTGTAGAACAGCGAGCTGTAGGCGTCCGCGTTGACGACGAACGGCTCGATCCGCCAATCCAGGAACTGCAGGACCACGTACGCGACGCCCAGCAGCAGCGTGACGACCAGCGCCACGAACAACATCGGGCGCCGGCCGAGCCGCATGCTGCGCTCGGCCCACCACATCGTGGCCACGCTGACCAGCAGGCAGACCGTCGTCGGTATCGAATAGCGCAGCGGCGGAAGGCCGGTCGGCGGCCACGCCTGCGCATGCTGCGACTGCAGGTAGTAGTAGGCGAAGATCAGGTACGCGAAGAGCGCGGCTTCGGACGCGATCAGCGCCAGCATCCCCCACCAGCCGCCGGTGCGATAGCCGGCCTTGCCGACCGGCAGAGGCCGCGGCAGCGTACGTTCGTCGTAGACATTCGCGTTCATGCGCGCTCCTCCGTGCCCCTTGCGGCCCAGCCGGTCTCGACGCTCGGCCAGAACCAGTAGAACAAGGCCGGGATGAGGGCCGCCATGCAGGCGAGCACCACCCACCACATCGTCATCAGCATGCCCACGAAGACGCCGGCGATCAGGAGCGCCGTGATCAGTGGCGCAAAGGTCGGGTGCGGCTGGGACAGGATCACGTCGGGTTCGGCGTCCAGCACCGTGGTGCCGGGAATCTCGTGGCCATGGTCGAGCACCGCGCCTTCTTCGAGGATGGTCCGCCCGTCGGGCGCCTGCAGCCGGTCTTCCCAGAGCGGACTGATGCTGCCGACGCGCGGGATCACGTCGAAGTTGTAGCTGGGGGGCGGCGATTCGGTCGCCCATTCCAGCGTGTCCGCGTCCCAGGGATTCGGCGGCGCCTTGACGCCCACCGCGCGGCTGCGGATCACGTTCACCACGAACAGCAGCACGCCCAGCGCGAAGATGAAGGCGCCGATCGTGGTGACGAGGTTCAGGTCGCCCCAGCCGAGCCCGGCCGCGTACGTGTACACGCGCCGCGGCATCCCGAGCAGGCCTGTGATGTGCATCGGGAAGAACCCGACGAGCACCCCGACGAACATCAGCCAGAAATTCCAGCGGCCGAGTCTCTCGCTCATCATCCTGCCGGTCATCTTCGGGAACCAGTGGTAGATGCCGCCGATCACCGGGAACACGTTGATGCCGATCAGCACGAAATGGATGTGCGCCACCACGAAATACGTGCTGTGGAGCTGCCAGTCCAGCGGCACCGCGGCGGTCATGAAACCGGACACGCCGCCGATCACGAACAGCACGATCTCGGCCGCGAAGAACTTGAACGCGGTGGTGAACACCGGCCGACCGGTCCAGATCGTCGCGGTCCAGGCGAACACCGACACCGCCGAGGGAATCACGATCACGAAACTGGCCGCGCTGAAGAAGCCCATCGCGATCACCGGCAAACCGGTGGTGAACATGTGGTGCACCCACACCCCGAAGCCCAGCACCATCGTCAGGATCGTGGCCAGGATCACCGCGGAGTTGGCGACCAGCGGGCGCCGGCAATACACGGGCAGGCCCTGGCTGACGATGCTCATCGCCGGCAACACGATCGCGTACACCCACGGATGGCCGAAGATCCAGAACAGGTGCTGCCACAGCAGCGGACGGCCGCCATTGGCCGCATCAAAGAAATGGGTGCCGAACTGGCGGTCGCACCACAGCATGAAGAAGGCCAGGCTGACCGCCGGCACCGCGAACAGGATGCCGATGTTGGCTGTGAGCGTGCCCCAGATCATGATCGGGATCCGGCTGATGCTCATGCCCGGCGCGCGCGTCCGGAACGCGGTCGCGATGAAATTGATCGCGCCGGCAATGGTGGACACGCCGAGGAAGATCATTCCCAGGCAGTAGATGTCGACGTTCCAGTCCGGGTTGTACGGGCGCGAGGACATCGGCACGTAATTGAACCAGCCGACGTTGGTGCCCTTGCCGCCCCAGAATCCGATGTAGAGGAAGATCCCGGCCAGCAGGAAGATCCAGTAGGTGAACATGTTGAGGCGCGGGAACGCCATGTCGCGCGT
>JBQCCP010000109.1:0-8478 GCA_051962095.1 Rhodanobacteraceae bacterium
GTTGTCCAGCGTGCGCGTGTAGGACTGCGCCCAGATATGCCCATCGGTGCGGGCGTTGATCAACTGCACGTTGATCAGCACCTCGTTGGCGGCTTTCTGCACGCTGCCCTCGAGAATGGTCGCGACGCCGAGCTGCTGACCAATCTGCTTCAGGTTTTGGGGATGGCTGCCGTACTGCATCGTCGAGGTGCGCGAGATGACCTTCAGGTCACCGACGTCGGCGAGCTTGGTGAGGATCAGGTCCTGCATGCCATCGGCGAAATAGGCGTTGGTCTTGTCGGTCGAAAGATTTTCGAACGGCAGCACCGCGATGGATTTGGCGGGGATCACTGGCTGCGCGCCGGCGCTTCCCGGATCGCGCTGCGCTTCATCCGGACTACCCATTGCAGCAGCCGCGGCCGTCGGGGCGGCGTTGTTCTCGTGCCGCACGGCGTACAACCGCCAACTCGTGACCGCGACCGCCAGTACCAGCACGACCATGATGATCGCGTTGAGTTTCTGTCCGACCGAGCGGTGTTCGTGTACGGGACGCGCCTCGGGCGAACCGGCCGGCTCGGTGCGGCGGATGCCTTCCGGCGTCACCTCGTACACCCAAGCCAGGGCGACTACGGCGGGGAATCCCAATACCAGCAGCAGTACGACGACGCGCACCACCCAGTTCGGGATGTTGAAGAACGGGAAGACCTGCGTGGCGATCTGCACCAGCAGCCAGGCCGCGATCGCGTAGGCGACGGCCACCCGCCACACATGACGCCGCTTCAGCTCTTCGAGCAGGCCGCGACCGTCCGCCACTTGGTGCCCCACGGGTCCCGCCGGCAACAGGCCGGCCTCCGACGGCGGCGAGTGTACGCCGTTCAAGGCCGCAGGGTGGAATCGGCATGGCCGCTTCCGCGCTGCTCGAGCTGACCGGCCTACGCGGTCAGGTCAGGGCCAGAATGTCGCCCAGCAATGCCTGTGCGGTCACTTCCGGTCCTGCGCCCGCGCCCTGAATCACCAGCGGATGTTGCTGGTAACGCGACGTGGTGAATGCGAACAGGTTGTCGGCGCCCAGAAGATGCGCTGCGGGATGATCGCGTGGCACTTCGACGAGGCCGACCCGCGCCGAAGCCTCGGCCCCTTCGAAACGCGCAAGGTAACGAAGCACGCGATCACGCGAAGCGGCCGCGACGTGGCGCGTTGCGATCGCGGCATCGAGTTCATCGAGGCGATCGAGGAATTCATCCTGCGTAACATCGCGCAGGGCTTTCGGCACCAGGTTTTCCACTTCGATGTCCGCGCGTTGCAGGGGAAAGCCCGCGGCACGCGCGAGGATCAACAGCTTGCGCGCGACGTCTTCGCCGGAAAGGTCGGCGCGCGGATCAGGTTCCGTGTAACCGAGCGCGCACGCTTCGCGCAGCAGCGTCGAGAACGGCTGCCCGCCATCGTAGTGATTGAACAGGTAGGAGAACGATCCCGAGAACACGCCTTCGATGCGGGTCAGCTTGTCGCCGCACGCGTACAGGCGGCGCAAGGTCGCCAACGCGGGCAACCCGGCGCCCACCGTGGCGCTGTCGCCATAACGGACGCCTTGTGCACACGCGGCTTCGAGCGCGCGCCAGCCGTCGAGTCCGCCGCCGGCCAGTGCCTTGTTGGCCGTGACGACGTGGCACCCGTGCGCCAGCCATTCGGGATGCCGCCGCGCCAGCTCCGCCGAGGCCGTCGCATCGATCACCACCCGGATCGGGGCGGCGCTCGCGTGCAACGCGCGCAACAACGCGGCGTCATCGCGCGGTTCGCCGCCGGCATCCAGCCGCTCGCGCAGGCGGCGCTCGGCCAGCGCAGCGGGTTGCGTCTGCTGGTGGCGTGAATTGGCCGCGCCGAGCAGGCGCAGGTTTTCCCCGGCGCTGGTGCGCAGCAATTGCAGGAATGCGCCGCCGACCTTGCCGGTGCCGAACAGCACCACCGCGATATCGCGCTGTGTCGCAGCACGGCAAATGAACGCTTGTTCCGCCAGCACCGCGCTCATGCCGGCAGCGCCACGCGTTTTCGCGACACTGCATCGGCACGCGCCAGCGCGGCGCGCAGGTGGCGCGACAAATCGGCGATGTCTTCGATCCCGACCGAGAGACGCAGCAGCGTGTCGGAAATGCCGGCTGCACGACGAGCCTCCGACGCCATCGCCGCGTGGGTCATGGTAGCCGGATGCGCAACCAGGCTTTCGACGCCACCCAGCGATTCGGCCAGCGTGATGCACTGCAGGCCATCGAGGAACGCGCGCACCGCATCCTCGCCGCCTTCCAGTTCGAAACTAAGCATCGCGCCGAATCCCGATTGCTGGCGCTTCGCCAGCGCGTGCTGCGGATGCGAAGCCAGACCCGGATAGAACACCCGCGTCACCGCGGGATGCTCGTTCAGCAGGTCGGCCAGCGCGGCGGCATTCTCCTGGTGCGCGCGCAGGCGCGCCGACAGGGTGCGCAGGCCGCGCAGCGTCAACCAACTGTCGAACGGCGCGCCGGTCAGCCCGAGGCAGTTGCCCCACCACTTCAGTTTTTCCGCGACATCGGATTCGCGCGCGATCACCGCGCCGCCGACCACATCGCTGTGGCCATTGATGTACTTGGTGGTCGAATGCACCACCACGTCAGCGCCGAGCGTCAACGGCTGCTGCAAGGCCGGCGACAGGAATGTATTGTCCACCACGCACAGCGCGCCGGCCGCATGTGCGGCCTGTGCGACGTGGCGGATGTCGGTGATGCGCAGCAATGGATTGGACGGCGTTTCCACCCAAACCAGCGATGGTTTTTCCGCGACGCCGGAGGCGAGCGCGGTGGGATCGGTGAGGTCCGCGAAGCGCACTGCGAAGCGGCCCTTCTTCGCCCACGCGTCCAGCAGCCGCCAGGTGCCACCGTAGCAATCGTGCGCGGCCAGCACCTTGCCGCCGGATGGCACCAGTTCCAGCGCCAGCGCGACCGCGGCCATGCCGCTGGCCGTCACCACCGCGCCCGCGCCGCGCTCGAGATCGGCCAGCGCATCGGCCAGCAGGTCGCGGGTGGGATTGCCGCTGCGCGAATAATCGTATTCGCGCTTTTCGTTGAAGCCCGCGAACGAATAATTGGTCGAAAGGTGCAGCGGCGGTACCACCGCGCCGTGCTGCGCGTCGGTTTCGATGCCGGCGCGCACCGCGCGGGTACAGGATGCGATGTGGGTCATGTCATGCTCCGCAGTCGTGCAGGGCTTCGCGCAGCAAGGGCGCGAGGCGCTCGTGTTCCTTGAGGAAGCCGTCGTGGCCGTACGGCGTTTCGATCACTTCGAGGCTGGCTGGCGCGCCGAGGCGTTGCTGCAGTTCGCAGAGATCCGCGAGCGGCACCAGCCGGTCACTGGCGAATCCGATCAGCGTGGCCGGGACGCGCACGGCCGCGGGATCGACGTCGTGCAGATCGATGGATTCCGACAGCGCGAGATAGCGAAGCGCATCGAAACGCGCCACGAACGCGCGACCATGGTGTTCCAGCCAGTTTTGGACGGGCAGGCGGAAGCGGCCGTCGCGCTGCTCGGCGGGACCGCCGAAGCGGCGGCCGATTTCTTCGCCGCTGCGGTACGTGGTCAACGCGAGCTGCCGGGCCAGGGACAACGCATCGTCCACGCAGCCGTTGTCGAGGCCGAGCTCGACGATGCCGCGCTGCACCGCACGCTGCGCGGTCGCGAACGGGTGCGGCCGGTGCGCGCCCGCGAGCACGACGAGGCGGAACACCCGATCGCCATGGCGGGCGGCAAACGCAAGACCCACCATCGCGCCATAGGATGCGCCCACGAACGCCGCGACGCGCGCGATGCCGAGCGCATCCAGCAGTGCCGCCAGCGCATCGGCCTGGTCGGTGCTGGAGATGGACGGCGCATCCAGGTCGGCCGCGCCCAACCAGTCGATGGCCAGCACGCGCACTCGATCGAGATCGATCGCGCGATCCACACCGACTTGTGATTCCCACCAGCCCGGCGCGACGCGCTCGCCGGTTCCACAGACATCGCGGTCGGCCGAAATGCCGCCCTGCACGATCACGGTGGGCGCGCCCGGCGCACCCGCCCAGAGGTAGCGCACCTCGACCTCGACCGGACCTTTTCCATAGCGCGGAACGATCCTGATCCGGCGGCTGCCACGCAGGCAGGTGAAGGGCGCAGGCCCGGACGCGACGTGTGGCGCGTCGTCGAGCTGCGGTTCGGCGATTTCGGGGGCGGCGGCAAGGCTCATGGCGGTTCTCCGAACGACACAAAACACCGAGTCATGCGGAGAACCGAAAACGGCCGACAGTCCCGCGATGGGCGGGATCGTGCGACTCATCTCTCGGGCAGCATGCGCCTCCGCAGGAGTTGGCACCGTGCGAAACCTTGCGGTTCGCGGGTTGCCCCGGCTTCCAAGGGCCTGTCCCTCAGCCGGTCTCGATGAGCAATGGGCACAATCTAGCGACGGCACGCCTGCATGTCAATGGACATATAGACGTCCATACGTCCATATAACAAATCGTCATTTCGCGGCCGCCGCGCGGCCGCGGCTTCGACGGAACCTCGCGCAACTGGAGTCCTGTCCAGCCATTCCAGCCAGCCCGTCGCCGGGATGACGATGCCGGTTCGCTTGACAGGCCATTTATGTGCATATACACATATTGTGATGCCGCCCGACCCTTCCCTGCTGGAAACCACCCGCTGCCTATGCCTCGCGGCGCGGCGCGCGTCGCGCGCGATCACCCGCGAGTTCGACCAGGCGCTGCGCGCGCACGGACTGCGCGCCACCCAGTTCACGCTGCTCGCGGCACTGCACCTCGCGGGTCCGAAGTCCATCGGCGATCTGGCCGAACTGCTCTCCGCGGACCGCACCACCCTCACCCGCAACCTGGCCGTTGCCGAGCAGCACGGATGGGTGTCGCTGCGCACGGACCGCGGTGACGCGCGATCGCGCGTCGCCGCCATCACGCCCAGAGGTTCGCGCGCGCTGGAAGCGGCGCTGCCCGCCTGGCGCGAAACGCAACAGAAGCTTGTCGACACGATCGGCCCGCAGGCTGTCGCGAGCTTGCAAAAGCTCGCCGGCGGCCCGTGCGTGCTGCCGCTTCCGGATGACAAACAGAGAAACCGCAAGGAGACGAAGCAATGATGAAACTCTACTGGTTCGACACGGTGAATCCGCGCAAGGCCTGCGCGGTCGCGAAATACCTGCAGACGCCGATCGACTACGTGCACGTCGACCTGGGGCGTGGCGAGCACAAGCGCCCCGAATACCTCGCACTGAATCCCAATGGCAAGGTGCCGACGCTGGTGGATGGCGCGCGCACGATCTGGGAGGCCGACGCCATCATGTGCCACTTGGCGGCGCGTGCGGATTCGGACCTGTGGCCGCAGGACGACCGCCAGATCGAGGTGATCCGCTGGCTGAGCTGGGACCTGGCGCACTTCTACAAGAGTGGCGGCACGCTCTATTTCGAGCACGTCATCAAGCCGCGCTTCGGCCTTGGCGACACCGACCCGGCTGCGGTGAGGCAGGCGATCGCCGAATGGCGGCGATTCGCCGCGATCCTGGACAGTCATCTGCACGATCGCCGCTGGCTGGTGGGCGACGGCGTCACCGTCGCCGATTTCGCGGTGGCCGCGATGCTGCCCTACGCCGAACGCGCGCGCATCCCGCTGGATGAATTCCCGGCAGTGCGGCGCTGGCACGGTCGCCTGAACGAACTGGATGCGTGGCGCGAGCCGTTTCCCGCGCTGGCCGAAGCGGCGTGATCGGGATGTGTTGACGCCATCCGTTTGTCGATTTCGCGCAATGCCGTTCGTCGACAGATCGAGCGCCCCCAATCAAGGAGTCTCGTCATGAAACTCGAAGCCTATCTCTTCTTCGACAACCAGGCTGCGGAAGCCTTCGATTTCTACGCCCAATGTCTGGGCGGCAGGATCGCGATGAAAGTGACCTACGGCGACATGCCCGGTACGGAACAAATGCCGCCCGAGGTGAAAAAACAGATCGCGCACGTCCGGCTCGAAGCCGGCGACGCCGTGCTGCTGGGCTCCGATTTTTGCAGCCCGACGCCCGAGCCTTATCCGGGCATCCACGGTTGTGCGGTGTGCCTCAGCACCGAGGGTCCCGAAGAAGCCGAGCGTGCGTTTGCCGCGTTGAGCCGGGGCGGCAAGATCGAAATGCCCATCGGTGAAACGTCGTGGTCGCAGCGTTTCGCGATGTTCGTCGACCGCTACGGCGTGCACTGGATGGTCAACTGCAACCGGCCGCAATGAATCCGAGCGAGGCTCCCATGAAACCGCTACCGCCGATCGTTCCGCAACAGGAGTGG
The DNA here is from genome assembly GCA_051962095.1 of Rhodanobacteraceae bacterium. Classification (GTDB taxonomy): domain Bacteria; phylum Pseudomonadota; class Gammaproteobacteria; order Xanthomonadales; family Rhodanobacteraceae; genus 66-474. The sequence goes on from JBQCCP010000109.1 coordinate 6,309, forward strand.
CAAGCCGCGCAGGAGCGGATGCTCGCCAGGGAAAAACAGATGACCCGCGCGCGCGACGCGCTGGCCGCCGAACGCCGCCGCCAGCCTGCAGTGCGCATCGAGAAGGACTACGTCTTCGAGGGACCGCACGGAAAGGCACGCCTGGTCGACCTGTTCGAAGGCCGGCACCAGTTGCTCGTCTACCATTTCATGTTCGCGCCTTCGGTACACGGCTGGCCCGAGGCCGGTTGCCCCGGCTGCTCGATGTTCGTGGATTGCCTTTGCCATCCCTCGCACCTGCAAGCGCGGGACACGTCGCTCGCCCTGGTGTCGCTTGCGCCGCTCGCGAACATCGAGCGGTTCCGCAAGCGCATGGGCTGGGACCGGCCGTGGTACTCGTCGGAAGGCAGCGACTTCAACCGCGACATGGGCGTCACCACCGATCAGGGCGAAGCGCCAGGCCTCAGCGTATTCCTGCGCGACGGCAACGATGTGTTCCGTACCTATTTCATCAGCGCGCGCGGGCTCGAAGCCGTCGGCACCGTGTGGTCGTTGCTGGACCTGACGCCGTACGGCCGCCAGGAAAACTGGGAAGAATCCCCGGAAGGCTGGCCGCAGACCGAGCCGTACCAATGGTGGCGCCGCCACGACGAATACGGCGCCGAGCACACGGGCCACTGACGCGGCGCGCGGCGGGAACTGTCGATCCGCTGCGACATCGTTCGTCGCATCCATGCAAGACGAAAAATCCTTCTGCCCCGCAGCCGCCTTCCATCAGCGCCGGAGAAAAAAGATGCGCCTCCCGATCCTCGTGTTGTGGCTTGCCAGCGGCGCCGCCGCGGCCGCACCCGTGCACTTCACCATCGATCCCGACCACACCTATCCGAGTTTTGCCGCCGACCACATGGGCCTCTCGACATGGCGCGGCAAGTTCGACCACTCGAGCGGCACGATCACCCTGGACCGCGCGAAGCACACCGGCACGGTCCACATCGTCACCAAGGTCGACAGCATCAACTTCGGCCATCCGCCGCTGAAAGAGATGGTGCTGCGCGACGCGATCCCGGCGCCGCTGTGCAAGACCCAATGCGCGTTCTTCGACGCCGCGAAATACCCCACCGCGACCTACGACGGCAAACTCGCGGATTTCGTCGATGGCGCGCCCACGCGGGTCGTCGGCAAACTCACGCTGCACGGCGTGACGCGTCCGCTGGATTTGAAAATCGGGCACTTCAAGTGCATGCCCGACATGATGGTGAAGCCACGCGAGCGCTGCGGGGCGGACGCTTCGGTCACCTTCGATCGCGCCGACTTCGGGATCGACGCCGGCAAGTCGTTCGGACTCGACATGAAGGTCAGCCTGCAGATCCAGGTCGAAGCGGTACAGGATCCGTCGTGACCTTTTACCCGTGCGGACATCCCGGTCGGGCGGTACGCTGACGTCCTTTCGAGCGGGGAGCATCGCCATGTCCATGCATCGCACGTTGTTGGCCGGCTGTCTGGCCCTGGCACTCGGCTGTTCCTCGCTGGCCGTCGCGGAAACCACCGCACAGGCGATGCCGGAGACCATGGCCATGCTGCGCCATGCGATCGCCACGCAGACGGTCGAGGGCAAGGACCAGGTGCCGGCGTTCGCGCAGTACCTCGCCGGCAAGCTGGAGCCGGCAGGTTTCGCGAAGTCCGACATCGAGATCATCCCGGTCGAACACACGGCCGCGCTGGTGGTGCATTACCGCGGCAGCGACAAGAGCCTGCAGCCGATCCTGCTGTCCGGCCACATGGATGTGGTCGCCGCCAACCCGAAGGACTGGCAGCGCGACCCGTTCAAGCTGATCGAGGAGAACGGCTATCTCTACGGCCGCGGCGTCGCGGACATGAAGACCAACGTGATTGCGCTGGTCGAGACCTTCATGCGCTTGAAACGCGAACACTTCGTGCCGAAGCGCGAAATGATCCTGGTGTTTTCGGGCGACGAGGAGACCGACATGGCCTCCACCCGCGAGCTGGCGAAGCGCTACCACGACGCCGAATTCCTGCTCAACGCGGACGCCGGCGGCGGCACCTACGACGCACACTACAAACCGGTCGTGTACGAAATCCAGGCGGCCGAAAAGACCTATGCCGATTTCCAGTTGACCGTGACCTCGCCGGGCGGCCACTCCAGCGAACCGGATGCACCGAAGAACGCGAT
>JBQCCP010000110.1:0-33172 GCA_051962095.1 Rhodanobacteraceae bacterium
TGCACCTCGCGATCGTGATGGCCATCGATGCGCGACTTCTGGTACTGGACGAACCCACCCTGGGGTTGGATATCCTCTACCGCAAGCAGTTCTACCAGAGTCTTCTGGAGGACTACTTCGACGAGAACAAGACCATCCTCATCACCACCCACCAGGTGGAAGAAGTGGAACACATCCTCACCGACCTGTTGTTCATCCGCGACGGCAAGATCGCGCTGGGCACCACCATGGAAGAAATGGGCGCGCGCTTCGCCGAAGTGCTGGTGAACCCCGACAAGGTCGAGGCCGCCCGTGCGCTGAAGCCCATCGACGAGCGCGGCGCGGTGTTCGGCAAGAGCATCTTCCTGTACGACAGCGCCAATCCCGAACAACTGACGCAACTGGGCGAAGTCAAGCGGCCGTCCGTGTCCGACTTGTTCGTCGCCATCATGAAAGGAACCTACGCATGAACGCGATGTTGAAATCGCCGTTTGCCTGGTTGCTGAAACGCGAGTACTGGGAACACCGGCGCAGCTTCCTGCGCACGCAATGGATTGTCGCGGCCGTGGTGGTCGCGCTCACGATCCTCGGCATCATCGCCGCGGAAGCGTGGGGCGCACGCACCGGCAACAACGTCCAGATCGGCTTCAACGGCTCGCTCAACGACGCGCTGCAAAACGGACTGAGCCGCAACGTGGACGCGCTGGTGCGCGGCCTCGACATGACGATGCTGTCGTTCGGGATCTTCGCCTCGATCGCGCTGTTCTTCGTGGTGTTCTTCTACCTGCTCGGTGCGCTGTACGACGACCGTCGCGACCGCAGCATCATGTTCTGGAAATCCCTGCCGGTGTCGGACACCACCACGGTGATCTCGAAGGTGGTCGCGGCGGTGTTGCTCGCCCCGATCATCGCGGTGGTGGTGGTGCTGGCGGGCTACATCGCCGAACAGATCGTGATGAGCATCTGGTTCGCGGCGCATGGCCTGAACCCTTTCACGCTGATCTGGGCGCACGTCGATCCCTTCGCCACCTGGCTGCACCTGGTCGCGGCGATCCCGGTCGATGCGGTATGGGCACTGCCCACGGTCGGCTGGCTGCTGTTCTGGTCCGCCGCCGTCCGCTCGAAGCCTTTCCTGTGGGCGGTGTTCATCCCGATCATCGCCGGCGTGCTGAATTTCTGGGTCGCCCTGCTGGGCCTGCCGCATGCGGACCAGCAGTTCTTCTGGGGCGATCTCGTCGGCCGCGCGCTGCTCAGCGTGTTCCCGGGCAGTTGGATCACCGTGTACCGGAACGATCCGTCGATGATCAATCACCTGGTCGACATGAGCATGGCCGACCGCCACGTCGGCACCTACGGGATGATGTACAGCACCTTCCTGACGCCGGACATGTGGATCGGCGCGATCGTCGGCATCGCCCTGATCGCCGCCGCCATCTGGTTCCGGCGCTGGCGCGACGAAGCTTGACCGAGGAGAACGCAATGAACAGGATCCTGACCCTCGCAGGTGCCGTTCTCGCTGCGGCCGCGCTGACGGCATGCTCCCCCGGCATCAATACGCTCGGCAACAGCATCACCTTCGACGCGAACGGCATCGTCGTGCATGCCGCCGGACAACCCGACGCCCGCATCGGCCGTGACGGTGAACTCCGCATCGAAGGCAAAAGCATCGCCGTGACGCCGGCGCAACGCGAGTTGCTGCAGCGCTATTACCAGCAGGCGGTGATCACGATGGATGCCGGCAAGGCGATGGGCGAGCACGGCATTTCAATGGCGGCGCGCGGCGTCGGCGATGCCCTTGCCTCGATCTTCCACAGCGACTCGGCCACCGCGAACGCGCGGATGCAGGCCGAGTCGAAACACATCGAAGCCGCGGCCGCCAAGCTGTGCACCGACGTCAAGGCTCTGGGCGACACCCAGAACGCGATCGCCACCTCGATTCCCGCATTTGCTCCGTATGCATCGCGCGACCGAATGACGTGCAGCGTCACCCGCGGCAGCGGCGCCTGAGACGGCGCGAGTTCTTCGTTCGCCGCACCATGCAGCCAGCCTTTCCATCGACCCATCGGATCGTCTCGAGGAGCCAAGCATGATCATGCGAAAACTGGCGGTTTTCTGCGCCGCTTCGAGTCTCGTGCTGCTCGCTGCTTGCAGCGACGGCCAAGCGCCAGCCTCTTCGACGTCCTCCGCCGCCACGGCGTCTTCATCGGACACCCTGATCGGCAGTGCGATCGCCCGCGCTCTCGACAAGGCCAGTGCCGAGGTCGCCAAGGGCAATGTCGATGTGTCGCGGAACGACAAGACGCTTCCCAAGGCAGAAATCACGCCGCAGGGCGATTTCCTGATCGACCACAAGCCGGTGCCGCTGACGCCGGCGCAGCGCCAGGAAATGCTCGCCTACCGCCAGCACATCGTCGAAATCGCGCAGCAGGGCATCGCGATCGGCAAGCAGGGCGCATCCTTGGGTCTCAGCGCGGCGGGCGCGGCGATCGCGGGCGCGCTGGCCGGGGAATCCGACCAGCAGATCCGCCAGCGCGTCGAGGCGAAAACCACCGGCATCCGCAAGGAAGCCGTGAAAATCTGCGATCGCCTGCCGGCGATGATGGCCGAGCAGCAGAAACTCGCCGCCGACGTGCCGGCGTTCAAGCCCTACGCCACGACGACGCAGCAGGACATCGAGGATTGCCGCAACGGCGCGTTGAAGGACGGTGATGCCGACCGGGCGGGTACGCGCGGCGCGATCCGCAGTTCGATCCGTTCCGGCGTCCAGCCCGCCGCGCAGCACGCCGGCATGGCTTCGCGCGATACAACCGACGCGCCGGCGGCGTCTGGCAGCGCCGGCTCCGGCCGCAACTGATCCATCATCTGAAGCCGACGCGACACCCGGAATGCAAGCGCCGCAGGGCGGCAGAAGCGCAGCGCGTCCCGCCAGTTGTGCCGCGGATGGCCGGTTGCCGCCCGCCCTGCAAAGCTATCGATCGGTTGCCATTCCGGAGCCGCCGCGCTGTTTGCAGGCTCCGACTATTTCCCGTGGATGCCGCCCTTGGTGAGCGCTACCGGATCGAGCAGCCTCTTCAGTTCCGCTTTCGGCAGTCCCGTCGTTTCCAGCGCCACGTCCATGATCGGCCGCTTTTGCTTGTACGCCTGCTTGGCGGTCGCGGCGCCCTTCTCGTAACCGATCACCGGGTTCAACGCGGTGACCAGGATCGGGTTCAGCGCGAGTGCCTCGTCCACGCGCTGCTTGTTGACCTTGAAACCGGCGATGGCCTTGTCGGCCAGCAGGCGCGAGGCGTTGGCGAGAATCGTGATCGACTGCAGCAGGTTGTACGCAATCACCGGCAGCATCACGTTCAACTGGAAGTTGCCGGCCTGCCCGCCGATCGTGATCGTCGCGTCGTTGCCGATCACCTGCGCGCACACCATCGTCATCGCTTCCGGGATCACCGGATTGACCTTGCCCGGCATGATCGACGAGCCCGGCTGCAATGCCGGCAGTTCGATTTCCCCGAGGCCCGCCAGCGGCCCCGAATTCATCCAGCGGAGGTCGTTGGCGATCTTCATCAACGAACAGGCCAGGGTTTTCAACTGCCCGGACAGTTCCACCGCGGCATCCATCGATGCCATGCCTTCGAAAAAATTGTCCATCGAGCTGAACTTCACGCCGCTCGCCTTCGACAACTCCGTGCAGAACGCCTTCGCGAATTTCGGATCGGCGTTGATGCCGGTGCCGACCGCGGTGCCGCCCTGCGGCAGGCGCCGCATGCGCCTGCCGGCATCCTCGATGCGCGCGATGCCCGAACCGACCTGCGCCGCCCAGCCCGAGAGTTCCTGGCCGAAGGTCACCGGCATCGCATCCATCAGGTGCGTGCGGCCGGTCTTGGCGACGTTCCTCAGTTCGCGCGCGCGCTTGTCGATGGTTTTCTGCAGATGCTTCAACGCCGGCAGCAGTTGCTCATGTGCTGCCAGCGAAGCGGCGACGTGGATCGCGGTCGGGATCACGTCATTGGAGCTTTGCCCGTAGTTGACGTGGTCGTTGGGGTGGATCTTCGCCTTCGAGTCGCGCGTCGCAACATGCGCGATCACCTCGTTGGCATTCATGTTGGACGACGTGCCGGAACCCGTCTGGAAAATGTCGATCGGGAAGTGCGCGTCGAACTCACCCGCCGCGACGCGCTGCGCGGCCTTGCGGATCGCCGCGGCCTGCGTCGCCTTCAGGTGACCGAGCTTCAGGTTGGCGTCCGCCGCCGCGGTCTTGATCAAACCCAGCGCGCGGATGAAATCGCGCGGCAGCGTCAGGCCCGAAACCGGGAAGTTGTCCACGGCACGCTGGGTCTGCGCGCCCCACAGCGCGTCGGCGGGTACCTTCAGTTCGCCCATGCTGTCGTGCTCGGTGCGGAAGTTCGGCATTGAGGAAGTCCAGGCGGGAAAGCCGCTCATTATAACGAGCGGTCGCCGCTACAATGCGCGTTTCGCGACGCCATGGAACGCCGCCATGCCACTCGATCCGCTCACCGCCCTCTCGCCCCTGGATGGCCGCTACGCTTCGAAGGTCGACGCGCTGCGCCCGATCTTCAGCGAGTACGGCCTGATGCACCGGCGCGTCGCGGTGGAGATCGCGTGGCTGATCGCGCTGTCCGACGAGCCCGGCATCGCGGAACTGCCGCCCTTCCCGACCGCGGCGCGCGCGGGCCTGCAAAAGATTGCCGATGGATTTTCGGTGGCCGACGCCGCGCGCATCAAGGAGATCGAGTCGACCACCAACCATGACGTCAAGGCGGTCGAGTACTTCATCAAGGAACGGATCGGCGACGATGCGGCGCTGAAGCAGGCGAAGGAATTCGTGCACTTCGCCTGCACGTCCGAGGACATCAACAACCTGTCCTACGCGCTGATGCTGCGCGATGCGCGCGACACGGTGTTGTTGCCGGGACTCGATAAGATCATCGCGAAACTGCGGGAACTCGCGCAAACCCATGCGGCGCTGCCGATGCTGTCGCGCACCCATGGCCAGACCGCCTCGCCCACCACGCTGGGCAAGGAAATGGCCAACGTGGTCGCGCGGCTGGGACGCCAGCGGGCACAACTCGCGGCCATCGACATTCCGGGCAAGATCAACGGGGCAGTCGGCAATTTCAACGCGCACGCGATCGCGTATCCGGAGATCGACTGGCGTGCGTTCTCGCGGCGCTTCGTCGAATCGCTGGGCTTGCAATGGAACGAATATACCACCCAGATCGAGCCGCACGACGGGATCGCCGAATTTTGCGACGCACAGCGCCGCATCGACACCATCCTGATCGACCTCGCACGCGACGTCTGGGGCTACATCTCGCTGGGCTACTTCAGGCAAAAACTGAAGGCCGGTGAAGTCGGTTCTTCGACCATGCCGCACAAGGTCAATCCGATCGACTTCGAAAATGCCGAGGGCAATTTCGGCGTCGCCAACGCGCTGCTCGGACACTTCGGCGAGAAGCTGCCGATCAGCCGCTGGCAACGGGACCTCACCGATTCCACGACCCTGCGCGCCATGGGCGAAGCCTTCGGCCACGCACTGATCGGTTTCGCTTCGCTCGAAAAAGGTCTTGGCAAACTGGAAGTGAACGCCGACCGCATCGTCGCCGATCTCGATGCGAGCTGGGAAGTGCTGGCCGAGGCGATCCAGACGGTGATGCGCCGCCACGGCCTGCCCGAGCCCTACGAACGATTGAAGGCGTTGACGCGCGGCAAGGGCATCACCCGTGAAACGCTGCAAAGCTTCATCGGGTCGCTCGACCTGCCAGCCGCCGACAAGCAGCGCCTGCTTGCGCTGACCCCGGCGACGTATACCGGCCTTGCCGCCGAACTCGCGCGCGACAGCTGAGATGGCTGCGCCGCCGATCGAAGTGCAGGCCCGGCGCGGCCAGACGCTCGGCATGTCGCCCGCGCGCTTCCTGCGCGACTACTGGCAAAAACGGCCGCTGTTGATCCGCAATGCGTTTCCGGGTTTCGAGCCGCCGCTGTCGCCCGACGACCTTGCCGGACTTGCGTGCATGGAAGGTGCGCTGGCGCGGATCGTGCTGCGCGGCGACGGAACAGCAAAGTGGGAAGTGCGTACCGGCCCATTCAACGACTCGATATTCGCCAAGCTTCCCGCATCACGGTGGACGTTGCTGGTGCAGGACGTCGACAAATGGGATGCCGACACGGCCGCGCTGCTCGATGCGTTCGATTTCATCCCGGGCTGGCGGATCGATGACGTGATGATCAGCTACGCGACCGATGGCGGCGGCGTGGGTGCTCACGTCGATCAATACGACGTTTTCCTGCTGCAGGGGCTCGGGCAGCGCCGCTGGTCGATCGACACGCGTGCCGATCCGCCGACCGCGTTCCGCGACGATGTCGAGCTTAAACTGCTCGAAACGTTTTCGCCAACGCACACCTGGACGCTCGATCCCGGCGACATGCTGTACCTGCCGCCGGGCGTGCCGCACGACGGCGCCGCGGTCGGAGAGTGCATGACGTTTTCCGTTGGGATGCGCGCGCCCGCGGCAGGCGAGTTGCTGTTCGACTTCGCGGCGCAGGTAGCCGAGTCGCTGCCGGAATCGCTGCGCTTCGCCGATCCCGATCTGAAACCTGCCGCTAACGCGGGCGAAATCGACGCCGCTGCGTTACGTCGCGCGCGGCGGGCGCTCGGCCCTATCGCCGCGATGCTCGACGACGATGCCTTCGCGGACTGGTTCGGCGCCTTCGCCACGCGTTATCGCGTCGCGCAGGCTCCCGTCCCGCGCAGGCGTCCGGTCGACCGGCCACGCCTTGCCGCGCGGCTGCCGCACGCGATCTTCGAACGCGATCCGTGGAGCCGCTTCGCGTGGCGGCGGCACGGCCGTGGCGCGCGGCTGTACGCCTGCGGCAACGCGTTCGACGCGCCGCTGGCATGGGCGAAGGAACTGGCGTCCGGCGCCAGGACTTTCGAGGGCAATCGCCTTGCAAAACTGCCGCAACACGCGCGCGGCATTGCGCTGCTCGCGGCACTGGTTGACGCGGGCCACGTCACATTGCGCCGACGCTGAACTGGCATACAATCGGCGGCCACGCACCCGGCCACCCGGAGGGGGATGACCGAATGCCGATCCAAACCGGCTTTCACGTCGAAGTCTGTGACTGGGCGAACGCGACCGATCGCGACGCACTCGCGAGCGTGCGCGAAATCGTGTTCGTGCTGGAACAGCGCGTGCCGCGCGACATGGAAATCGATGACGACGATCCACGCAGCATGCACGTGCTGGCGCGCGCGCCCGACGGTTCCCCGATCGGCACCGGAAGGCTGACGCCCACCGGCCGCATCGGCCGGATGGCCGTGCTGGCCGATTGGCGCGGGAACGGCGTCGGCACGGCGCTGCTGCGCACGCTGCTCGACCAGGCCCGCGCCCGCCGCATGGGCGAAGTCGTGCTGCACGCCCAGCGCGACGCGGTACCGTTCTACCTGGACTATGGGTTCGCGATCGACGGTGACAAATTCGAGGAAGCAGGGATTCCCCACGTACGGATGCGCCGGGCACTCGACCCGTTGCCGGAACCCGAGCGCACTCCGCCACCGCCGCCACCGCAACCGAAGGTGCTGCGCGCCAGCTCGCGCGAAGAACTGATCGACGCGACCCTGCAGTTGCTGTCCGGTGCGCGGCACAGCATGTGCGTATGGGTGCGCGAATTGCATCCGCTGCTGCTCAACGACACCGCGTGCCTGGTCGAATTGCGGCGGCTGGCGATTTCCGGGCGTGGCGCTTCGATCCGCATCCTGGTGCAGGACCTGGGCCGCGCGCTGCAGGAAGGCACGCGCCTGCTGGATCTTGCGCAGCGGCTGTCCAGCATCGTCGAAATGCGCCGGCCGCTGGAGCCCGCGGACCTCGCCTACCGTTCGGCCTTCATGTGCGTGGATACCTGCGGTTACCTGTTCCGTCCGCTGGAAAGCGAAATGGCGGCCGAAGGTTCCACCTGGGCGCCGGGCCGGCACGCGGAACTGATGCGGATGTTCGAGGAAGCGTGGACGCGCTCCGAACCGTGGCCCGAGCTGCGCGCCCTGGGCGTCTAGCGGCCCGGCGCGTCCTTAGCCGCAGCTAACCCGGGGCGGCCGCGAATCCCGCATTGCAGCATTAAACCGTTATAATTTTGGGTCGCGGCGAGGCGGCCCGTGCTGCGCGCGCCATCCAATACCTTCCGTGGTGACCATCGTGAGTGACGGCGGCAGTTTGTTGCAGCAGTTGGCGGAAACTTCGCAATTCGGCGGCGGCAACGCCGCTTATCTCGACCAGTTGTACGAAGACTGGCTGCGCGATCCGCAGTCGGTGTCGCCGCAATGGCAAGCCTGGTTCCACAGCCTGCGCGGCACCGGCGATGTTTCCCACGCCGATGCGATCGCCCGCATCGTTGCCGCGCAGCAGCAGGGCCGGCGCGCGGGCGCTCCCGTCGACGATGCCCACGCCCGCAAGCAGGCGGGCGTGCTGCGTTTCCTGACCGCGTACCGTTCGCGCGGCCATCTTGCGGCCGACCTCGATCCGCTCGCGATCGCACCCAAGCGCCCTGCGCCCGACCTGGACCTGCCCTTCCACGGCTTGTCCGACGCCGACCTCGACACCGAATTCGATTGCGGCAGCTTCGCCGGCGGCGGCCACCGGATGAAGCTGCGTGAACTGCGCGAGCGCCTGCGCCGCACCTACGTCGCGACGATCGGCGCCGAGTTCATGCATATCAGCGACCACAACCAGCGTCGCTGGATCTACGACCGGCTGGAACAGGCCAGCGGCAATTCCGGCCTCGACGACGCCACCCGCAAGCGCGTGCTGGCAAAGCTCACCGCCGCCGATGGTCTGGAGCGGTATCTCCACACCAAGTACGTCGGCCAGAAGCGCTTTTCGCTGGAAGGCGGCGATTCGCTGATCCCGCTGCTGGATGACTTGATCCGCCGCGCGGCCGGCGACGACGTGCACGAGCTGGTGATTGGAATGGCGCACCGCGGGCGCCTCAACGTGCTGGTCAACATACTCGGCAAGCCGCCGCAGCAGTTGTTCGCGGAATTCGAAGGCAAGCACGACGGCCCCGATGATCCCGCGCATTCCGGCGACGTGAAATACCACATGGGGTTCTCGGCCGACATCGCGGCGCCCGCCGACAATATCCACGTCGCGCTGGCGTTCAATCCTTCGCATCTCGAAATCGTCAATCCAGTGGTGTCGGGTTCGGTGCGCGCGCGCCAGATCCGCGCCCACGACGGCGTGCGCGAACACGTGCTGCCGGTGCTGATCCACGGCGATGCGGCGCTGTCGGGCCAGGGCGTGAACATGGAACTGTTCAACATGTCGCGCACGCGCGGCTTCGGCGTCGGCGGCACCGTGCACGTGGTGGTCAACAACCAGATCGGCTTCACCACCAATGCCGACGACGGTCGCAGCACGCTCTACTGCACCGATGTCGCCAAGATGGTCAACGCCCCGGTGCTGCACGTGAATGGCGATGATCCGGAAGCCGTGCTGCAATGCATCCGGCTGGCCTTCGATTTCCGCCAGCAATTCCACAAGGACGTGGTGGTGGATCTCGTCTGTTACCGCCGCCACGGCCACAACGAGGCCGACGAACCCTCGGCCACGCAGCCGATCATGTACGACGTGATCAAGAAGCTGCCGCCGACCCGCGAGCTGTACGCAAAGGAACTGGTCGAGCGCAAGCTGATCGGCGCAGACGACGGCAAGAAGCTGTTCGAGGAGTACCGCGCCCAGCTCGACGCGGGCAAGCCGGTCACCGAACTGGCGCCGCCGGGTTCGCAGAAATACATCGTCGACTGGTCGCGCTTCATCGGGGGCAGCCTCGCGCAACCGGTGGAAACGGGCGTCAAGCGCCGCGTGCTGGATGAACTGGCCGGCAAGATCCTCACCTGGCCCGAAGGCATGGCGCTGCAGTCGCGCGTCGCCAAGATCTACGCGGACCGCCGGAAGATGGCCGAAGGCGAACTGCCGCTGGATTGGGGTTACGCCGAGAACATGGCCTACGCCACGCTGGTCGCCGATGGCAACGCGCTGCGGCTGGTCGGGCAGGACTCCGGGCGCGGCACGTTTTTCCATCGCCACGCCGAACTGCACGACCAGAAAACCGGCAACATCCATACCCCGCTCGCGCACGTGCAGGAAGGCGTGTCGGTCGAGATCATCGACTCGCTGCTTTCCGAGGAAGCGGTGATGGCGTTCGAATACGGCTTCGCCACCGCCGACCCGGACACGCTGGTGCTGTGGGAAGCTCAGTTCGGCGATTTCGCCAACGGCGCGCAGGTGGTGATTGACCAGTTTATCTCGTCAGGCGAGGCCAAGTGGAATCGCCTGTGCGGGCTGGTGCTGCTGCTGCCGCACGGCTACGAGGGCCAGGGGCCGGAGCATTCCTCCGCGCGGTTGGAGCGTTACCTGCAGCTCTGCGCGCTGGACAACATGCAGGTGTGCGTGCCGACCACGCCCGCGCAGATGTTCCACATGCTGCGCCGGCAGATGCTGCGCAACTGCCGCAAGCCGCTGGTGGTGATGACGCCGAAATCGCTGTTGCGCCACAAACTGGCGGCGTCGTCGCTGGACGACCTCGAGAACGGCCATTTCCATCTCGTGATCCCCGACCAGCGCGTCAAGGCCGAAAGGAAGGTCAGGCGCGTGGTGCTGTGCTCGGGAAAGGTCTACTACGACCTGTTCGAGGAAGCCGAAAAGCAGAAGATCGACGACGTCGCGATCGTGCGCGTGGAGCAGCTTTATCCCTTCCCGCGCATCGAAGTGAATGCCGAACTGGACAAGTACCCGGCAGCGAAGGAAGTGATCTGGTGCCAGGAAGAACCGCAGAACCAGGGTGCGTGGTTCCAGATCCGCCATCATCTGCAGGCGTGCGTGGACGGCCATCGCAGCCTGCATTACGCAGGCCGGGCCCGCTCGCCCGCGCCCGCGGCCGGCCACCACAACACCCACGTCGCCGAGCAGCATGCGCTGGTGCAACAGGCGCTGGTCGAACCCGTGGGCGACGATCACTCCGCGGAATAATTCATCCACAACCCGAACGCGTTGCGCGTTCACCCCTTGACCCAAGGGGTTTGCAAGCTGCCCTGAAAAGACCATCCCAAGGAAACGTCATGTCGATCGAAGTCAAGGTTCCGGTACTGCCAGAATCCGTCAGCGACGCCACCATCGCCACGTGGCACAAAAAGCCCGGCGACGCGGTGAAGCGCGATGAAAACCTGGTCGACCTCGAAACCGACAAGGTGGTGCTGGAAGTCCCCGCGCCCGCCGACGGCGTGCTCAAGGAAATCCGCCACGACACCGGCGACACCGTCAACAGCGAAGACGTGATCGGCGTACTCGAGGAAGGCGCGATCGCGGAAACTCCGAAACCGGCTGCGGCAAAGGAAGAGCCAAAACAGGCCGCGCCGGCCAAGGCCGAGAAACCGGAAAAATCACTACCGGCGAAAGCGGCATCCGCTCCGTCGGACGACTTGTCGCCCGCGGGGCGGCGCGTCGCGACCGAGGAAAAGATCGATCCATCGCAGGTTGCGGGCACCGGCCGCGGCGGGCGCGTGACCAAGGAAGACCTGGTCAACTACTCGAAGGCCGAGAAGCCGGCCGCGGCGCCTGCGCCGGCTGCACGCGCAGCCACCCCGGGCGCGCGCCCGGAAGAGCGCGTTCCGATGACCCGCATGCGCGCCCGCATCGCCGAGCGCCTGATGCAGTCGAAGAATTCCATCGCGATGCTGACCTCGTTCAACGAAGTCAATCTTGCGCAAGTGGTCGCGATGCGCAAGCAGATGGGCGAGCAGTTCGAAAAGACCCACGGCATCAAGCTGGGTTTCATGAGCTTCTTCGTGAAAGCCGCGTGCGAAGCGTTGAAGCGCCATCCGGTGGTGAACGCCTCGGTGGACGGCAACGACATCATCTACCACGGCTACCAGGACATCTCGATCGCGGTTGCGACCGATCGCGGCCTGGTGACACCGGTGCTGCGAGACGCGCAGGACATGAGCTTCGCCGATATCGAAAAGGCGATCGCGAATTTCGCGAAGAAAGCGCGCGAAGGCGGCCTGACCCTGGACGACCTGCAGGGCGGCACGTTCACCATCACCAATGGCGGCACCTTCGGTTCGCTGTTCTCGACGCCGATCGTGAATCCGCCGCAGAGCGGCATCCTCGGCATGCACACCATCAAGGAACGCGCCGTGGTCGAAAACGGCCAGGTCGTCGCCGCGCCGATGATGTACATCGCGATTTCCTACGACCACCGCATCGTCGACGGCAAGGACGCGGTGCTGTTCCTGGTCGACATCAAGAACCAGCTCGAGAATCCGCACCGGATGCTGCTGGGACTTTGAGAGCGCGGAATTCCAAAAGGAACCAAAATGGCTGACAACAAATTCGACGTGATCGTGATCGGCGCCGGCCCTGCCGGTTACGTCTGCGCGATACGCGCGGCGCAACTCGGCTTGAAGACCGCGTGCATCGATGCGTTCAAGGGCAAGGACGGCAAGCAGGCGCTGGGCGGCACCTGCCTCAATGTCGGCTGCATTCCGTCGAAGGCATTGCTGGATTCGTCGCGGCAGTTCTGGGGCCTCGCCCACAACCTGCCCACCCACGGCATCAGCGTCGAGAATGCCAAGGTGGACATGGCCGCCTTCATCGGGCGCAAGGACAAGATCGTCAAGCAATTCACCGGCGGCGTCGCGCTGCTGTTCAAGTCCAACAAGGTCACCCCGTTCTTCGGCACCGGCAAGTTGCTCAAGGGCAACAAGGTCGAGGTGACCGGTGAGGACGGCAATACGCAGACGCTCGAAGCCGCCAACGTGATCATCGCCACGGGCTCGGTGCCGATCGAACTGCCGTTCGCGAAGTTCGACGGCAAGCGCATCATCGACAACGCCGGCGCGCTGGATCTGACTGAAGTGCCGAAGCGCCTCGGCGTGATCGGCGCGGGCGTGATCGGATTGGAACTCGGCTCGGTGTGGAAGCGCATGGGCGCGGAAGTCACCGTCCTCGAAGCGTTGCCGGATTTCCTCGGCGCCGCCGATCAGGACATTTCGAAAGCCGCCGCGCGCGAATTCAAGAAGCAGGGCCTCGACATCCATCTCGGCGCCAAGGTCAGCAAGGCCGAGGTGAAGAAGAACGCAGTCGAAGTGACCTACTCCGACAAGGATGGCGAACACACCATCACCGTCGACAAACTGCTGGTTGCGGTCGGCCGCCGCGCATACACGCAGGGCGTGCTGGGCGACGGCACCGGCGTCAGGACCGACGAGCGCGGCCGCATCGAAGTGGACGAACATTGCTGGACCGGCGTCGACGGCGTGTGGGCGATCGGCGACTGCGTGCGCGGCGCGATGCTGGCGCACAAGGGCGAGGAAGAAGGCGTGATGGTCGCGGAGTTGATCGCCGGCAAGCCCGGCCACGTCGACTACGGCGTGATCCCGTGGGTGATCTACACCGAACCCGAAATCGCCTGGACCGGCAAGACCGAAAAGCAGTGCAAGGATGAAGGCATTCCGTACAAGACCGGTTCGTTCCCGTTCGCCGCCAACGGCCGCGCAGTGGCGATGAACGAACCCGCCGGCCTCGTGAAGGTGATCGCGCACGCGGAAACCGACCGGATCCTCGGCGTACACATGTGCGGACCGGTGGTCTCCGAGCTGATCGCCGAAGCCGTGGTCGCGATGGAGTTCAAGGGCTCGTCCGAGGATCTCGCCCGCATCGTCCACGCGCACCCGACACTGTCCGAAGTCGTGCACGAAGCCGCGTTGTCGGTGGACAAACGGGCGATCCACAAGGCAAATTGACGACAGGATGTCGTCATCCCGTGCAGCACATGGACGTGGCGATGACACGGGATCCAGATCTGCAGCGTTTTCATCCCGGACAGGCCATGGATGGCCGATGACACGGGATCCACTTTTGAGATGTCGTCCGACAGCGCGTCGACATGCGTTGATCCGCGACCCAGCTCTTGCTCGTCATCCCGGCGCACGCCGGGATCCAATTTGATTTTGCACCCGATCAAAAGCAAGATGGATTCCGGCCTCCGCCGGAATGACAAGAACGGGAATGCTCGAACGCCACCCGTGCGTCTACGTACTCGCGAGCAAGGAGCGCGGCACGCTCTACGTCGGCCTAACGTCGGATCTGATCAAGCGCATCTGGGAACACAGGAACAATCTGGTTGAGGGTTTACAAAGAAGTATCGGGTTCACAATCTGGTACGAACAGCACGGGACAATGGAATCCGCAATTCTTCGCGAGAAGGCAATCAAGGAATGGAAGCGCGCGTGGAAACTGGAGCTGATCGAAAAGACAAACCGCTGGCAAGATCTGTATCGAGATCTGGTGAACGAATGAGCCGAGAGCAAGATGAATTCCGGCTTTCGCCGGAATGACGGCAAAGACATGACCACTCCCGCAGATTTCCGTGCCTTCCGCATCCACAACGACGAGGCCGGCTACCGCGCTGGGCTCGAATCGATGCGCGCCGACGACCTGTCGCCCGGCGAGGTGCTGGTCAGGACGGCGTATTCGTCGATCAACTACAAGGACGCGCTGGCGGGCACCGGCAAGGGCAAGATCCTGCGCCGTTTCCCTTTGAACGGCGGCATCGACATCGCCGGCCACGTCGTCGAATCGAGCGATTCGAAATTCAGGGAAGGCGACGCGGTGCTGTGTACCGGCTGCGGTCTTTCGGAAACACGCGACGGCGGCTATGCGGAATACGCGCGCCTCGAGGCCGAATGGGCCATTCCGCTGCCGCAGGGATTGTCGCTGCGGGAAAGCATGATCCTCGGCACCGCCGGTTTCACGGCCGCGCTCGCGCTGTTCCGGATGGGTGACAACCGGCAGACGCCCGATCTCGGTCCGATCGCCGCCACCGGGGCGACGGGCGGCGTCGGCATGCTGGCCGTGGACATCTTCAGCCGCGCCGGCTTCGAAGTGCATGCGATCAGCGGCAAGCCCGAACGCGTCGACTTCCTCAAGACGCTGGGTGCCTGCGAAGTGCTGGATCGCCGCGAACTTGCGCTCGGCCATCACGCACTCGAATCGGCGCGTTTCGGCGGCGCGGTCGACAACGCAGGCGGCGGCCTGCTCGCGCAACTGCTGGCCAGCACCGCGCCCTACGGCAACGTCGCGAGCATCGGTCTGGCGGCCGACAGCAAGCTCGACACCACGGTGATGCCTTTCATCATCCGTGGGGTCAGCCTGCTGGGCATCGCTTCCGCCGGCACCGCCCGCGACATCCGCGATGAAATCTGGCGGCACCTCGCCTCCGACTGGAAACCGGCGCACCTCGATGCGATCTGCACGCATGAAGTCAGCCTCGACGGACTGTCCGGAAGCTTCGACGCGATGCTGGCGGGCCGGTCATTCGGACGCACGCTGGTGAAGATCGACGAACCCGGCTGATCGAATCGAGGTCGCAATGTTTGCGTAACCCACTGATCGAACTTCATTTCGATCGGCAAGCTCGCGGCCCCCGGCCCTTACGCCACCGCCCGGTCCACAGCGTGGCGCTTTGGCCATCGGTTCCCTACAATGCCCGCTGTCTGTTGCCTTGGGGAACCTGCATGGCACGCATCCTGATCGTCGATGACTCGCCGTCCCAGCTGGAAGGTTTGAGGCGCCTGGTGGAAAAACTGGGGCACCAGACGCTGACTGCCGTGGATGGCGCCGCCGGCGTGGAGGCCGCCAAACGCGAGAAACCCGACCTGGTGCTGATGGACGTGGTGATGCCGAACTTGAACGGCTTCCAGGCCACCCGCGCGATTTCCAAGGACCCGGCCACGTCGCAGATCCCGGTGATCCTGGTGACCACCAAGGACCAGGACACCGACAAGGTCTGGGGCATGCGCCAGGGCGCCAAGGCCTACGTCACCAAGCCGGTCAGCGAAGCGGACCTGAGCAAGGTGTTGAGTGATTACCTGGGCAAATAATTGCGTTCATCCCTGATCGCAGCACCATCTGCTCGCCCGCGAGATGGATGCTCGTCAGGCACCAGCATCAGAATGGCGTGCCTTGGCCCCGATCACAACAGCCGCCTTGAGCCACGACATCAGGGCTGCTCGCGCGGATCGAAGCCTTCGAACGCTTGCTCGAACGCCTGATACGCGGCCTTGGCCTTGTCGCTGTCGGCCGGGGGAATCTGGATCGCCAGGCTGACGATCTGGTCGCCCGGCGTCCTGCCCGGCATGCCGCGCCCCTTGAGTCGCAACTTGCGTCCGCTGCGCGAACCCGCGGGAATCTTGAGTTCCACCTCGCCGCCCAGCGTCGGCACCGGAACCTTCGCACCCAGCGCGGCTTCCCATGGCGCGACCGGCACTTCGACCTCGATGTCCCGCCCGTGCAGCTTGAATTGCGGATCGTCGCGCACCTGCACTTCCAGCAACAGATCGCCCGAAGGCGCGCCGTTGTAGCCCGGCTCGCCCTGGCCGCCCAGGCGGATCACCTTGCCCGGCAGGATGCCAGCGGGAATGTTGACTTCCAGCGTCCGTTCGCCACTGGCGTCACGCAAGCCTAGACGCTGCTTGCCGCCGGCGTAGGCCGTGCGCAAATCGATTTCCACCGCGGCACGCACGTCGTTGCCGCGCATGGGGCCACGTTGCGCGCGAGGCCCCGCGCCACGTCCTCCGAACAGGGATTCGAAGAAGTCGCTGAAACCGCCCTCTTCGTCACCGCCGAAATTGCGGAACTCGAAGCCGCCGTGCGGCTGCTGTTGCTGCCAGCCCGGCGGCGGCCGGAAATTGTCGCCGGCACGGTAGCCCCCGCCCGCGCGCAGGTTGTCGTAGGCCGCACGCTTCTGCTTGTCGTGCAGCACTTCGTAGGCCTCGCTGATGGCCTTGAACTTGTCCTCGGCGCCGGCTTCCTTGTTCTTGTCCGGGTGGTACTTGCGTGCGAGCTTGCGGTACGCCGCCTTGATATCGTCGTCGCCGGCGCCCTGCTTGACGCCGAGGGTCTGGTAGTAGTCCTGGAACTCCATTCGCTTTCCCGGCAATCGGCACGGAGGTCCGCGGCGGATCGCTCCACCGCGGACCTCACGATTATGACGCATCAGCCGGTCGGGCTTGCGCCGGACCGGCGGTGCCTCACGGCGTCTGGATTTCGATCTTGCGCGGTGTGGTTTCCGGCCGCTTGGGAATCGAGATTTCCAGCACGCCGTGCCTGCCGGTGGCGGTGATGCCATTCGGATCGGCGCTGTCCGGCAAGGCAAACCGGCGATGGAACACGCCGCGCGAACGCTCGACACGGGTGTAGTTGCCTTCCTCGACCTTTTTTTCGCTCTTGCGCTCGCCGCGAATCGACAGCACGCCCTTGTCCATGTTGATTTCGATGTCCTTGGGATCGACGCCGGGAATGTCGGCCTCGATCACGAAGCGCTTGTCTTCCTCGCAGATGTCCACGCGCGGCGCCCATTCGCTGGTGACCACGTTGGACTGGTCCGCGCTTTCGTCGGTATCGAAGAAGCGGTCGAGCATCTGGCGAAATTCGCGGGTCATGGGATAACCGCCCCATTGGCGGTAACGACTGAGATGATTCATCGGATGGCCTCCGTTCGCTGTGTTCCGGCCGCTGCGGGCCGCCTTCCCGCTAGATAGGGACACGGCATCGGCTTTCAAGTGCGTTCCGGACCGGGCAGCGCTACGATGCAAGGCTGCCGCCAAACCGGAGCAAGACATGACCATCCAGATCGGCGACCGCCTGCCTGCGGCCACCTTCGCCGTCCTCCGAAACGGCGTCCAGCAAATGACCACCGAGGACGTCTTCGCGGGCAAGAAGGTGGTGCTGTTCGCGGTGCCCGGCGCGTTCACGCCGACCTGTTCCGAGCGCCACCTGCCCGGCTACGTGGAGCATTACGAGGACTTCAAAAAGCGCGGCATCGACGTCGCCTGCATGGCCGTCAACGATGCCTTCGTGATGAAAGCCTGGGCCGAACACCGCCAAGTGCCCGATGGCATGCTGATGCTGGCCGACGGCAACGGCGACTTCGCCAAGGCGCTGGGGCTGGAATCCGATTCCACCAAATACGGGATGGGCATGCGCTCGAAACGCTTCGCGCTCTACGCCGACGACGGCGTGGTGAAGGTGCTGCACGTCGAGGCACCGGGGGAGTTTCGGGTCTCGGGCGCCGAAGCGATGCTGGCGGCGATTTGAAGCCAGGCTTCCCGTAGGTTGGACTGACCCGGACTTGATCCCGGGAAGCCCAACACGAGTTCCGTGGGATCGCGCTGGGCTCCTCGTTCGCTCAGCAAGTAGCCCGGATGGAGCGCAGCGGAATCCGGACATCGACTTGCAAGCAACCCCGGATTCCGCCGCTGTGCGGCTTGATCCGGGCTACGCTCGCTGACCCCGGACTTGATCCGGGGGAAGCCCAACTCGAGCTGCCTGGGATCGCGTTGGGCTTCGCGTTCGCTCAGCCCAACCTGCACAACCCCAACCTACATGGTCGCTGCGCCGTTCGCGCCGGTACCGTTGCCTTCCGTGCCCTCGCCATCCTCGCTCTCGATCTTCACCACGCCGGCGAGTTTTTCGTCTTCTGGCAGGCGGATCAGGGTGACGCCCTGGGTGTTGCGGCCGACCTGCGAGACTTCGGCGACACGCGTACGCACGAGGGTGCCCCTGTCGGAAATCAACATCAGCTCGTGACGCGGATCGGTGGCGACCGCCGCGACCAGCGCGCCGTTGCGCCCGGAGCACTGGATCGCGATCACGCCCTGCGAGCCGCGGCCCTTGCGGGGGAAATCCGCGAGCGGCGTGCGTTTGCCGTAACCGCGTTCGGTGGCGGTGAGCACGTCGCAGTCCGCAGCTTCCATTTGCGCGTCGGCGACGATCATCGAGACCACATGCGCACCGTCGGTCAGTCGCATCCCGCGGACGCCATACGCGGTGCGGCCCATTGGACGCACTTCGCTTCCGGCGAAACGCGCGGCCTTCCCATTCGACGCGAACAGCAGCACGTCGCAATTGCCGTCGGTGAGTTCGGCTTCGACCAGCCCGTCGCCCTCGTCCAGCCCGATCGCAAGCTTGCCCTTCTGCAACTGGAACTCGAATTCCTTCAGCGGCGTCTTCTTGACCGTGCCATTGCGGGTGGCGAAGAACACGAAACGGTCGTCGGTGTATTCGCGCACCGGGAGAACCGCCTGCACCTTCTCATCATCGACCAGCGGCAGCAGGTTGACGATCGGACGCCCGCGCGCGCCGGGGCCAGCTTCCGGAATGCGATAGACATCCAGCCAGTACACACGCCCGTTGCTGGTGAAGGTGAGCAGCGTGTCGTGGGTGTTGACGATCCACAGCTTCTCGACGAAATCCTCGTCCTTCATGCTGGTCGCCGAACGGCCCTTGCCGCCTCGCTTCTGCGCGCGGTAGGTGTCCAGCGACTGGCGCTTCACGTAGCCGGTGTGCGACAGCGTGACGACGACGTCTTCTTCGGCGATCAGGTCGAGCGTTTCCAGGTCTTCCTGCGTGTGCAGGATTTCGGTGCGGCGTGCATCGCCGTACAGGTCCTTCATCTCCACCAGTTCGCCGCGGATCACCGCCATCAGCTTGTCGGGATCCTCGAGGATCGCGATCAGGCCGCGGATCGTTTCGAGCAGTTGCCTGTATTCGTCGGTGAGCTTGTCCTGCTCCAGCCCCGTGAGGCGGTGCAGGCGCATTTCCAGGATTTCCCTGGCCTGGATTTCGGACAACTGGTAGCCGTCGTCCTTAAGGCCCGCACGCGGATCGAGGTCTTCCGGCCGCGACGCGGTGTCGCCGGCGGCCTGCAGCAGCGCGCGCACCATGCCAGGTTCCCATTTGCGCGCCAGCATCCGTTCGCGCGCAACCTGCGGCGATTCGGAGGTCTTGATCAGGTCGATCATCGCGTCGATGTTGGCCAGCGCAACGGTCAAGCCTTCCAGCACGTGCGCGCGTGCACGCGCCTTGCGCAGGTCGAAAATCGTGCGGCGGGTGACGACTTCGCGGCGGTGGCGGATGAAGTGCTCGAGGATTTCCTTGAGGTTCAACAGGCGCGGCTGGCCATCGACCAGCGCGACCATGTTGATGCCGAACGTCACCTGCAACTGGGTCTGCTGGAACAGGTTGTTCAGCACCACGTCGGCCGCGGCATCGCGGCGCACTTCGATCACCACGCGCATGCCGTCCTTGTCGGACTCGTCGCGCAGGCCGCTGATGCCTTCGAGTTTCTTTTCCTTGACCAGCTCGGCGATCTTCTCGATCAGCCGCGCCTTGTTGACCTGGTACGGGATCTCGGTGGCGATGATCGCTTCGTGACCGTGCTCGCTGGTTTCGATCTCGGTCTTCGCGCGCACCAGCACCCGGCCGCGACCAGTGCGGTACGCCTGCACGATGCCCGCCGCACCGTTGATGATGCCGGCGGTCGGGAAATCGGGCCCCGGCACATGCTGCATCAGGTCGTCAATGGTGAGATCGGGGTTGTCGATCAATGCGATGGTGGCGTCGATCACCTCGCCCATGTTGTGCGGCGGCACGTTGGTGGCCATGCCGACCGCGATGCCGGCCGAACCATTCACCAGAAGATTGGGCACGCGGGTCGGCAGGACCAGCGGCTCCTGCTCGCTCTCGTCGTAGTTGGGTCCGAAGTCGACGGTCTCCTTGTCGATGTCGGCCAAAAGATCATGCGTGAGGCGCGCCATGCGCACCTCGGTGTAACGCATCGCCGCCGGGCTGTCGCCATCCACCGAACCGAAGTTGCCCTGCCCGTCCACCAGCATGTAGCGCAGCGAGAACGGCTGCGCCATCCGCACGATCGCGTCGTACACCGACGAGTCGCCGTGCGGGTGGTATTTGCCGATCACGTCGCCGACCACGCGCGCGGATTTCTTGTACGGCTTGTTCCAGGCGTTGCCCAGTTCGATCATCGCGAACAGCACGCGGCGATGCACCGGTTTCAGGCCATCACGCACGTCCGGAAGCGCACGGCCCACGATCACGCTCATCGCGTAATCGAGGTAGCTCTGGCGCATCTCGTCTTCGATGTTGACGCGAATTACTTCACTGGCCGGTTCCGCCATTCGCCTGTTTCCCTGTTCTCGAGAATGGAAAAGGCGCGGGTCCGAAACGCCGCCCGCGCCTGGAAATCAACCTTGAAATTGTACCACAACCCGCCCCGAAACAGGCCAAAAAATGCCTGCAGCGACGCGAACTTACGGCTTGTTTTCGCGCCCCTTCACGTGCGCGTCCGAACCGTGCTCCCGCGACCCCGAAAACACCCACTGGCGCGCCCCCAGGAAGTTCACGGCCGAACCCGGCAACGAGCCCGCCGCCACGCCGATCGCGGGCCACATCTGCACGAAATCCGAGAAGTACACGATCAATGCGTAGGTGGCATAGTTCAATGCGAAGCCGGCCGACATCGCGGCAAGGTAGCGCGACCATTCACCGAAGAGCGTGTAGTCGCCGCGCTCATGAAACGTGAACTGGCGGTTGAACAGCCAGGTCGCGGTGGCCGCGCACAGGAACGAAAACAGGCGCCCGACATAGGGATTGACGCCGAACTTGCTCACCAGCAACTGGATGATGCCGGCATCGACGATGAAGCCGATGAAGCCGCCGATACCGAACCATGCGAGCTGCTTCGGCAGATGCCACATTTCAGCGCGGGCCCGAAGCCCCGAACATCGCGCGCAGCGCCGCGGCGTCCGGACGGGTGATCACGCCACGTTCGGTCACCAGTACGTCGATCAGTCCGTGCGGCGTCACGTCGAACACCGGGTTCCACGCCGATGCTTTCTCCGCCACCGTGCGCTGGCCTGCATGGCTGAGCAATTCCAGCGGGTCGCGCAGCTCGATATGGATGTCGTCGCCGGTCGGCGTGGCCATGTCGACCGTGGTCGAAGGTGCGACCACCATGAATTTGACGCCGTGGTGTTTGGCCGAGATCGCGAGCTGGTAGGTGCCGATCTTGTTGGCGGTGTCGCCGTTCGCGGCGATGCGGTCGGCGCCCACGATCACCCATTGCACCTCGCCCGCCCGCATCAGGTGCGACGCCGCGGAATCGGCAATCAGCGTGGCGGGAATGCCGTCGCGCTGCAGTTCCCACATCGTGAGGCGCGCGCCCTGCAGCCAAGGCCGGGTTTCGCCAGCGAACACGCGCGCGATGTTGCCCGATGCCACGCCAGCGCGGATCACGCCCAGCGCGGTTCCGAATCCCGATGTCGCGAGCGACCCGGTGTTGCAGTGCGTGAGCACGCCGCTGTCCGGCTGGATCAACGCCGCGCCCATCGCCCCCATCGCACGGTTGGCCGCGAGGTCCTCGTCCTGGATCGTCTGCGCTTCGCGCGTCAATGCCGCGGCATCGGCACCTGCGTCAACGCAAACACGCATTCGATCCAGCGCCCACATCAGATTCACGGCGGTGGGACGCGAAGCGCGCAGCGTCGCCATCGCGGCATCGAGATCGTCGCCCCGTTGCGCGGCGAGGACCACGCCCCACGCCGCTGCGATACCGATCGCAGGGGCGCCGCGCACGACCAGATCGCGAATCGCCTGTGCGACCTCGCTTGCATCGCTGCAATCGATCCACGCCTCGTCGAACGGCAGCTTGCGCTGGTCCAGCAGGCGCAGGTGATCGCCCTGCCATTGCACCGCGCGAACGGAGTCGTGATCGTTTGGCGACGGTGGTTCGGCGTGTTCCATGGGCATATCCGTGCGGTCGCGGAAGACTAGCATGGCCGCGATGACTTACGCCGCAGCATCCTGTCGTTTAGCATCGCGGTTTCGATCATTTCGGGAGCCGTCCGCAATGCGTTTGACCCTCGCCCTCCGCGGGTTTGCGCCGCATTCCCTTGGCTGCATGATCGCCGGACTCGGCATCGCGCTACCCGCACACGCGCAAACATCTGCCACGCACTGGACACCACCGGCGATCCCGTCGCCGCTGTTCGAATCGCACGGCGCGTTCGACTACACGCACGATGACTTCTACTTCGTGCGCAGCTCGCGCGAATTCCGCGGCTGGCGGATCATGGTCAGCCATTGCGGGAAGGGCGGCTGGGAAACGCCGGTCGATGCGAGCTTCGCGGGCGACGGCGTCGAGGCCGATCCTTTCATCACGTCGGACGGCAAACACCTGTATTTCATTTCGACGCGTTCCACCGATGGGCAGCGGCACAAGGACCTGGACATCTGGCGCGTCGATCGGCGAGCCGACGACACGTGGGGCGAGCCGCAACGCCTGCCCGAGCCGGTGAATTCGCGCAGCCAGGAATGGTTTCCGCGACCGGCCGCGGACGGCTGGCTGTATTTCGGCTCGGGGCGGCCGGGTGGCTTAGGCAAGACCGACATCTGGCGCGCGCGGCAAAATGCGAACGGCACGTGGAAGGTGGAGAACGCCGGCCCCGCGATCAATACCGCGGACGATGAATACGAACCGCTGCCCTCGCCCGATGGCAAGCGGATGATCGTGATGGCCTCGGACGGCCTTTACATGACGAAACTCGAAAACGGGCACTGGACGCCGAAGACGAAGCTGGGTCCCGACGTGAACGTCAACAGCACCGAAATCGGCGCCGCGTTTTCGCCGAGCGGCAAGTCGTTGCTGTTCTCGCGCGACACCAAGGGGACGCTGTCCGGCGAATTCTTCCTGTGGCAACCGCACGGCGCCGAAGACTGGCCGCCCGCGTGTTCGGCAAAGGCCCAGGCAGCGGACCCGGCCTGACGGCGTCGCTCAGTCTTCCTTTGGAATCAGTATCCAGAGGAGGATGTACAGGAGCAGGCCCGGGAACGCTGCCGAGAAGATCGACAGCAGCACGTAGACGATCCGGAACAGCCTGGACTCCAGCCCGAAGTAGTCGGCCAGGCCGCCGATCACGCCGGCAAAGACGCAGTCGCGACGGGAGCGGCGAAGCGGACGTGATGCGTTCATGGCTGCGATTGTATCCGGCCGCGGGATTCGCGTAACCATTCGACGAACGCATCATGGACAGGGTGGGTGATAACCCGCCATTCGTCAAACTGCGATGAGCCGTGGAAGTGGATCGTCGGTTGCGGCGGGATGCGCTTCGCTTCTCCCGCCCTACTTCGTGCGTTTGGCCAGCCACTCGTGGATTGCCGGCGGCACCTCGCGTTGCGCGCGGCCGGAAACATAGATGCCGATGTGGCCGCCCTTGAATGCGAGCTGGGTGTAGTCCTTGGTGCCGACGTGTTCGCCCAGCGGCCGCGAAGCTGACGGCGGCACCAGGTGATCCTGCTCGGCGAAGATGTTCAGCACCGGAATCGTGATGTCCTTGAGGCTGATCGGCTTGCCGCCGATCTCGAGCCCGCCCTTCACCAGCTTGTTGCCCTGGTAGAAATCCTTGATGAACTGGCGGAACGCCTCGCCGGCCTGGTCGGGAGAATCGAAGATCCACTTTTCCATGCGCAGGAAGTTTTCGAGTTCGACCTTGTCGTCGAGGATGTCGAGCATCGCCACGTATTTCTGCTGGTTCAGCCGCACCGGTTTCAGCGTGAGATAGCACCAGTTCATGAGATCCGCCGGCACGTTGCCCAGCGTGTCCACGAACAGGTCCACGTCCATGCCGCGCGTCCAGTGCGACAGCATGTTCTCTTTCGTGTGGAAGTCGACCGGTGTTACCATCGTGATCAGGTTCTGCAGCTTGTCCTGGTGCAACGCGGCGAAGCACAACGAGAACGCGCCGCCCTGGCAGATGCCGAGCAGGTTGATCTTCTCGACGCCGGCGTGTTTGGCGACCGCGTCGACGCAGCGTCGGATATAGCCGTTGATGTAGTCGTCCAGCGTCAGCCAGCGGTCGGCGCCGTCGGGATAACCCCAATCGATGATGTAGACGTTCTCGCCCAGCGCCAGCAGGTTCTTCACCAGCGAGCGGTCGTCCTGCAGGTCGACCATGTACGGGCGGTTGACCAGCGCGTAGCAGATCAGGATCGGCGCCTTCGCGGTCGGCTTCGTCTTGCCCTTGTAGCGATAGACGACGATCTTGTCTTCGCGATAGATCTCTTCCTTGTCGGTCGCGCCGTAATCGACGTCTTCGACTTCGCGCAGCGTCCTGAAGCCGGCCGCGAGTTTCTGCTGGGCGCGCATGGCTTCGTCCAGCGCGCGCTTGGGATCGATGCGGATGGGTTCCATCGCAATTACTCCTTGGCGGCCGGCCTGGCGGATTTGCGGGGCGCAGCCTTTTTCGGCGCCTGCGCGGATTCCTTCGCCGCGCCGTCGGCCTTCAGGCGCTCGACTTCGGCGCGCAGCGCGGCGACTTCGGCGACGAGGCCGGGAAGCACTTCAGCATGGTTTTTCGCATCGCGGTGCAGCGCGTGCAGGCGCTTGCCCATGCTGTCGATTTCGGTGCGCGTGGGCATGCCGAGATCGGTGGCGACGCGCTCGACTTCCTTCTGCACGTTCTGGCGCACGCGCATCTGCGCGTTGACCAGCGCGCCATAGACTTCGCGAAATTCATCCGACAACGCGACTTCGGCGTAGGCGTCCTCGGCCGCATCCACCCACAGGTCGTACAGGCCACGCACCGAATCGACTTGGCGACCGGGTTCGCCGCGTTCGGCCAGCTTGTCCTCGAACACCTCGAACGCACGCCGGCTGGCGCGCGCGATCAGCGCGTTGTAGCGACTGGTTTCGTGCTGGTAATCCAGCCACGCCTTCGCCATCTGTTGATAGTGTTCCTGGTGCTCGCGCGCGTAGCCGAACGCAGGCAGGTCCAGCAGCGCGCGCGCCTCGTTCATCGCGGGCTTCAAACTCTCCATCATCTGCTCGAAGCCCTTGGCGCCGCGTCCCGCGAGCTCACGCAAGGCGCGCGCCAGCGGGTTGTCCAGCAGGGCCGCATCCGCACCCGGGAAGTTGAACGACTGCCTCACCGCGTCGGTCCAGGCCTGCGGATCCGCCTTGCCGTCGGCACCTTTTTCGGCGAGCGACTGCAGCAACGCGAAATAGCTGCGCGCACCGGCCAGCAGCCGTTCGACCACTTCGCTTTGCGCGTTCTGCGCCTTGTTGGCGTCGAACATGCGCGACCACTGCTCCAGGCCTTCATGCCAGGGCAGCTTGTCCGCAGCCGGATCGGCCGTGCCGCCAAATGCCGTGCGCGTGGCATCGGCCCATGCGTTCCAGTACTGCCGTGAAAGTGCCTGCCAGTCGTCCTGTGCGCGCGTCGAACGCGTCGAATCTGTGGGGCCCTCGCCCATTGCGTCGTCTCCAGCATCGTGTCCGGTTATGGTAGTCGCGGCGATGTTGCGCCGCAACAAAGCGCGTTGGATGGGCTCAGCTGCTGGGAGCCCGATGGCGCCGTCGCGCGCGGCGCAGCCAATAGCGCGTGCGCACGATCAGGACGTGCATCGGCAGGCGCAGGAATGGCAAATCCAGCGAAAGCAGCAGCAATCCTGGCAGCAGCATCCAGAAACCCAGAATCGGCAGAAATCCCAAGAGGCCCCCTGCGACCAGCAGCAATCCGACCGGAATCCGCAGCCATCGCGCCGACGGCTTGCGCAGCCACTGCAGAGCGCGACCCGCCCAGCCCGGCAGCAATCGCTGCCAGCGATCGAGGTGGAGATCGAGTCGCCGCTTGTTCCGGTCCGTCACGTCTACACGGTGCCACGGCCGCGATCACCCGCGCGTGAACGATTGGCGGACGAGTTCGCGGGCCCTTCATCGCACGCAAGCGCGTCACGCCAGGTAGGGTTCAGCGCAACCCTGCGTTGATCTTGGCCAGGGTCGCCGCGCCAGGGCAAAGCTCGCGCTCGCCCAGGGTGTTGAACGCGATCGGCGCGGTCTCGAGGTGCGCGTGCAGGTCGGGCGCATCGGGATCGACGTACAGCAATCCAGTGACGATCTCGCCGCGCGCTTGGCAGGCGTGCAGATAGTTCATTGCTGCGACCCGGTCGCCGGTGTCGTGCGAATCCGGCAATTTGCGCAGCCGCAACACGCTGCCGTCGTGCTGGCGCACCTCGCGGATTTCGCCCGGCGGGTAATCGACTGTGATCTCCGCTCGCGGCGAGATGAAATCCATCCGGCACAACGCGTGGTTGTGCTCGCGCACGTAGTCGTAGCTCTTGGTGCTGCCTTCGTGATTGTTGAAGGCCACGCACGGGCTGATGACGTCCACGAACGACGCGCCCCTGTGCGACATCGCCGCTTTCAGGATCGGCACCAGTTGCGTCTTGTCGCCGGAAAAACTGCGCGCCACGAAGCTCGCACCCAGTTGCAGGGCCATTCCGACCATGTCGACCGGCGCGTCGGTGTTGATCGCGCCCTTCTTCGACTTGCTGCCTTGGTCCGCGGTCGCGGAAAACTGGCCCTTGGTGAGCCCGTATACGCCATTGTTCTCGACGATGTAGACCATGTCCACGCCGCGTCGGATCGCGTGCACGAACTGACCGATGCCGATCGACGCGGAATCGCCGTCACCGGAAATGCCGAGATACAGCAATTCGCGATTCGCGAGGTTCGCGCCGGTGAGCACGCTCGGCATCCGGCCATGCACCGCGTTGAAGCCGTGCGAGGCCGACAGGAAATATGTCGGGGTCTTGCTGCTGCAACCAATGCCGGAAATCTTGGCGACCCGATGCGGTTCGATGTCGAGTTCCCAACAGGCCTGGATGATCGCCGCGGAAATCGAATCGTGTCCGCAGCCGGCGCACAGGGTCGAGATCGCGCCTTCGTAGTCGCGACGGGTGAAACCCACAGCGTTTCGTTGCAGCGAGGGGTGGTGGAGTTTGGGTTTGGGAAGGTAGGTCATTCTGGTTCAATCCTCAGCTTCGTCATTCCGGACGTCGCGCAGCGACGATCCGGAATCTGCTTCTACCACTTGCCCGCAAGAGCAGATTCCGGGTTCCGTTCGCGATGAAGCCGCCGGTCCCGGAATGACGACCATATAATTTTCGATTCTCCGCTCAAGCCACCTTGCCGCCGCGCAGCGCCATCACCTCCGCCTTGCCCATGCGCTCGCCGATCGCACGTGCGATGAACCGCGCGGTGATCGGCGTGCCGTCATAGTGCAGGATCGGAACCAATCGCGCGGGGTCGATCTCGAACTGCTCGATCAACAGCGAACGCAGTTGGCCGTCGCGATTCTGTTCGACCACGAAAACGTGCTCGTGATCGTCGATGAATTCCCTGATCGAGTCGGCGAAGGGGTAGCCGCGCACCCGCAGCGCATCGATGTGCATGCCATCGGCATCGAGTTTGGCGATCGCCTCGGCCATCGACGGCGAGGTGGAACCGAAATAGATCGCGCCGTGTTTGGCAGTGTGCGGCGCACGATGCAAGATCGGTTGCGGCAGCAGCGCCTTCGCGGTTTCCAACTTGCGCTGCAGCCGCTGCATGTTCTCGACGTAATCCTCGCCTTTCTCCGAATATTTCGCATCGGCGTTCTTGCTGGTGCCGCGGGTAAAGAAGCTGCCGCGCGCCGGATGCGTGCCGGGATACGTCCGATACGGAATGCCGTCGCCGTCCACGTCGCGATAGCGGCCGAACGCTTTGCCCGCCTCGAGTTCCTCGGCCGTCAGCACCTTGCCGCGATCGTAGCGCCGTGCGTCATCCCACTCGAACGGCTTGCACAGCCGATGATTCATGCCGATGTCGAGGTCGCTCAATACGAACACCGGAGTCTGCAGCCGATCGGCAAGGTCGAGCGCCCTGGCCGCGAATTCGAAGCACTCGTGCGGATCCTCGGGAAACAGCAGCACGTGATTGGTATCGCCGTGCGAAGCGTGCGCACAGAACATCACGTCCGATTGCTGGGTGCGCGTCGGCATCCCGGTGGACGGACCGCCGCGCTGCACGTCGACCAGCGTTATGGGAATCTCGGCGAAATACGCTAGCCCGATGATTTCGTTCATCAACGAAATGCCGGGCCCCGACGTCGCGGTGAACGCACGCGCGCCATTCCAGCCCGCGCCGGTGACGATGCCGATCGACGCGATCTCGTCCTCGGCCTGCACGATCGCGTAATTGTGCTTGCCGGTATCCTTGTCCACGCGCAACTTCGCGCAATACTTCTGGAACGCTTCGGCCAGCGACGATGACGGCGTGATCGGGTACCACGCGCAAACCGTGGCGCCGCCGTAAACCATCCCGAGCGCCGCAGCGCTGTTGCCGTCCACGAAGATGCGGTCGCCCACGTTGTTGCGACGTTCGATCTTCAGGCCGATTGGCTGCAGATGTCGCGATGCGTACTCGCGTCCCAGGTCCAGCGCGTGCACGTTGGGTTCCAGCAGCGCCTGCTTGCCCTTGTACTGCTCGCCGATCAGCGTGACGATCACGTCGCGCTCGATGCCCAGCAGCACCGACAGCGCACCGAGATACATGATGTTCTTGAACAGTTGCCGCTGGCGCGGGTCGTCCCAGGTCTGGTTGGCGATGTCGGTGAGCGGCACGCCGATCGTGGTGACGTCGTCGCGGAACTTGGACTTCGGCAGCGGCTTGGAGTTGTCGTAGAACAGATAGCCGCCTGCTGCGAGACCCTTGACGTCCTCGTCCCAGGTCTGCGGATTCATCCCCACCCGCAGGTCGTAGCCACCGCGCCGGCCCAGCCAGCCCGCTTCGCTGACGCGCACCTCGTACCACGTCGGCAGGCCCTGGATGTTGGACGGGAAAATGTTGCGCGGGCCGACCGGCACGCCCATGCGCAGGATGCACTTGGCGAACAACTCGTTGGCCGAAGCCGAACCGGAACCATTGATGTTCGCGAACTTGACGACAAAGTCGTTGGTGGCGGTGATGCAATTCATGCCGCCACCTCGTGTGTTTTCCCCTCTCCCGCCCGCGGGAGAGGGTGCCAAGCGCGCCGCGCTTGGCGGGTGAGGGAAACTCTTGCAAGGTTTCCCCCATCCGCCCTCCGGGCACCTCCCCCCGCAAGCGGGGGAAGGAAGTCAGCAACAGAGTCGCACATGTAAATCACGCCGCCACCGTCTTCTTTGCCGGCCGCGCCGAGTAATCCTCACCCCGTCCCGCGTACGACTCGGCGAAGAGGAACCGCCGCATGTCCCAAGCGCCGGTCGGGCAGCGCTCGGCGCACAGGCCGCAGTGCAGGCAGACGTCCTCGTCCTTCACCATCACACGGCCGGTCTTGACCGGCTCCGACACATAAAGATCCTGTTCCACGTTGTTCGCCGGCGCGGTGAGGCGCATGCGCAAATCGGCTTCGTCACCATTGGTCGTGAAAGTGATGCAATCCATGGGGCACACGTCGACGCAAGCGTCGCACTCGATGCAGGCGTCTTTCGAGAACACCGTCTGCACGTCGCAGTTGAGGCAACGCTGAGCTTCCTTCCATGCGGTCTGCACGTCGAAGCCGAGCTCGACTTCCTGCTTGACGTTCCTGAGCGTCTTTTCCTTCGGCGCCCACGGCACGACGTAGCGCTCGTCCGGCGAGATGTCGTTGTCGTAGCTCCACTCGTGGATGCCCATCTTCTGCGAGACGAGATTGGTCAACGGCGGCGGCCGCGTGCGAACGTCTTCGCCTTGCAGGAAATTGTGGATCGACGCCGCGGCCTGGTGGCCGTGTTCCACCGCCCAGATGATGTTCTTGGGGCCAAACGCCGCGTCGCCACCGAAGAACACCTTGGGGTTCGTCGATTGCATCGTGAGCTTGTCGAGCTTCGGCATGCCCCATTCGTCGAATTCCATGCCGAGGTCGCGCTCGATCCAGGGAAACGCGTTTTCCTGGCCCACCGCGATCAACACTTCGTCGCACTCGAAGAAACGGTCCGGTTCGCCGGTCGGCAGGAGCTTGCGCTTGCCGTTCGCATCGTGTTCCTCGCGCATCGGCGTGAACCACATGCCCGTCAACTTGCCGTCCTCGTGCACGAAGGATTTCGGGTTCAGCCAGTTGAGGATCTCGACACCCTCGTGTTCGGCGTCTTCCTTCTCCCACGGGCTCGCCTTCATTTCCTTGTAGCCGGAACGCACGATCACCTTGACATCATCGCCTCCGAGGCGACGCGCACTGCGGCAGCAATCCATCGCGGTGTTGCCGCCACCCAGCACGATCACGCGCTTGCCCACCTGCTTGACGTGCCCGAAATAGACGGACGCCAGCCACTCGATGCCAACGTGGATCCTGGCGGTGTTCTCGTCGCGTCCGGGCACGCGCAGATCGCGTCCGCGCGGCGCGCCGCAGCCGATGAAGATCGCATCGAAGTTTTCATCCAGCAGTTTGCGCAGCGAATCGATGCGACGATTGCCGACCAGTTCCACCCCGAGGTCGAGGATGTAACCGACTTCTTCGTCGATCACTGCTTCGGGCAGCCGGAAGGGTGGGACCTGCGTGCGCATGAAGCCCCCGCCCCTGGCGTCGGCTTCGAAAATGGTGACGCGGTACCCGAGCGGCGCAAGATCGCGCGCCAGCGCGAGCGATGCCGGCCCCGCGCCCACGCAGGCAATCCGGAACCTTTCTGCACCCGGAATGCGTTCCGGCAAGCGCGAACGCATCCGCGCTTCGATGCCCTCGCTGCGGTTGTCGGCGGCGACGCGTTTCAGGCGGCAAATTGCGACGGGCTCGGGTTTCTCGCCGTTCGATTCCTCGACGCGGCCGCGCCGGCACGCCGGTTCACACGGCCGATCGCAGGTACGGCCGAGGATGCCGGGAAACACGTTGGAATCCCAGTTCAGCAGATAGGCGTCGTCGTAGCGGCCTGCCGCGATCAGCCGGATGTATTCCGGCACGCGCGTATGCGCAGGGCACGCCCACTGGCAGTCCACGATCTTGTGGAAATACTGCGGATTGCGGATGTCGGTGGGTTGCACGCAACGCCTCCTATCTTCCGCGGGGGCGTCGGACCTTCCGGCGTCGCCCGTCGAGGCGAGTCTACCCGTTTCGGCGGAAAGCGAAAGAGTCGGTGGGGCGCACGATTCAGTTGCAGGAATCGTCGGCAATCCGCGGTAGATGGGGGACCGCACAAACAGAAAACGGGCCTCACGGCCCGTTTCTGCGAATCGGGAGAATCCGCGCGATTACACGCCGGCGGCTTCTTCCTCGGTCACCGCCTTCATCGACAGGCGGATGCGGCCCTGCTTGTCGACCTCCAGCACCTTGACCTTGACCACGTCGCCTTCCTTGAGCTTGTCGGAAACCTTCTCGACGCGTTCGTTGGAAATCTGCGAGACGTGCACCAGGCCGTCCTTGCCGGGCAGGATGGTGACGAAGGCGCCGAAGTCCATCAGCTTGACGACCTTGCCCTCGTAGATGCGGCCGGGCTCGACGTCGGCGACGATCTGCTCGATGCGGTGCTTCGCCGCATCGGCGGCTTCGCGGTTGACCGAAGCGATCACCACCGTGCCGTCATCGGAGATGTCGATGGTGGTGCCGGTTTCCTCCGTGATCGAGCGGATGGTCGCGCCGCCCTTGCCGATCACTTCGCGGATCTTGTCCGGATGGATCTTGATGGTGAGCAGGCGCGGCGCGTACTCGCTCATCTCGCCGCGCGGCGTGCTGATGGCCTTTGCCATCTCGCCAAGGATGTGCATGCGGCCCTTGTGCGCCTGAGCCAGCGCGGTGCGCATGATTTCCTCGGTGATGCCGTCGATCTTGATGTCCATCTGCAGCGCGGACACGCCTTCGGCGGTGCCGGCCACCTTGAAGTCCATGTCGCCGAGGTGGTCCTCGTCGCCCATGATGTCGGACAGCACCACGTAGTCGTTGCCCTCCTTCACCAGGCCCATTGCGATGCCCGCGACCGGCGCCTTCAACGGCACGCCCGCATCCATCATCGCCAGCGAGGAACCGCACACCGACGCCATCGACGACGAGCCGTTTGACTCGGTGATCTCGCTGACGCAGCGGATCACGTACGGGAATTCTTCCATCGTCGGCTTGACCGCCTGCACGCCGCGCTTGGCAAGGCGGCCGTGGCCGATTTCGCGGCGTTTCGGCCCGCCCATGCGACCACACTCGCCCACCGAGTACGGCGGGAAGTTGTAGTGGAACAGGAACGTGTCCTTCGACTCGCCTTCCGGCGCGTCGATGATCTGCGAATCGCGGCCGGTGCCGAGCGTCACGGTGACCAACGCCTGCGTCTCGCCGCGGGTGAACAGCGCCGAGCCGTGGGTGCGCGGCAGTACACCGACGCGTACGTTGATCGGGCGAATGTCTTCGAGGCCACGGCCGTCGATGCGCTGTTTGGTTTTCAGCACGCTGTCGCGCACGGTGCGGTATTCGAGATCCTCGAATTCACCCGCGATGTCGGCGACCGGCCAGCCCTTTTCC
>JBQCCP010000111.1:0-6059 GCA_051962095.1 Rhodanobacteraceae bacterium
CCTGCCGGTGTGGGCGTACCAGGGACTCGAAACCTGGTGCATGATCGGCTATCACGCGGTGCCGGTGATCGCGAATTTCTACATGCAGGGCTTCCGCGGCTTCGATGCCGATGCCGCGCTGAAGGCGATGATGGCCAGCGCGACTTATG
Organism: Rhodanobacteraceae bacterium; assembly: GCA_051962095.1. Taxonomy (GTDB): domain Bacteria; phylum Pseudomonadota; class Gammaproteobacteria; order Xanthomonadales; family Rhodanobacteraceae; genus 66-474. The sequence continues at coordinate 150 of JBQCCP010000111.1, forward strand.
CACCTTATGGAGATCTGGCCGATTACATGAAGCTCGGCTACGTGCCCAGCGACAAGGAACCCGAATCCGTTTCCAAGACGCTGGAATACGCGTTCGACGACTGGTCGCTCGCGCGGATGGCCGAAGCGATGGGCCGCAAGGACGTCGCGGCGAAGTTCTTCAAGCGCGCACAGAACTGGCGCAACGTGTTCAACCCGAAGACGGGCTTCGCGCAGCCGCGCCTCGCGAATGGCACATTCGAGGAGCCGTTCAGCCCCGCAAAGGCGGGCGCCGGCAGCGGCTTCACCGAAGGCAATGCGTGGCAATACTCGTGGTACGAGCCGCAGGACATCGCCGGCCTGGTCCACGAGCTCGGTGGCGACGCGGGCCTGGTGAAAAAACTGGACGAGGTGTTCGATGCGAAGATCGATCCCAAGGCCTTCGCCGGACTCGAGGACGTCACCGGCCTGATCGGCTGGTACGCGCACGGCAACGAACCCAGCCATCACATCGCCTACCTGTACGACTACGCCGGCCAGCCGTGGAAGACGCAGGAACGCCTGGCCGAAATCATGCACACGCAGTACGCGCCGACGCCGACCGGACTCGCGGGCAACGACGACCTGGGCCAGATGTCGGCGTGGTACATCTTCACCGCGCTCGGTTTCTATCCGGTGGCGCCGGCCAGCAACCAGTACGTGATCGGCCGTCCGTTCGTGCGTCGCGCGGCGATGCACCTGCCGAACGGCAAGACCTTCACTATCACGACCGACGGACTCGGGAAGGATCATCCCTACGTCGGTTCGGTCGAACTCAACGGCAAGCCGCTCACGCGCGACTACCTGACCTACGCCGAGATCGCTAACGGCGGCACGCTGCATTTCACGATGCAGGCGCAGCCGAACAAGACCTGGGCCACACAGGCGGCGGATCAACCCTATTCGATGACCGCGTATTGACCGTTTCGCGCCGGCGCCTCACGCCGCCTGCACCCACGATGCCCGGACGGCAGCGGTCCGGTGCCGGGAAGCTGTGCGAGGCTCGTGCGCAGCGCGTCGATGATTTCGCCTTCCGGCAGTTGCCGGCGCGCGCCATCGGACATCAGCACGCCATCCTCGACGTTGCCGACGTGGATGACGCCGTCGTGACCTTGGGCAACGGGCCAGTTCTGCGACGAACCGTCGTATTCGGCGGGTTCGAAGTTGTGGATGAACGGAAGCCCGGCTTCGGTGTTGCCAAGTCGGGCAGGTTGCGCGTCCATCGCGGCTGCCACGCCGACCCAAGGCATCAGGGCGACGATCGCGATGCAGGCCGTCGGAATCGACGCGCGCATCCATGCTGGCGACCGGGCCGGACCGGGTTCTGGTGCTTCCTCACTTCGATCTCGCTTCGCGCTGCGGGTGGATCACGGGCTGGCCGTTGCAACAGGTTCGAATGAGGCTTTCCGGTGGTGAAGATCGGCCACGCCAGGATCGACTTGAGTCGCGGATATGCAGCAATACCACGTTTGACAGTTGTGACCGAAAGTGCGGTGCCGCGGCGGGTATCCGGTTCAGCTTGAGGGGCGCGCGCGGCCGCGCTAACGTTGCAACTTCCATGCCCGTCGGGGAACAACGATGAACCTTCGCCTTGTCGCTTGCGCGCTCGTCCTGGCCGCCGCATCGGGAGCCGCCATGGCGGCGCAACATCCCTTCAACGCGCACGACCTCGCGATGATGGACCGCGTGTCCGATCCGCACCTCGCGCCGAACGGCAACGAGGTCGCGTTCACGGTGCGCAGCACCGACTGGGACGCCAACAAGGGCGTGACCAGCGTGTGGTCGCTTGACCTGCGTCAAAAAGGTGCGCAGCCGCGCCGTATCACCGACCTGAAGCTGGGCGCCAACAGTCCGGCGTTCTCGTCGGACGGCAAGACGCTGTACTTCCTCGCGACCGAAAAGGATTCCACCCAGCTCTGGTCGGCGCCCGTTGCGGGCGGCGCGCCGGTGCAGGTGACGCACCTGCCGCTGGATGTCGACAACTTCAAGCTGTCGCCGGATGGCAAGTCGCTGCTGTTCTCCGCGCAGATGTTCGAGGATTGCACCACGCTCGAATGCACGCGCGAGAAGCTGGACGCGCAGAAGAAGGTCAAGGCCACCGGGCGGTTGTACCACCGCCTGTTCGTGCGGCATTGGGACGAATGGTCCGATCACCGCCGCGGACAGTTGTTCGTGATGCCGCTGGATGGATCGTCCAAACCGGTCCTGCTGACGAAGGGCATCGACGGCGACGTGCCTTCCAAGCCCGACGGCAGCAACGCCGAATACGCGTGGTCACCCGACGGCAAGACCGTTTATTTCGACGTGCGCATCGCGGGCAAGACCGAACCGTGGTCCACCAATTTCGACGTGTATTCGGTGCCGGCCGACGCTTCGGCCGCGCCGAAAAACCTGACCGCTTCGAACAAGGCCTGGGATGCTTTCCCGTTGCCTTCGCGCGATGGCAACACGCTGTACTACCTTGCGATGAAGGTGCCGGGCTTCGAAGCCGACCGCTTCGGCATCATGGCGCTGGATCTCGCGACCGGCACCACGCGCGAAATCGATCCGCACTGGGATCGCTCGGCCGGGCCGCTGGCGCTGTCCGCCGATGGGAAGACGCTCTACACCACGGTTCCGGACGACGGCAATGTCGCGTTGTATGCGGTAGACGTGGCTTCCGGCACGCCGACGAAACTGTTGAGTGACGGCAGCGTGCTGGGCTTCGACGCGGCCGGCGACAGGATCGTCGCCGCGCGCCAGGATTTCACGCACCCGACCGACCTGTACACGCTCGGCACGCAAGGCCGGCACCTCGCACAGGTCACGCACTTCAACGCCGCGCGCCTCGCCGACATCGAGTTTTCCAAGGCGACGTGGTTCACCTTCAAGGGCTGGAATGGCGACCCCGTGCACGGCTACGTGATGCCGCCGGTAGGCGCGAAACCCGGACAGAAATATCCGGTCGCGTTCCTCATCCATGGCGGTCCGCAGGGCGCGTGGCCCGACGAGTTCCACTACCGCTGGAATCCGCAGGTGTACGTCGGCGCCGGGTTCGGCGTGGTCGCGATCAATTTCCACGGTTCGGTGGGTTACGGCCAGGCGTTCACCGACGCGATCTCGCAGCATTGGGGCGATCGCCCGCTGGAAGACCTGCAGAAGGGCTGGGCCGCGGCGCTCAAACAGTTCCCGTATCTCGACGGCAATCACGCCTGCGCGCTGGGAGCGAGCTACGGCGGCTACATGATCTACTGGATGGCGGGTGTCTGGAACCAGCCATGGAAGTGCCTGGTCGACCACGACGGCGTGTTCGACACCCGCATGATGTATTACGCCACCGACGAGCTGTGGTTCGAGGAACACGAAAACGGCGGCACGCAATTCGAGCACCCGGAGAACTACGAGAAGTTCAACCCGCTGAACCACGTCAACGACTGGCGCGTGCCGATGCTGGTCATTCACGACAGCCGCGATTACCGCATCCCGGATTCGCAGGGCCTCGGCGCGTTCACAGCGTTGCAGCGGCGCGGCATCCCCAGCGAGTTCCTGAACTTCCCCGACGAGAACCACCTCGTGCTGAAACCGCAGAACAGCGTGATGTGGCACGAGACGGTGATCGACTGGTTGAAGCGCTGGACGAAACAGTGAAAAGCAGATTCCGGGTTCCGCGCTTCGCGCGGCCCCGGAATGACGCAGTAGTACATCACCTATATCGTCATTCCGGACGCCGCGTAGCGGCGATCCGGAATCTGCTCTTCCACTCCGCGACCAGTGGATTGGTGTGAAGCACCCGGCGGTCTACATCCTGACCAACACGCCCGGCGGCGTGCTCTACATCGGCGTCATGTCCGACCTCGTCAAGCGCATTTGGCAGCACCGCAGCGATGCTGTCGAAGGGCTAGCCAACGCTACCGGCTACACGACTTGGTGCATTTCGAACAGTTCGAATCGATGGTTGAGGCAATCGAGCGCGAAAAGGAACTCAAGAAATGGCGGCGCGAGTGGAAAGTCGCCCTGATAGAAAAGGCCAATGCAGGCTGGCGCGATCTTTGGCCTGATCTGGTGGGGTATTGATTCGCCATCCGCGGCCGCGATGACGTGGTTTGCTTCTACCGCTGTCGCACGGCGTCAACGCGCGTGCGCGTGCCTCAATGCGCGCTCGTCAACGGAATCAGGCGCCACGCCCACGAATGGTGCTTGGGCCAGCGGTTGGGATTGCGCAGGTACGGGTGATCCGGGTAGTTGAGCTTCAGCACGTCGGTGGTCTGGTCGGCCAGCTTCTGCTGTCCCAACAGGTGGTAGCTCTTGGCCATCACCGCCAGCGCGTCGGCGATCTGCGGCGACTGCTGGTAATGCGCGACGATGTATTTCGCGCGGTCGGCCGCGGCGATGTAGGCCTTCCGCTGCAGGTAGAACTCGGCCACGTTCAGTTCCGACTGCGCCAACTGGTTGCGCAGGTAGATCATCCGCTGGCGCGCATCGACCGCGTAGCGCGTATCCGGGAAGCGCGCGATCAGCGTGTTGAAATCGTCGAACGACTGCAGCGCATAGCCCTGGTCGAAACGCGAGGGGCTGATCCCGGCCATGCGCTGCAGCGCGGTTTCGGTGCGGTCGAAGTTGATCAGGCCGCGCAGGTAGTACGCGTACGCAATATGCTTCTGGGTCGGGTAGGTCTTGATGAATTCATTGATCGTGGAGTAGGCCTCGTCCTGTTTGCCATCCTTGTACTGCGCGTAGGCCAGTTCGATCTGCGACTGTTCGTTGTAGGCGCCATACGGGAAGCGCGCGATCAGCTTCTGGTACACGGTTTGCGCCTGGCTCCAGTTGCCGTCTTCGGACAGCGTGTGCCCGCGCTGGTACAACTGTTCCACCGTCATGGTGTTCAGGGTGTCGCGCTTGCCGTGGTGGAACAGCGAGCAGGCGCCCACCGCGAACAGCAGCGGCAGGAACAGGGCGAATTTCAACAGCGGTGCGGAGCGTCGGAATGGCATCGGGCAAGTCTTTGCGAACGCGGCAAGTCGGATTCGGCATGATAGCGGAATCCCTATCGGCCAACCGGCGGGGAGGCCGGCATGGCTGAACGGGAATCCCGCGCGGAAGTACCACCCGAGCTGGCCGGGCAACGGTTCGACCAGATCCTGCCCGCGTTGTTCCCCGGGCACTCGCGTTCACATCTTGCCGCTGAGGTCAAGGCCGGGCGCATCCGGCTGGGCGGTCGCGAAGCGGCGCCGCGCACGCTGGTCCGCGGTGGCGAGAGCGTCGACTGGCAACATTCCGGCGAACCGGTGCTGGGCGACCAGCCCGAGGCCATCGATCTCCGCATCGTGTTCGAGGACGCCGACCTGCTGGTGATCGACAAGCCGGCCGGGCTGGTGGTGCATCCCGGCGCGGGCAACGCGGGCGGCACGCTCTTGAACGCGCTGTTGCATCACGATCCGGATCTCGCCCAGATCCCGCGTGCAGGCATCGTGCACCGGCTGGACAAGGACACCTCGGGCCTGCTGGTGGTGGCGCGCTCGCTGCCGGCGCATACCGAATTGGTCCGCATGCTGGCCGCTCGCGACATCCATCGCCGCTACGCCGCAGTCGTGAACGGCGTGCCGGTGGCGGGCGGCACGGTGGATGCACCGCTGGATCGCCATCCCTCCGACCGGTTGCGCCGCGCGGTGCGCGAAGGTGGTCGTCCGGCCGTGACGCATTACCGCGTTCGCGAGAAGTTCCGCGCGCACGCGTTGCTGCAGTGCGAACTGGAAACCGGCCGCACCCACCAGATCCGCGTGCACATGGCGCACGCCGGCTGGCCTCTGGTCGGCGATCCGTTGTACGGGCGCGGCCTGAAACTGCCGCGCGGCGCGACGCCGCGTCTTGCCGACACGCTGCGCGGTTTCAAACACCAGGCCCTGCACGCCGAACA
>JBQCCP010000112.1:0-20897 GCA_051962095.1 Rhodanobacteraceae bacterium
TCCGGTTTCGGCATCGGAGGGACGCCGGCGGGCGCGGCCGCTTGCGGCAGCGGCGAGGGCGCCGATGCCGCGGGCGTCGCCGGCGTCACGGCGGCCGGGATCACGGGTGCCGCGGCCTGCACGGGCGGCGAGGCCGGACGCGGCACGGCATTGCTTGGCGCGGAAGCTGCGATCGGCTGCGGGGCGGACGGCGTCGTTGCGGGTGCTTCAGGCTTGTGCTCGGGCGTGGCGAACAGCGGCGGCGTCACCGGCGCCTGCTCGCGGCTTGCCGGCGCGGATGTTGCCGCCGCGGCGGTCGAGCCGTTGTCGTGCTGCGCGGTTGCCTGTGCGCGAGGCGATCCGTCGCGCGAGCCTGAAGGCCGCGCGGCCTGCGGCGCATCATCGCGCTCGGCGTCTTCGTCGTCTATATCGCGCGGTGCAGCGGGCGTGGCGCCGTTCTGGCCAGCCGCGTTCGCATGCTTGCGGCGGCGACCGCCACGGCGCCCACGACGGCGCTTGCCGGTGCCTTCCGTCGTCGCGGCGCCGGGCGCTGCGGCAGCTTCGCTTGCGGCGGTTGCGGTCTCGGCGGGCGTCTTCGCCACCTCGGTACCGGCGGCGGACGCGGGCTTCACCGGAGCCGGACGCTGCGCCTCGTGCGCCGGGACGCCGCTGGATTCGCTGCGCGCGGGCTTCGGTTCCTGCGCCCGGGATTCGTTGGCGGGTTTGGGCGCCGAGGCCGCAGGTGCCGCAGGCTTTTGTGCCTGCCGCGCCGGGCGCTGCGCATCCTCGCCACGCGTCTTGTTCGATTTGGCTTGCGAACCTTTCGCTTGTTGCTGACCCTGCTGGCGGCCGCGGCGCGCATCACCGTCACGATCCCGATCGTGGCCGTTGCGGCGCGCGCCGTGCGCTTCGCCGCGGCGTTCGGATGGACGTTCGCGACGCGGTGTGTTGTCCGATCCCGATGCGCGTTGCGGCTGCGTCAGTTCCGCCAGCGTCGGTTCCTGCTGCGCCGGCGCGGCGCGGAACCAGCCGAACAGGCGGCCGAGCAAGCCACCGGTTGCGGCGGCAGGCGCGGACGCGCTGGCGGCGGGGGCCGCTGCCGGTGCCGGCGCGGTTTCCTCGCGCTGCGGCATTGGCGTCGCACGCTGGACGCCGCTGACAGCCGGTTCCTCGCCGTGCACCACCACGCCCATGCGCGGTTGCGGCGTGGCCGTGACTTCGGTCAGGCGTTCGTAGCTCGGCTTGGCGTGTTCGCCCATCTCGCTTTCGCGGATGCGGGTGATTTCGAGGTGCGGTGTTTCCAGGTTCTCGTCGGCCACCACCACGACGTGCACCTTGTGGCGCAGCTCGATCTCGACCACGCTGGAGCGCTTTTCGTTGAGCAGGAAGTTGGCCACGCGCGCGGGCGCCTGCACCAGCACCTGCCCGGTGTTTTCCTTCATCGCGTGTTCTTCGATCAGGCGCAGCGCCGACAGCGACAGCGATTCGATGCCGCGGATGCGGCCATGGCCGTCGCAGCGCGGGCACACGATCTGGGTGGATTCCTCGAGGCTCGGGCGCAGCCTTTGACGGGAAAGCTCCAGCAGCCCGAAGCGCGAGATGCGTCCGACCTGCACGCGCGCGCGGTCCAGCTTCAGCGCGTTGCGCAGTTTTTCCTCGACCTCGCGCTGGTGGCGCGAACTTTCCATGTCGATGAAGTCGATTACCACCAGACCGCCCAGATCGCGGATGCGCAACTGGCGCGCGATCTCGACCGCGGCTTCGCAGTTGGTGTGGAATGCGGTGTCCTCGATGTCGCTGCCCTTGGTGGCGCGCGCCGAGTTGATGTCGATGGAGGTGAGCGCTTCGGTCGGGTCGATCACGATCGAACCGCCCGACGGCAGCCGTACGTTGCGGTCGTACGCGCTCTCGATCTGGGTTTCGATCTGGAAGCGGGTGAACAGCGGCGTCGTGTCGTCGTACAGCTTCAGTTTGCGCAGGCTGTTCGGCATCACCTGCTGCATGAACTGTTTGGCGTCTTCGTACAGCGAAGGCTCGTCGATCAGGATTTCGCCGATGTCGGCGCGCAGGTAATCGCGCAGCGCGCGGATGAAGAGTTTGGATTCCTGGTAGATCAGGAATGGCGCGGACTTGGCGGCGGCGGCTTCGGAAATGGCCTTCCACAGTTGCAGCAGGTAGTCGAGGTCCCACTGCAATTCCTCGGCGTCGCGGCCGACGCCGGCGGTGCGCACGATCAGGCCCATGCCGTCCGGCACCGTGACGTGGTCCAGCGCTTCCTTCAGCGCCTGGCGGTCTTCGCCCTCGATCCGGCGCGAGACGCCGCCCGCGTTCGGGCTGTTCGGCATCAGCACCATGTAGCGGCCGGCCAGCGAGATATAAGTGGTGAGCGCGGCGCCCTTGTTGCCGCGTTCCTCCTTCTCGACCTGGACGATCAGTTGCTGGCCTTCCTTCAGTAACTCGCGGATGCCGGCCTTGTTGGGATCGGCGCCCTGCGTGAAGTATTCGCGGGCGATTTCCTTGAGGGGGAGGAAGCCGTGGCGTTCGGCGCCGTAGTCGACGAAACAGGCTTCGAGGGAGGGTTCGACCCGGGTGATGCGGGCCTTGTAGATGTTCGACTTCTTCTGTTCGCGCGAGGGGATTTCGAGGTCGAGGTCGTACAGTGCCTGGCCATCGACGATGGCCACACGCAACTCCTCACGCTGAGTTGCGTTGATCAACATGCGTTTCATTGTGGGTTCCTTGAAGTCGCCGGCGCGGAACGCGTCGTCGGCGGCGCCTTCAGGGGGCGGCCGGCCGGATGACGTGCCGCGCCTGGCGGCAGTCGCCGGAACCGATCAATGGTCCCGGCTGGTGATGAATGGGATTGCTCGCGTCCCGATGTCCCGCACCCTCGTGCCGACGGTGGGCAAACATCGACCCGAACGTTACGATGGCGAGGTACCGGCTGCTCCCGGTCAGGAATGGCAGGCGGAAGCCTTGTCCGCGCGGCGAACGAGTACAGGGTCGCCCGGGAGGGGCAAGAGCCTGCTTGACGCGGGGCAATCCTATCATCGCAAGGGCATTTTTCCAATGGCGGCAGGAACTTCGGCCACGGACTTCAGTTCGGTGCGAACCGTGGAGGTCGGCCCCGAGCGCGATGGCCAGCGCGTGGACAACGCCTTGGCGACGCTGCTGAAGGGGGTACCGAAGACGCACATCTATCGCCTGCTGCGCACCGGCCAGGTGCGGGTGAACGGCAAGCGCGCCAAGCCGGACACCCGGCTAGCGGCGGGCGACCAGTTGCGGATTCCGCCGGTGCGGTTGGCTGAACGCGCCGAATCCGGCGCACCGCCTACGGTGATGCTGGACCAGATCCGCCAGGCCGTGATTTTCGAGGACAAGGATTTCCTCGTGATCGACAAGCCCGCCGGGATCGCCAGCCACGGCGGCAGCGGCATCACTTTCGGCGCGATCGAACTGCTGCGCGCGGCGCGGCCGAAGGACCACCTGGAACTGGCGCATCGGCTCGACCGCGATACCTCCGGCGTGCTGGTATTCGCGCGTTCGCGGCGCGGGCTCACGGGCGTGCAGGATCTGATCCGTTCGGGCGAGACCAAGAAACAATACCTTTGCCTGATGACCGGCAAGCTCCAACGGGCAAAATTCGACGTGAACGCGCCGCTGCGGAAATCCGTGCTGGCGGGCGGCGAGCGGATGGTGCGCGTCGATGGAGACGGCAAGCCCGCGCTGACGTTCTTCCGCGAGATCGAACATTACCCGGATTGCAGCCTGGTCGAGGCGACGCTCGCGACCGGCCGCACCCACCAGATCCGCGTGCACGCGGCGCACGCCGGCTATCCGCTGGCAGGCGATCCAAAGTACGGCAACCGCGAGGCGAACAAGCGCTTCGCGAAGCTCGGACTGAAACGCATGTTCCTGCACGCGGCGCGTTTCGAGTTCGAACTGGGCGAGCGCGCCTACAGCTTTTCCGCACCGTTGCCGCCGGACTTGCGGGAAGTGCTGGACCACCTGTAGCGGCCGCGGCCATTCACCGGGCCACCACGTCCGACTGTTAAAATCGCGTCTTTTGCCGGAACCCGCGCATGAAAGTCACGATCTTCGGAACAGGCTACGTCGGCCTCGTCACCGGAACCTGCCTCGCCGAGATGGGCAACCACGTGCTCTGCGTGGATGTGGACGCGGACAAGATCGCGCGGCTGGAACGCGGCGAGATTCCGATTTTCGAGCCGGGCCTGGAACCGCTGGTCAAGCGCAACCATGAAGCGGGCCGGCTGGCCTTCGGCACCGATCCCAAGGCGGCGATCGCGCACGGCGACACGATCTTCATCGCGGTGGGCACGCCGCCCGACGAGGACGGCAGCGCCGACCTCAAGTACGTGCTGGCGGTCGCGCGCAGTATCGGGGAAAACCTCACCGGCTACGCGGTTGTGGTGGACAAGTCCACCGTGCCGGTCGGCACCGCGGATCGCGTGCGCGCAGAAATCGATGCAGCATTGAAAAGGCGCGGCGTGGAGATCGCGTTCGACGTGGTGTCCAACCCCGAGTTCCTGAAGGAGGGCAATGCGGTCGACGATTGCATGAAGCCCGACCGCATCCTGATCGGCTCGTCCTCGGTGCGCGCCATCGACCTGCTGAAATCGCTGTACGCGCCGTTCAACCGCAACCACGACCGTATCGTGGTGATGGACGAGCGCTCGGCCGAACTGACCAAGTATGCCGCCAACGCGATGCTGGCCACCAAGATCAGCTTCATGAACGAGATCGCCAATATCGCCGAGCGCGTCGGCGCCGATGTCGAGATGGTGCGCCATGGCATCGGTTCCGATCCGCGCATTGGCTACCACTTCATCTATCCCGGCACCGGTTACGGCGGCTCGTGTTTTCCCAAGGACGTGCAGGCACTGGAGCGCACCGCGCACGTGAACGGCTACGAGGCGCGCCTGCTGGGCGCAGTGGAAGCGGTTAACCGCGACCAGAAACGCAAGCTGTTCGATCTGCTGTCGCGGCACTTCGCCGGCAATCTCGGCGGCCTCAAGATCGGAATGTGGGGTCTGGCCTTCAAGCCCAACACCGACGACATGCGCGAGGCGCCCAGCCGGGTGTTGATGGAGGCGCTGTGGCAGGCGGGCGCCAAGGTGCGTGCGTACGATCCGCAGGCGCGCGGCGAGACGGCGCGAATCTACGGCAATCGCGACGACCTGGTGCTGTGCGACGATCCCTGGGCGGCGCCGGAAGGCGCTGACGCGCTGGCCGTGGTGACGGAATGGAAGGTGTTCCGCAGCCCCGACTTCGCGCGCATCAAGTCGATGTTGAAGAACCCCGTGATTTTCGACGGCCGCAACCTGTACGATCCTTCCATGGTCGAAACCGCGGGCCTGGCCTACTACGGGATCGGCCGCGGTCGCAGTGTCATCGCAGCGGAGCCGCAAGCATGAATCCCACGCCCCCCGATGAACGGCTCGACGACATGGAGTTGCGCCTGACCTTCCTCGATGATGCAGTCTCTTCGCTGGGCGACAGCGAAATCCAGCAGTCGCGGCGGTTGCTGCAGCTCGAAAATGCATTGGCGGAATTGCGCCGGGAACTGGCGTCGCTGCGCACGAGTCTTTCTGACAATGTGCATGACGAACCGCCACCGCATTACTGATGCATTCGTCCATGAATGCTGCGTCGCTGATTCTCGTCATGTCTTGTTGGATGCGTAGCTCCCAAGCTCCAGAACGGCCATCCATGGCCTGACTTTTCACCCAAAGCGTGCATTCGTCCGTGAATGCTGTCTCGTGTGCTCAAAGCAACTTGCAAGGTCTGCCGCGCCACCGACTCCAGAACGGCCATCCATGGCCTGACTTTTCACCAAAAGCCGCTTTGGGCGGAGCGTCAATAGCACTTGGCCTCAAGCCGCACTTCGGTTGGGCTGAGCAACGCGAGGCCCAACGACCTCCCGCTCCAACACACCCATTACCTTATGAGTGAATCGCTCCGCGACCAGTTGCTGAAGGCCGGCTTCAAGCCGTCCTCCGCGCCGAAGAAGAAGCCGCAGCATGCGCGCCACAAGCCGGAATCGCGCAAGCCGCGCGAACCTGCCGAACCTGATCTTGCCAAGGCCTTTGCGTTGCGGGCGCAAGCCGACCGTGCCGAGCGCGAAGCCGCCGAACGCGAGGCGCGCGAACAGGCCGCGGCAAAGAAGGAACGCAAACGCAAATTGCAGGCGCTGCTGGCCGGCAAGGGCCTCAATCGCGAGGACGCCGAGCAGGTCCGCAACTTCGAGTTCGCCGGCAAGATCCGCCGGGTCTATGTCACGCCCGAACAACTGCGCCAGCTCAACGCGGGCGAGTTGGGTGTGGTGATGCACGGCGGCCGCGCGCTGGTCGTGACCCGTGAAATCGCGCTGGAAGTGCAGGCGATCGCCTCCGAGGCCGTCGCGCTGCTGGTCGATCCGAATGCACCGCCGGAAGACGATGGTGTGCCCGACGACCTGATGTGGTGAACGGCGAAGACTTCAATCCGTAAATCAGTGCAGGTGGCGTGGCAGCTCGCTAGAGGGGCGCGTCGAACGACGCCGAAATCAAGCCTGTCCTGCCAACGCCGGATTGAACCAGCCTTGTTTCGGAGCGAACCGCACACCGTGGGCATGTGCCAATGCTTCCAGTTTTTCGCGGAGCTCGCCGGCGCCGGTCGATCGGATGTACTGGATCGGGCCGCCGCGGAACGGCGCGAAGCCGGTGCCGAAGATCACGCCCGCGTCGAGGAGGTCGGCGTCCGCGACCACGCCATCGTGGAGGCAGGCGACTGCTTCATTGAGCATCGGCAGGATCAGGCGGTCTTCCAGATCGGCCGGTGCGCGGTAGTTCGAATCCACCTTCTGTTTTTCGGCTTTGCCGTCCTTCCACACATAAAAACCCTGGCCGTCCTTCTTGCCACGTTTGCCGCCCTCGACCTTGTCGGCGATGCCGGCGGGGATTTCCAGGTTGAGGAACGGCCCGAGTTCGCGGCCGACCGACAGCGCCACATCGAGACCCACGGTGTCGATCAGTTCAATCGGCCCCATCGGCATCCCGAAGCGCTTGCCGGCGCGATCGATCACGGGGTCGGGAATGCCCTCGGTGTGGCAGCGCACGGCTTCCAGGAGATAGGGCACCAGGATGCGGTTGACCAGGAACCCCGGCGTGCCCTTGACCGGCAGCGGCAATTTGCCGACGGCCTTCACCCAGGCCCACGCGCGTTTTTCGAGCGTCGGATCGAGCGCATCGTGCCGCACCACCTCGACCAGCGGCATCTTCGCGACCGGATTGAAGAAATGCAGGCCGAGGAATCGTCTGGGTTCGACGAACGCGCCGCGCAGTTCATCCAATGGAATCGATGAGGTGTTGGTGGCGATCAGGGCGTCGCCCGCGATCCTGGGTTCCAGTGAGCGATACACAGCTTCCTTGGCTTCCGGGTTTTCGTAGATCGCCTCGATCGCGAGTTGTGACGAGGCGATGCCCGCGCCTTCCACGTCCGGGGTCAGGCGTGCTTCGACCGGGGCGATGCGGTCCCGCGTTTTCAATTTCTTCTCGAACAGTTTGCGCGCCCGCGCCAGCGCAGGTTCCACGAACTTCATCTCGCGATCCTGCAACGTGACCTCGAAACCGCGCAGCGCGCTCCATGCGGCGATGTCGCCGCCCATCACGCCGGCGCCGACCACGTGCACATGACGGATGCCATGCGCGGTGTCGCCCGCGAGTCCGCGCATCCGCTCGCGCAGGAAGAAGATGCGAATCAGATTGTGCGCGGTCGGCGTGGAGGCGAGCTGCGCGACCGAGCGCGCTTCCAGCCGCAATCGCTGGTGGATGTCGCCGCCGCGCCGCCATACATCGATCAGTGCGAAAGGCGCGGGATAGTGCTTCGGCGAAACTTTCGCGGCGGTCTGACGGCGCACGACCGGGGCGAGGATCTGGCGCGCGGGCCACCAATTCGTCCACCACGCCACCGCGCGCTGCGCGAACGGCCGCGCGAACGGATGCAATGCCAGCTTGCGCGCTTCGTCGAGCAGGGCCTCGGGTGCGGCCAGCCGATCGACGAGGCCTTCTGCGAGCGCGCGATCGGCCGAAGCCGCGCGTCCCGTCAGCATCATTGCGAGCGCCTTGGGCGCGCCGATCAGGCGCGGCAGTCTTGCCGTGCCGCCCCACCCGGGATGGATGCCGAGCTGCACCTCCGGCAGCGCGATGCGGGTTTCCGGCGCGCGCGCGGCCACGCGCATCCGGCAAGCCAACGCCAGTTCGGTGCCGCCGCCCATGCACGCGCCGTGGATCGCGGCGACGGTCGGCATCGGCAGGCGCGCCAGGCGTTCGAACACGCGCTGACCGTGCTCGATTTCCTCGCGCACCGTGCCCTTTCGGTCGTAGCTTTCGAATTCGTTCAGGTCGGCGCCGACCGCGAAACCCGATGCCTTGCCGGAATGGATCACCACGGCGGCGGGACGCTCGATCGCGATGCGCTCGAGCATGCCGTCCAGTTCATCGAGCAACGATCGTGACAGCGCGTTCACGCTGCTGCCTGCACGATCCATGCGTAGCATGAGCACGCCATCCGCGCCGACGGAAGCTTGCCAGTGGCTGAACCTCAAACCGTCGAACACTTCTCAGTCCTGTGATGGATGCGTGCGCATCATCATTGATCACGCAGGGATCGTGGTTAACGTCGGGTGAAGGGATACATGGCCGATATCGAGTCGTCGAAACAGGAAAACGAAAACAATCTGCTGGACCGCATTCTCGCGGCGGAGAGCGTGGTGGTGGCATTGCGCTGCGACGATGCCGCAATCGTGACGCATGCATTGCGGCGCATCGCAAGGCGAACCGGCAAACCGTTGTATGCCTGGGACGAGCACGCCGGCCTGCGCCGGTTGTCCGCTCGCGACGAGCTGATGCCAGGCGTCCTGCACCTGGCCGATGCGCTGCGCCTCGTCGAACGCAGTCCGGGCCTTGGCGTGTGTTTTCTTGCCAAATGTCCGCACACCTGGAGCGCCGAACTCGTGACGCTGCTGCGCCGGATCGCGCGGCTCGATCCGCACCAGCCTCGGCGGTTGGTGCTGCCCGGCACGCTCGCCGACCTGCCACGTGCGCTGCCCGCGCGCGAGTTGGCCTGGGGCAAATCCGTCGTTCCGCAACTGCGGCTGCGGCATGGCGCGTGGATGCAATGATGGGCGACAGCCGGCGACCGGTACTGGTGGTGGCGTCCTCGCGCGAGGACCGCCGCGTCCTGTTCGATGCACTGGACGGCCTGCGCGCGGGTGAGATCCTGAGTGCGCGCGACGCCGCCCATGCACGCGCGCTGCTCGGGCGCTCGGCGCGCCCGACCCTCGCGATCCTCGATTTCGCGCACGTGCCCACGCAGGCGCGCGACCTCTGCGGCGAACTGGAAGGCGTGCCGGTGATCGGGCTGTTCGGTGCGGGCCTGGATTTGCGCGATCGCGATCCGTGTCCCTCCACCTGCGGCAACATCAAGGCGTGGCTGCGCGTGCCGGTGGACGCCACCGAGGCGGCGGTGCGCGTGCGCGAACTGCTGGATGCGCCCGCGCCGGCGGCGCCTTCGCTGGTGCACAGCAACGAGCCCACGGCGCCGCCGCAGCCGCCGCAGATCGAGCCGGACGCGACGCTGCAGATGCTCGCCGCGCTGCTGCAGCCCGCGCGCGACGCGGCGGGGCTGCCGACGCTGGTGCAACGCGCGCTGCAGGCGCTCGGGATGGATCTGATGGTGATTGCCGAACGCAGCGCATCCGGCGACACGCTGCACCCGTTGGCGAGGATGGATCGTCTTTCGGCGCCGGGCGCGCCCGACCCGCTGACGCAGGCCTTCGTGCGACAGGCATTGGAAGGCGAGGCGGTGGTTCGCGTTGCCGCCTTGGCGCCGGACAATGCGGCCATGGGCTACGCTTGGCACGCGGCGCTGCCCCTGTTCGACACCGCCCGCAACACGCTGGGCGTGATGGTATGCGCGTCGCGGGTCGAATTCGCGGGACCGCCGGAAACCCTGAAGCCCGTGCTGGAGATCGTCGCATCGCGGTTTGCCGCGCTGCTGGAACTTCGCGCCGAACGCGAGCGCAGCCGCAGCAGCGCGCTGATGGATGGCCTGACCGGATTGCCCAACCGGATCCTCTTCAACGACCGGCTGAAATCGGTGCTGCACGACGCGCGGCGCACCGGAGAAGTCTTCGCGGTGCTGTTCGTGGACATGGACCGCTTCAAGGGCATCAACGATTCACTGGGCCACGCGGTGGGCGACCAGGTGCTGGTGGCCGGCGCGCAACGCCTCACCGACGCCGTGCGCGCGTCGGATACCGTGGCGCGCTACGCGGGCGACGAATTCACCGTGATCATCCGCCACGTCAACGGCCGCGGCGACATCGACCGGGTGACGGCCAAGCTCCTGAAAGGCATGCAGGCGCCGCTGGTGCTGGACGATGGCTCGGAACTGCACGTGACCACCTCGATCGGCATCAGCATCTATCCCGAGGACGCCACCGACGCCGAAGGACTGATCAAGCACGCCGACATGGCGATGTACAGCGCCAAGGCGCGCGGCCGCAACAACATGCAGACCTATGCCGACGTGCCCATGGACATGCACGGACAACGCGCGGAAATGGAGTCGCGCCTGCGCCAGGCCGAGGCGAACGGCGAACTGTCGGTGCATTACCAGCCACAGGTCGACATCGCGTCCGAAGATATCCTCGGCGTGGAAGCATCGGTGCGCTGGCAGCATCCGGTGCTGGGGCTGTTGAGCCCGGCGTTTTTCATGCCGCTGGCCGAGGAAACAGGCCAGGTCCTCTCGATCGGCGAGTGGGTGTTGCGCCGCGCCTGCGCGGACGTCGCGGCGTGGCGCCGCCGCAACAGGTTGCCGCTGCGGCTGGCCGTGAATCTGTCGGCGCTGCAGTGGATGCAGCCCAACCTGGCCGCGATGGTCGAGGCGGCCTGCCGCGAGGCGAAACTGGATCCCGACGTGCTGGACCTGGAAACGCCCGAAGGTGTGCTGGCCAATCCGCAGGCGGAACTGGTCACGGCGATCGGCATACTGCGGAAAGCCGGCTGCCGCGTGGTCGCCGACCACGCCGGCGTCGCGCACAGCGCGCCCGAATTGGCCGGTGCATTGCCAGTCGATGCGATCAAGATCGATGCCAGCTTCGTGCGCAATGTCGGTAGCGATCCCGACGACGAATCGGTGGTCACCTCCATCCTCGACGCCGCGCGCGCGCAGGGCCGGCGGGTGATCGCGGAAGGCGTCGAAACCGAGCGCCAACTGGAATTCCTGCGCGAACGCGGCTGCGATGCGGCGCAGGGGCCGCTGTTTTCCCGCGCGCTGCCGGCCGCTGCCTTGACCCGGTTGCTGGTAGGGCGCCGCGCGGCATTGGCGGCACGACCGGCGGTCGACGTGCAGCCCACGCCGGACCATCCGCGTTCGCCCTCCGCCAGCCGCCGGCGCACCATCGGGTGACCTCCCGCACTTGGTGGGGCCTGCGCGCCCGCGCTAGGCTTGATCCCGAGGCGAAAAGGCCCAACCATCGTGGCGAAGGTTGCGGTTCAAGGGTTGCGGGATGACGATTGCCGATGAACTTTCGCGCGAGGAGCGCGGTCAGACGGGGGTGCATATCACCTCCGGCGCATCAGGGAGTGCCGCCCGGATGGGCGATGTGGATACCGATCGTGCCCTGGTGGCGCGCGTCCGCAAGGGCGACAACAAGGCCTTCGACCTGCTGGTGCGGAAATACCAGCACAAGATCATCGGCCTGGTGTCGAGGTACGTGCACGACTGGAGCGAGTGCGAGGATGTGGCGCAGGAAGCCTTCATCCGCGCCTACCGCGCGATCGGCGCGTTCCGTGGTGACAGTGCTTTCTATACCTGGATGTACAAGATCGCCGTGAATACCGCCAAGAACCACCTGGTCGCCCAGGGGCGCCGCCCGCCCGCCGAGGACATCGACGCCGACACCGCGGTGCAGTTCGACGCCGGCGCCCGGCTGCGCGACGAGGCCACCCCGGAACACGAACTGGCCCGCCGCGAGATCGAACAAACCGTGTTTGCCACGGTCGAAAAGCTGCCGGAAGAATTGCGCGATGCGATCACCCTGCGCGAGGTCGATGGCCTCTCTTACGAGGAAATCGCCGAGCGCATGGGTTGCCCCATCGGTACCGTGCGCTCGCGCATCTTCCGCGCCCGCGAAGCCATCGACGAAAAACTGCGTCCACTGTTGTCCAACGATGAAACCTGATTCGGCGACAAGTGCTGCAAGAGGTGCAAGGTGATGGATCCGACCAGCCGCGAAGACCTTTCCGCCCTCATGGACGGCGAACTGGCCGCCGAGCCAACCCGATTCCTGCTGCGGCGCCTGGACCATGATCCGGAACTGTCCGCCACCTGGTCGCGGTGGCACCTGATCCGCGCCTGCCTCGCCTCGGACTCGGCACCCATGTCGGCGCCCCGGCGCGACAATGATTTCGCGGCGCGCGTCGCCGCGGCCCTGCAGGTGGAAACCGCGCCCCGGGCGCGCCAGCGGCATTGGGTCCGCTACGTGGGCGGCGGAGCGATCGCGGCGGGCGTGGCCGTCGCCGCATTGATGTTGAACGCACCGAACCCGCGCGGCGATGCGCCGGCGCCGGTCGCGCAGACGCATCCCGCCATGGGTGCGGTCGTGCCCACTTCGCTGGCCGACGCTTCGCCCGCGTCGAATCCGGCGATGCCGCCGTGGCTGCTGTCGCGCCAGCCCACCGTGCTCTCCGCGCAACCCGCGTCGGCCAATGTGGTGTACGGCACCGGGCTGATGCAGCCCGATTACCTGCGCCGCGCGACCTATGCGCGCGACGAAGCGCTGCCTTATACCTCGTTTCAGGGCAACCAGCCGGTCCTGCCGTTCTCGATCGTGCTGCTGCCGGAACCGCCATCCTCCGGCGCGTCCGCCGCGCGGCACTGACGCCAAGGCGCCGCGGATGACGCGCGCGGGCCGGGCGTGGCGACACGTTGCTCAAAACATGCGCCGTTTGCCGGTGCGCCCCGTTGCGCGCGAGGATTTTCGCGCGTGCGGAACGATTTTTGCGTAATGATCGGATGAGGAGAAAACCATGTTGAAACGGGCGAGGCGGATCGCCGCCATATTCGTTCTGTTGTGTTTTTCCGGCGCCGGCCCGGCACTCGCGGCCACACCCACCGCGGCGCTGCCGGACTTCACCAGCATCGTCCAGAAATACGGACCGGCCGTGGTGAACGTGGTGGCGCACTACAAGCATGCCAGCGAGATGGGCAGCGACGAGCCCGGCGAGCAGCAGACGCAGCAGCCGCAGTTGCCGGAGATCTTCCGCCACTTCTTCGGAATGCCGTTCGGACCGCAATTCCAGCAGCCCGACCGTGGCGGCGAATCGCTGGGCTCGGGCTTCATCATTTCCGCCGACGGTTACATCCTCACCAACCGCCATGTCGTGGCGAACGCCGATTCGGTGACGGTGCACCTGCCCGACCACCGCAGTTTCCCGGCCAAGGTGGTGGGTGAAGACAAGATCTACGACATCGCGCTGCTGAAGATCAACGCGACCAAGCTGCCTACCGTGCAGGTCGGCAATTCGAACGACCTGCAGCCCGGCCAGTGGGTGGTGGCGATCGGCTCGCCATTCGGGCTCGACCATTCCGTCAGTGCCGGGATCGTCAGCTATGTCGGTCGCACACTGGGCAGCCAGGATCAGCCGGCTGTGCCGTTCATCCAGACCGACGTGCCGATCAACCGCGGCAATTCGGGCGGTCCGCTGTTCAACCTGCAGGGCCAGGTGGTCGGCATCAACTCGCAGATCTTCTCGACCAGCGGCGGCGCGATGGGGCTGTCGTTCTCGATTCCGATCAACCTTGCGATGGATGCGGTGCACCAGCTCAAGACCAAGGGCTACGTGAGTCGCGGGATGATCGGCGTCAGCGTGCAGAACGTGACCGAAGCGATCGCCAAGTCCAAGGGCATGTCCGAAGCGCAGGGTGCGTTGATCGCGCAGGTGCAGCCCGACGGCCCGGCCGCGAAGGCTGGCCTGAAGGTCGGCGATGTGATTACCTCGTTCGATGGCAAAAAGATCTACGAGTCGGCTCAACTGCCGCCCGTGGTCGCGATGACCGCGCCCGGCACCGAGGCCAGCGTCGGCATCGTTCGGGACGGCAAGCCGATGACCATCAAGGTCAAGATTGGCGAGATGCCGCGCAACGGACTGTCGCAGGAATTGTTCGCGGGCGCTCCGCCAGCCACCAGCGGCGGCGGCCTGCTGGGCTTGACCGTGCAGGACATGACCCCCGGCATGCGCCAGCAGCTTGGTTACAACGGCAAGGGCGGGGTGGTGATCACCGACGTCGAGGGCGCGGCCGCGCGGGCCGGCCTGTCGCCGGGCGACGTGATCCTGCGCGTGGGCAACAAACCCGTGAACAGCGTGTCCGAGTTCCGCCGCGAAACCGCGGGCGTGAAGCCGGGCAGCACCGTGCTGCTGCTGGTCTCGCGCGGTGGCCAGAATCAATTCGTGGCCATCAGCGTGCCGGAGAAATAAGTCCGGGGCCCTGCAGGTTGGGCTGAGCGCAAGCGAAGCCCAACATACGCAGGTCGTGCGGGGCTTCCTCCGGATCAAGTTTTTGGTAGGTTGGGCTGATTCCGGGCTGTGCCCGGAAGAAACCCATCGTCCCGGCGCGAGGGCGCCACGACGTTGGGCTTCCGCCGATGAAGCCGGCGTCAGCCCAACCTACAAATTCACTGGCAGTCGTCATCACGCAATGAAACTCCATTCGATCGAAGGCAATTCGCAAAAACTTGATGGCGGCGCGATGTTCGGCAATGCGCCGAAGGCGATGTGGTCAAAGTGGATCGAAGCCGACGATCAGAACCGCATTCCGCTTGCATGCCGCTGCCTGCTGGCGATCGACCTGGACGGCCGCAACGTGCTGTTCGAAACCGGCATCGGCGCGTTCTTCGAGCCGAAGCTGCGCGAGCGTTATGGCGTGGTCGAGGAACATCACGTGCTGCTCGATTCGCTGAAGGCTGTCGGGCTGACGCACGAAGACATCAACGTGGTGGTGCTGTCGCATCTGCACTTCGATCACGTGGGCGGCTTGCTGGCGACGTGGGAAGAAAACGCGCCGCTGCGCCTGCTGTTTCCGAAGGCCAAATACCTGGTTGGCGCGCAGCACTGGGAACGTGCGACGCATCCGCACCCGCACGATCGAGCGTCCTTCATTCCGGGCGTCGCGGAATTGCTGGAGCAGAGCGGACGGCTGGAAAAGGTAGTGGAGGGCGAGCATTCGCGCGCGCTCGGCAAGGCGGTGCGCTTCCACTATTCGCAGGGCCACACGCCCGGCCTGATGCTGTCCGAAATCGTCGGGCCGCACGGGAAGGAAGGCGTGGTGTATTGCGCCGACCTGATCCCCGGCACGCCATGGGTGCACCTGCCCGTCACGATGGGCTACGACCGCGCGCCGGAAATGCTGATCGACGAGAAGCGCGCGTTCCTCGATGACAAGCTCGCGCGCGGGGTGCGCCTGTTCTTCACCCATGACCATGCGACCGCGATGGCCTCGCCGCGTCGCGACGAGCGCGGCCGCTACACAGTCGCCGATGCGCAGGCCCACTTTTCCGGCGTTGCCCTGTAAGCTCGCGGCGTGAGCCGCTTTTCCGCACTCATCGATCATGCGTCGCGCCATGCCGCGCTTCTGGGCGCGGTGCTGTTGCTGCTCGGCCTGCTGCTGCTCGGCTTCACGGAACACGCCGACCGGCTGCGCGCGATGGGCGAGGATGCGCTGGGCGGCTTCGTGCTGACCGGCGATGCCGCGGTGCCGGGACCGGCCGCGAACGGCAAGCTGGTGCTGGCGGTCGGCGCGCCGGACGTGAAAACGCCCGCGCGCGACGCGCAGTTCGGCGTGTCCGTCGATGCGCCCGCGCTGATGCGCAAGGTCGAGATGTTCCAGTGGAACGAGATGCGCTACGGCGGCCAGCGCAGCTACGAGATGGACTGGTTCGACCACCCGATCGATTCGTCCGCATTCGGCAATCCGAATGGCCATGCCAACCCCGACGCGTTTCCGATCAATGCCGCGCGTTTCGATTCGCCCGATGTCACCGTGGCTGGTTTCAAGCTGGCGCCCGCACTGGTGCACATGATCGACGGGGTCGAACCGTTCGCGCCGGATCTTTCGCACCTGCCGCCCAACATGGCAGCGACCTTCCAGGCGCGCGACGGAATCCTGGTCACCAGCGCGAATCCGCAGCGTCCGCAGGTCGGCGATCTGCGGATCAGCTGGATGCGGATCGCGCCTTCGCACTTGACGGTGTTCGCACGCGACGACGGCGGCACGCTGGTGCCGGCGAACAACCCGGCCGGCGACGCGATCGCGCAGGTGTTGCTCGGACGGCATTCGCTGACCGACGTGTTGACCGATGCGCCGCAGCCGCCGCGCTTCAAGTGGGCGAGGCGCATTCTCGCATTGCTGCTGGTCTGGGCGGGCGCGGCCCTGCTGCTGCCGCGCGCGCGCCGTCACGACCGCCTGCTTTCGCTGGCGATCGCGGTTGTACCGCTGGCGATCCTCGCGGCGGTGTTCTGGTTCGACGTGCGTACCTTGGCTGCGGCGATCCTGATCCTGGTGGCCGTGGCAGCGATCGCGATGGCCGCGTGGCGCTGGCGCTTGCGCGCGGCTCGACCATCCTAAAGGCGGACTGCTTCGTCGGCCGCGTCGCGCCAAGCAGATACACTTTCGCGTCTCGCCCTCGGATGCCTCCGCATGTCACTGCGTAGCCTGCTGGTTGTCGCTGGTTGCTGTTCGGTCTTTGCTGTCGCGCACGGCGCGGCATCTTCGTCGACGCCGTCCTTCGCCAAGGCTCGCGTTGGGTGGAACGCGCCGCAAAAGCCTTTCCGCATCTACGGCAACACCTGGTACGTGGGACCACACGGCCTGTCGGCGATCCTCGTCGACACCGGCAAGGGCTTGGCGCTGTTCGACGGCGATCTTCCCGAATCGGCACCGCAGATCGAGGCGCATCTCCGGGAACTCGGATTCCGCGTGCGCGACATCAAATGGATTTTCAACTCGCACGCGCACGCTGACCACGCAGGCGGCATCGCCGCACTGCAACGCGCGAGCGGCGCGCAGGTGCTGGCCAGCGCGGAAGGCGCGAAGGAACTGGAAGCGGGCGGCGCCTGGCCGGCCGATCCGCAGTACGGCTTCGGCCTGGCCTACCCGCCGGTGAAGCACGTGCGCATGGTGCGCGATGGCGAGATCCTTCAGCTGGGCGATGTGGCCATCACCGCGCATTACACGCCCGGCCACACGCCCGGCAGCACTTCGTGGACGTGGAAGTCGTGCGAGGCTGCGCGTTGCCTCCGCATCGCCTATGTCGACAGCCTCACCGCGCTGGCCGCACCCGGCTACCGCTTCAACGATCATCCGCGCTATGTGGCGGCATTTCGCCGATCGATCGCAACGGCGGCCGCATTGCCCTGCGACATCCTGCTGACCCCGCATCCGGGCGCCAGCGACTTCTGGGAGCGGATCGCGCGCCGCAAATCGCCCGACGACGTCGCGCCGCTGATCGATGTCGGGAGCTGTCGCGCCTACGCCGCGGAAGCAGGCAAGGCACTGGATGCGCAACTGGCGCGCGAAGGCGCCGCGGTGAAATGATTCAGTCGCCGCCGGGGTGGTCGAGGAACCACAGTCCCGCGAAAAGCTTGGGATCGATCGAGTAACCCTTCGCCGACATCGCACGCAGCCACGCCCCGGCTTCGCGGCGCGGCACCTCGTGCACGATGATGTCTTCGGTCTCGTCGCCGCCGCCGTCGCCCACCTTGCGCAAGTCCCATGCGCGCACGAAGTGCATCATTTCCGTGCTCATTCCCGCCGAGGACGGCCCGGAATGCAGCAACTCGACGCGCCCGCAGGTCCAGCCGGTTTCCTCTTCCAGCTCGCGACGCGCGGTGTCGGCGGCGTCGTGGTCGCCGTCATGGCCTGCGTCGCCAATCAGCCCGGCCGGCATCTCGATGGTGAGCTGGTGCACCGGCACGCGGAATTGTTCGACGAACAGCACCCGGTCTTCCGGCGTGACCGCGACGATGATCACCGCGCCTTGCGGATTGTTGCGTTCGACGAATTCCCAATGCCCGCGCCGTTTCAGCGTGAGCCATCGTCCCGCGTACAGCACCTCGGCGGGCGCATCGGCGACGGCGGGAATGCGGATCGTCCTGTTCACGTCACCGGTTCCATTTGCAGGAGTTGATGCGCGCGCGTGCGCGTCAGTGGTCCGATCCGCAGCCGTTCGCACAGCGCATTCAACTCGGCGTGATCCGCGGCGCGTCGCAGCAGGCCATCGGGATGGGCGGGCACGGGCGCGTCCAGCGCGATGCAGGCGAGTCGCTGCGACAGGCGCGCCTGTTCGGCGTGCTCGCGCAGTTTCGCGGCCAGCGCCGCGGCGCCGCGCAGACGCAGGAACGGCACTTCGTCGATGCGCGCAAGCAGTGCATCGAGAGAACCGAAATGCGCCAGCAGCGCGGCCGCGCTCTTGGGCCCGATGCCCGGCACGCCGGGAATGTTGTCGATGGCATCGCCGGTCAATGCCAGGAAATCGACCACCTGGCGCGCCTCGACACCGAGCCGCGCCGGCACGCCCGCCGCGCCCCAGCGGTGGCCGCGCGCGTAATCCCATTGCTCGACGTCGTGGTCCAGCAACTGCCCGAAGTCCTTGTCGGCGGACACGATCACCGACCGTAGGCCGTGCGCGCGCATTGCGACCAGCACACTGCCGATCAAATCATCGGCCTCGTACGCGGCGTCGGCCAGTACGGCCAGTCCGAACGCGGCGGCCAGTTCGCGGCAGTATTCGAACTGGCGCTTCAGCTCGGGCGGCGCCGGATCCCGGTTGGCCTTGTACGCGGGGTAGATCGCGTTGCGGAAGGAACTGGTCAGCGCGATGTCGAACGCGGCGACCGCGTGGCGCGCGCGCGTGCGTTCCACGAAATCCAGCAGGAAGCGCGCGAAGCCATGCACCGCGTTGACCGGCGCACCGTCGATGTCGAAGAACACGTTCGGCATCGAATGCCAGGCGCGGAACACGTACATGCTGGCGTCGATCAGGTACAGCGTTTCGATCGACGTCGAAGCAGGCGCGGCCGCCTGCGCGGGCACTACGGCATTCATCCGCGCCACGCGCTCAGGACTTCATCGACTTCCGCTCGATTTCGTTCGGGCGGCTCGGCGCCGCGGTGGCCGATATGGATGTAGGCGATCGCGCGCTCGTTATCGGTGAGCCCCAGCAGTCTCGCGGTCTCGGGCTCGTAGCACGACCAGCCGGTCAGCCATTGCGCGCCGAAACCCGCCGCCTGCGCCGCCAGCAGCAGGTTGAAGGCGACGCAGCCGGCCGACAGCAATTGTTCCTGCGCGGGAATCTTCGGGTGGTGTTCGTCGATGCACGCGATCACCGCCAGCACGACAGGCGAATGCGCGAAGCGCTCGCGATCCTTGGCGAGTTTCTTCTCGGGCACACCGGGATCGACTTGCACGTGCAGCGCCGCCAGTGCTTCGCCGTAGCGCGCACCGGCGTCACCCGTAAACACGATCAGCCGCCACGGCGTCAGCTTGCCGTGGTCGGGCACGCGGATCGCGGTGGCGACGATTGCGCGAAGTTCATCGGGCGTCGGCCCGGGCGGCTGCAGTTGCGCGGCCGGCACCGAACGGCGGTCGCGCAGGAATTGAAGGGCGGCATCATTGCGCATCGCGCCAGTCTACCAGCCGTGCGCGGCCGCTTTGCGCTACGATGCCGTGATCGCAACGGGAGATGGGGCCTGTTGACGCTATGCCGCGTGGCCGCGCCGGCGGCCCATTGCCCGCAGGGCAAGGAAGAGTGAGGAGGATGTATGTCAATACATAGACGAATGATGACGCAGCCATATCGGCAACGGGCCCCGGCCCGAAGGGTTGCTCCGCAGCGGCCGCCATCCATCGGTGCGCGCCTTGACCAGAGAACCACTCTGGCGCTGCGGCGCGCGCCTCGTCTGGCGACCGCTGCGGAAGCAACGCGGCTTACGTGGCATAGCATCAGCAGGCCCTGACATGCCCATCACGATTGCCGCCTTGCGCGAAACCGCCGATCGCGAACGCCGCGTCGCGATCACGCCGGAAACCGCGAAGAAGTACGCATCCCGCGGCATGCGCGTGATGCTGGAACGCGGTGCGGGCGAGGCGGCGGGATTTCCCGATGCGGCGTATGAGAACGTCGAGTTCGGCGACGCATCGACGGTGGCCGGGCAGGCGGGTGTCCTGCTGTGCGTGCAGCCGTTGGCTGACGATCGCGTTGCCGCGATGAAGGAAGGCGCGGCGTTGATCGGGCAACTTCGTCCGCACAATGCGGCCGACCGGCTCGCGCATTATGCGCAACGCAAGCTCAGCGCGTTCTCGCTGGAACTGTTGCCGCGCACCACCCGCGCGCAGGCGATGGACGTGTTGTCTTCGCAGGCCGCCGTGGCAGGCTATCGCGCGATGCTGATCGCGGCCGAAGCCGCACCGAAGTTCTTCCCGATGCTGACCACCGCCGCGGGCACCTTGCGTCCTTCGAAAGTGCTGGTGATCGGCGCGGGCGTGGCCGGCCTGCAGGCCATCGCAACCGCGCGGCGGCTGGGGGCGATGGTGGAAGGTTTCGACGTGCGTCCGGAAACGCGCGAGCAGATCGAGTCGCTGGGCGCGAAGTTCCTCGACCTCGGCGTCAACGCCGCGGGGCAGGGCGGCTACGCGCGCGAGCTGACCGCCGAGGAACGCGCTGCGCAACAGGCCAAGCTTGCCGAACACGTGAAGACCGTGGACGTGATCGTCACCACTGCGGCAGTGCCGGGCCGTCCATCGCCGAAGATCATTCCGTTGTCGATGGTCGACGGCATGAAAGCGAGTGCGGTGAT
>JBQCCP010000113.1:0-11880 GCA_051962095.1 Rhodanobacteraceae bacterium
CCCTTGTAGACCACGGTGCGCGTCGACATCGAGGGCACGAAATATTCCTGGCCGTGCTTGAGGTTCAGCGCGCGGATCGCGTGGCTGGCGGTCTTGCGGATCACGTAGAGCTTGCGCTCCAGCGCATCGGGCACCATCACGTCGGGGCCGCGGCCGATGAAGACCTGCCGGATCACCGGCTCGCGTTCCTTTACTGCCGGCGACATCGGCATGTCGGGGTCGACCGGCACGTCGCGCCAGCCCATCAGCACTTGCCCTTCGGCGCGCACCTTGCGCTCCACTTCCTGTTCGCAGGCAAGTCGCGAGGCGTGCTCGCGCGGCAGGAAGATCATGCCGACGCCGTATTCGCCGGGTGGCGGCAGGCTCACGCCGCGCAGCGCCATCTCCTCGCGGTACAGCCGGTCGGGAATCTGGATCAGGATGCCGGCGCCGTCGCCCATCAGCGGATCGGCACCCACTGCGCCGCGATGATCGAGGTTGCGCAGGATCGCCAAGCCCTGCTGGATGATCGCGTGATTTTTGCGGCCCTTGATGTGTGCGACGAAACCCACGCCGCAGGCATCGTGTTCGTGACGGGGGTCGTACAGACCCTGTGCGTGCAAGGGCGCCATGTCTCGGCTCCGTCTGGGGCTCGATTCCGACTATAGTGCGGTGCAGCAAAAAGGCAACATGTTTTTACGTCCAGACGTATGGACGGCCAAATGTGTGAATGGGGCCAGGGCGAGTGGCAAGGGGCAAGCGGCGGGAGCGCGAATGTACTGAAGTGGCCCGTCGCCGAAACTGCTAGACTGCGCATTCCGGCCTGTGCCGGAAACGTCTTCAGGGCGGGGTGGAAGTCCCCACCGGCGGTAGGTCCGCAAGGGCGAGCCCGCGAGCGCTTTCGCAGCCGCGAAAGGTCAGCAGATCCGGTCGAATGCCGGGGCCGACGGTCGGCAGCAGGTGAACGCTGCCGGAAAGTCCGGATGAAGCGAAGGCGGTCCGATCGCGGCGGTATCCGCGTCGGCCTCATGCCTTGGGGCGTTCTCGCCATTCGTCACGCGGAGAACGTTCATGTCCATCATTTGTCGGTCCGCCACCGTCCTTCGGGAGGCGCACTGATGTTCACCGGCATCATCCAGGCCACCGGCCGCGTCACGCGCAGCGAACCTCGCGGCGGCGACTTGCGCCTCGGCATCGTCGCGCCGGATCTGGACACCAGCGATGTCGCGCCGGGCGACAGCCTTGCGGTGTCGGGCTGCTGCCTGACCGTGGTTGCGCACGAAGGCGACACGCTGGCGTTCGACGTTTCCAACGAAAGCCTTGCCCTCACCACACTGGGTGATCTTGGCGTGGGCGATCGGGTGAACCTGGAAAAGGCGCTGCGCTTGTCGGATCGGCTCGGCGGCCACTTGGTATCGGGACATGTCGACGGCGTCGGCCACATCGTTTCCATCGAGCCCGACGCGCGTTCACAACGCTGGATCATCGACGCACCGTCGGAGCTCGCCCGCTACTTCGCGGCCAAGGGTTCGGTGTGCGTGGAGGGCGTCAGCCTGACGGTCAACACGGTGGAGGGTACGCACTTCGGCGTGAACCTGATTCCGCACACGGTCGAGCAGACCACGTTCGGCGATCGCCGTGTCGGCGATCGCGTGAATCTCGAAATCGACATGCTGGCGCGCTACGTCGAGCGGCTTCGTTCCTGCGATCATCCATGATCGCGCAAATCAAAACCGCACATCCCTGTCCGACTTTCAACAAAAGCATTCTCCGATGAGTTTCTCCGCTATTCCCGAACTGCTGGACGAAATCGCCGCCGGCCGCATGGTGGTGATGCTGGACGACGAGGACCGCGAGAACGAAGGCGACCTGATCATGGCCGCCGACAAGGTGCGCGCCGGGGACGTCAACTTCATGGCGCGCGAAGGCCGCGGGCTGATCTGCCTGGCGCTGGATCCGGCGCGCTGCCGCCGGCTCGGCCTGCAGCCGATGGTGCGCGACAACGGTTCGGCGTACCACACAAACTTCACCGTTTCGATCGAGGCCGCCAGTGGCGTCACCACCGGCATTTCCGCGCACGATCGCGCGCGCACCATCCAGGTCGCGGTGGCGCCGGATGCCAGGGCTTCCGACCTGGTGCAGCCCGGCCACGTGTTTCCGCTGGAAGCGCAGCCCGGGGGCGTATTGACGCGCGCCGGCCATACCGAAGCCGCGGTGGACCTGGCGATGCTGGCCGGTTGCACGCCTGCCGGCGTGCTGGTCGAGATCCTGCGCGAAGATGGCTCGATGGCGCGACGGCCGGACCTCGAAACTTTCGCCGTCAAACATGGGCTCAAGATCGGCAGCATCGCCGACCTGATCCGCCATCGCCTCGCGACCGAAAAAACCATCGAACGCGTGCACGAGTCGGACGTCGAAACCGAGTTCGGCGCATTCCGTTTGATCGCTTGGCGCGACCGCCTGCGCGGCGACCTGCACTTCGCGCTGGTGCGCGGCGACGTCGCGGGTGACGCGCCGGTGCTCGCGCGCGTGCACGTGCGCAACACCTTGTCCGACGTGCTGCACTTCGAGCGCGAGGACCTCGGCATGACCATGACCGCGGCGCTGCGGCGCGTCGCTGCCGAAGGTCGCGGCGTGGTGGTGGTACTCGCCGCCGAGGAAGATGCCGAAGGCTTGCTCGCGCGCCTGAATCGCGAGGCGCCGGGCGTGCCGGAAACCGGGCGCAGGGCTGCCGCGCAGCGCGAATGGCGCCAGCTTGGCCTCGGCGCCCAGATCCTCGCCGACCTCGGCGTGCATCGCCTGCGCGTGCTCGGCACCCCGCGCAAGCTGGTGGGGTTGTCCGGCTTCGACCTCGAAGTGGTCGAGTATGTACAAGAGCATGAACCGGGGACGAGGGAGTAGGGGCCGCGGGGTTCCGCTGTTACGCTTTCACAGTCCCGAGTTCCAAATCGCATGTCCGACCAGACCGCCACGTCGCCCGCCGACCTGCACTCGCCCTCCGGCGCGCGCTACGCCGTGATCGCCAGCCGCTGGAACGGCGAGGTGGTCGATGAATTGATCGCCGGTGCGCGCCGTGCATTCGCCGCGCACGGCATACCCGACGAGGGCGTCGACGTCCTGCGCGTGCCGGGTGCGTGGGAGTTGCCGGTGGTCGCGAAGCGGCTGGCCGCGAGCGGCCGTTACGCCGCGATCGTCGCGCTGGGTTGCGTGGTGCGCGGCGAGACGCGCCACTACGAACACGTGGCGGACGAGTGCGCGCGGGGATTGATGCGCGTCTCGCTGGATGCCGGCGTGCCGGTGTTGAACGGCGTGCTCGCGGTGGAAGACGAAGCCGACGCCTGGGCACGCGCGGGCGGCGTGCATGGCAACAAGGGCGCGGACGTCGCGCTGGCGGCGATAGAAATGGCGGCCCTGCTGCAAGGACTTTCCGCATGACCACGCCGCACCGCAGCGACGGGATCGATCCGGCCGCACGCACGCGCGCGCGCCGCCGCGCGGTGCAGGCGCTCTACGCATGGGAACTGGGCGGCAATTCGATGCGGAAGGTGATCGACGATTTCCGTTCCGAGCAGGACATGCAGATCGCCGACCTCGAATATTTCGAGAACCTGCTGCGCGGCGTGGAAGCGCATCGCGCCGAACTGGATGCGGGCCTCGCGCCGTTCCTGGATCGCGACATCGCGCGCGTGGATCCGATCGAGCGCGCGGTGTTGCGTCTGTCCGCCTATGAATTGAAGCATCGTCCCGACGTACCGTACCGGGTGGTGCTGAACGAAGCGGTGGAAGCCGCCAAGCGCTTCGGTTCCGAGCAGGGCCACACCTACGTCAACGGGGTGCTGGACAAGCTGGCGCACGCGTGGCGCGTTACCGAAACGAACGGTTGAATCCATGAACGCCGCTGCCCGGCCATCGTTCGTCGCGGCACCGGTGATCGAGACGGCGCGCCTGCGCCTGCGTGCGCATGCGCCGGCCGATTTTGCCGCGTGCGCCGCGAACTGGTCCGATCCTGACGTGGTGCGCCACATCGGCGGCCAACCATTTACCGGCGAGGAAACCTGGCGACGCCTGCTGGCGTTTGCGGGACTCTGGAGCCTGCTCGGCTTCGGCTACTGGGCGATCGAGGAACGCGCGAGCGGGCGCTACGTCGGCGACATCGGTTTCGCCGAGTTCCAGCGCGATATCGAACCCTCGCTGCGCGGCATGCTCGAATGCGGCTGGGTACTGGCGCGCGCGGCGCAGGGCCAGGGCTACGCGTCCGAGGCGCTTGCTGCGATCGAAGCCTGGCGCCGCACGCACCTGCCGCAAAGCCGCGCGGTGTGCATCATCGCGCCGGACAACGCCGCGTCGATTCGTGTCGCGGAAAAGGCCGGCTTCGAGCGATGGTGCGAAACGGTCTATCACGGCGCGCCCACGCTGGTATGGGCGCCGCCGCCGCTGCCGGGTCCAGGCGGGCGCTGATGGAGTTCGACCTGATCGCAATGATCCGCGCACGCATGGACGTGGCGCGCACCGACGTTGCGCTCGGCATCGGCGACGACGCGGCGGTGCTGGAACTGCCACCGGGGCAACAACTAGTCGCCTGCACGGACACCTTGGTCGCGGGCGTGCATTTCCCCGTCGAAACCGCGCCGGAAGACATCGGCTGGAAATCGCTGGCGGTGAATCTCTCCGACCTCGCCGCGATGGGTGGGGAGTCCGCGTGGGCGTTGCTGGCGCTGACGTTGCCGGAATCCGATTCGCAGTTCGTCGAACGTTTCGCGCAAGGCTTTGCCGAGCTTGCGCACAGGCACCGGGTGGCCCTGGTTGGCGGTGACACCACGCAGGGACCGCTGGCCATGACGGTGACGGCGCTCGGCACGCTGCCCATCGGCAACGCATTGACGCGAAAGGGCGCGCGTGCGGGCGATGCGTTGTACGTGACCGGCACGCTGGGCGATGCGGCGGGGGCGCTGCGTCTGCAGCAGCGGACAGGAGGCAGGGAACACGGCGCCGCAGGCCTGCGGCCGTCGCTGTCGTCGCGGTTGAACCGGCCCGAGCCGCGCGTCGCGGCGGGACTGGCTTTGCGCGGCATCGCGAGCGCGTGCATCGACGTATCGGATGGCCTGTTGGCGGACCTTGGCCACGTGTGCACCGCCAGCGGCGTGGGCGCCGAACTGGAGATCGAAGCGCTGCCGCTGTCGTCCGCGCTGAAGGTGGCTTTCGATCTGACGACTTGTCGCGAGCTTGCGCTGGCCGGCGGCGACGACTACGAACTTTGCTTCACGGTTACCAACGCTCGCGAAGCGGACATGCACACTGCACTCGCGCATGCCGGCTGTCGCGTGACCCGCATCGGACGGATCGTTGCGGGCTCCGGCGTGCGGGTCCTGGATGCGCAAGGCAACGCCGTCGCGACACCACAGGCCGGTTGGGAGCACTTCGCGCGATGAGTACGCCATTGACCGCCGACCAGCGTCGGGTGCTGCTGTCGCATCCGGCCGGGTGGATCGCGACTGCGCTGGGCGCGGGCCTGTCGCCGAAGGCGCCCGGAACCGTGGGTTCACTGGTCGCGCTGCTGCCGTGGTGGTTCCTGCTGCGCGGTTTGCCGGTCGAATGGTACGTCGCGGTGGTGGTTGCGGGATTCGTGCTGGGCATCTGGGCCTGCAGCGTTTGCGATCGCCGCCTCGGGATGCACGATCAGGGCGCGCTGGTGTGGGACGAGGTGATCGGGATGTGGCTCACGCTGTTGGCCGCGCCGCCAGCATGGTGGTGGATGCCGATCGGTTTCGCGCTGTTCCGGCTGTTCGACATCTGGAAACCCTGGCCGGTGCGACTGGCCGACCGGCGTGTGCATGGCGGCCTGGGCGTGATGCTGGACGACGTGGTCGCGGGTATCTATGCCTGGATCGTGCTGCAACTCATCGCGCTGGCCTTGGGGCATGCGCAGGCTCGGTGAGCAGCGGCGTCAATCGACGCTCATCGTTTCGCGCTCGATGTCCTCGAAGCGTCTCCAGCGGTTGACGATGGTGCAGAACAACGCGGCCGTCCGTTCGGCGTCGTAGACCGCCGAGTGCGCGTAGTTGGCGTTCCATTCGTAACCCGCAGCCTGCACCGCGCGCGACAACACGGTCTGTCCGAAGGCAAGCCCGGCGAGCGTCACCGTATCGAAGCACGAGAACGGATGGAACGGATTGCGCTTGTGGCCGGTGCGTTGCACCGCGGCGTTGAGGAAGCCCAAGTCGAACGCGGCGTTGTGGCCGACCAGGATTGCGCGCTGGCAGCCGCTGGCCTTGATGGCCTCGCGCACCGGTTTGAAGATCAGGTCCAGCGCGGCGCGTTCGGGCAGCGCGCCGCGCAGCGGCTGGTCGGGGTCGATGCCGGTGACCTCCAGCGATTTCGGATCGATGTGCGAGCCCGGGAACGCCTCGACGTGCGTGGAGACCACGGGTTCCGGCACCAGCATCCCGTCGCCGTCCATGCTCACCACCACTGCGGCGATTTCCAGCAGCGCGTCGTGCTGCGCGTCGAAGCCGCCGGTTTCGACGTCCACCACTACCGGCAGGAAGCCGCGGAAGCGGGTGCACATGCGTTCCGCGTAGGCGTCGATCTGTCTATGCATCGGGCCAGAATAACAGCGCGGGGCACGGGCGAAAAAAAGCGGCGGGCTGCGAAAGCCCACCGCTCCGGTGCGGCATGCCACCGCGCTTACAGCGAGGCGACGCTTTCGTCGTGTGCGCTCAGGGCGCGGCGCATCTCGGTTTTGCTGAGGGCGCGGTCACCGTTGGTGTCGGCCTGCCTGAACAAGCGGTCGTGATACGCCATGTCCTGCTTCTGCGTGGCAATGCCGTTGTCGCTGATCTGCTTCCACATCCGGTCGAAACCGTTGGCGGTCGCGACCGTGCCACCGTTGATGCGGCGGGCGGCGCTGCGCGCTTCGGATTGGTCGAGTGTGCCGTCGTGGTTCGTGTCGGCCTGTGCGAATTGCTGTTTCCAATAGGCGTCGTATTCGGCTTTGGAGACGCGGCCGTCGTGGTTGCTGTCCATCGCCCTGAACTGCGCGTCGAGCTTGGAGTTCGTGGTGCTGCGGTTCTGCGTCCAGCTCGGCATGTCGGTTTGCGCGAAGGCGGCACCCATCGACAGGCTGGCGAGCAGGACGCCTGTTGTGACGGCGAGTTGTTTGATGCGAGTCATGTCTGGCCTCCTTCCGTTGGATTGGATGGCGGTGCTCCCCATGCATCGCTCGGATCAGCCTAGCGACGCGGCGGTTAAGCTGCGCTGAGTCCGGGGTTGCGCAGTGCCCGGCTCGTCACGCTGGATTCAGCGCGGTCAGCCCGGCGTCTTGTGCTTGTACGCGCACAGGTCGCGGATCGGGCAGACCGGGCATTTCGGCTTGCGCGCGACGCACACGTAACGGCCGTGCAGGATCAACCAGTGGTGCGCGCCGAGCTTGTATTCATCGGGCACCACCTTCGCCAGTTTGTCTTCCACCTGTCGAACGGTCTTGCCGGGCGCGAGGCCGGTGCGGTTGCACACGCGGAAGATGTGGGTGTCGACCGCGATGGTCGCTTGGCCGAACACGGTGTTCAGGATCACGTTGGCGGTCTTTCGGCCGACGCCGGGCAGCGCTTCCAGCTCCTCGCGCGTGCGCGGGACCTCGCTGTCGTGGCGCTCCAGCAGCAGCGCGCAGCTCGCGATGATGTTCTTCGCCTTGGCGTTGTAGAGGCCGATCGTCGAGATGTATTTTTTGAGATCCTCTTCGCCGAGCGCGAGGATTTTCTGCGGGGTGTTGGCCACGGGAAACAGCCGCTTGGTGGCCTGGTTGACGCCGGCGTCGGTGGCCTGCGCCGACAGGATCACCGCGACCAGCAGTTCGAACGGCGTGCGGTAGTGCAGTTCGGTGGTGGGGTCGGGGTCGAGCTCGCGCAGGCGGCGGAAGAGTTCCGCGATCTTTTCGCGGTTCATGGGTGTGACCCGCGCCGCTTGGCTTTTCCTCTCGCAATCGCCGCCAGCACCTCGTTGCGGCTGATCGTCTGCGTGAGTAGCACAACGGGGGAAGACGCTTCACGGCGCTTTGCGGCGCGGGCCTCGCGTTCACTGGCGAGTCGCCCGTTGCGCGCGAGGAAGCGTTTGCGCGCGGCGTCGGCACGCTCGTGTTCACGCAACTCCGACTTGCCCCAACGAAACCAGTCGAGCAGCGGAATGTGCGAGGGACAGACTTCCACGCAGCGGCTGCATTCCGTGCAAGCGTCGAGCTGCATGGCCTGCGTCGCCGCGAAATCGTCCCCCACCAGCGCGAAAAACAGCGCTTCCGGATTCAGCGCCTCCGGACACGCGCGCGCGCAGTCGCCGCAATGGATGCAGGATCGTTGGCTGGAAGGTTCAGTGCCCATTGCGGCGCAATTCCAGCACATCGATCGTGGGCGGGCAATCGAAACGCAGCGGCATGCCGGTCACGCCGATGCCGGGCGTGACGAACAGTTTGCCGGTGGGTGTGTCGTAGTAACCGTTCACGTATTTTTCGTCGCGTATCAGCATGAACATCTCATCGGTGAGCCACGGCAGATACACCTGCCCGCCGTGGGTATGGCCGGCCATCGCCAGCGCGAAATCCACGCCGTGCAGCGCGCGCAGGCTGTGCGGCTGGTGCATCAGGATCAGCAACGGTTTGTCGTGCGGCAGTGCTTTCAGGAATGCGGCATCGTCGCGTCCGCTCCACCAGTCGTACAGGCCGGCGAGCCGGAAGGTCGGGAAATCGATCACGCGGTGCTCGACGAACCGCACGTTCGGCGCCGCCATCGCACGGAAGATCTTGTGCGCCAGCGGCGGCCCCGGTAGTTGCACGTCGTGGTTGCCCAGCACGACGTAGGTCGGCTTGTTCAGGTGCCGCAGCGGTGCCAGCGCGGCGTCCAGGTTCCACGGCGGATCGTAGGTGAGGTCGCCCGCGATCAGCACCATGTCGACGTGCAGCGAATTCAGTTTGGCGACCATCTGCGCCAGCTTGCCGGTGCGCGTGTAGATGCCGACGTGCATGTCGGCGACCAGCGCGATGTCCAGGTCGACCGGCGCGGGAATCACCGTCCTGCGCACGACCAGTTCGTTCGGCTCGACGAAGCGCGCGTAGCCCAGCAAGGCGCAAACCAGCGCCAGCACCACAGCGCCGACCGCGCGGGCGCGGCGACGTTCGCCCCATCGCAGCCAGGCCTTGAGTCCCGATTGCACCAGCAGCGGCCACAGCAGCCACGAGCCGTGCAGCACCGCCAGTTGCGCGAAAGCCTTCAGGCGCTCCTGCGGTT
Source organism: Rhodanobacteraceae bacterium (assembly GCA_051962095.1). Lineage (GTDB taxonomy): Bacteria > Pseudomonadota > Gammaproteobacteria > Xanthomonadales > Rhodanobacteraceae > 66-474. The sequence continues at coordinate 9,252 of JBQCCP010000113.1, forward strand.
CGACGTCGAAAGTCGGGTATTCCCATGCCGGCCACACGAGACAGCACACCACGATCGCGACCAGCCATGCTCCCCGCCACAACCACCGCCGCCGACGGGCACTCAGGGCGGACATGGAATTGCGGGCCGCGGCAGCCGACCGGGCATGCTCCGCGCGGGTGCCATCGCGATGCAATCGACGGGACACGGCGGGATGCACAATTCGCAGCCGGTGCACAGGTCGGCGATCACGGTGTGCATCAACTTGCTGGCGCCGACGATTGCGTCCACCGGACAGGTCTGGATGCATTTGGTGCAGCCGATGCATGCATCCTCGTCGATGAGCGCGACGCGCGGCGGCGTTTCGATGCCGCATGCGGGGTCGAGCGGCAGCACCGGCCGGCCGGTGATCCGCGCCAGCGTGCGCACGCCTTCCGTGCCGCCCGGCGGACAGCGGTTGATCGCGGCCTCGCCGCGCGCAATCGCTTCGGCGTAGGGCCGGCAGGCCGGGTAGCCGCAGCGGGTGCACTGGGTCTGCGGCAGCGCGGCGTCGATGCGCGCCGCCAGCGCCTCGAAAGCGCGCGTGTCCGTCGTTGCTTCCACACTCATCGCGTCATTGTAATTGCCGATCGTGCAGACCCCGTGCACGCGGCGCTATCCTCGCCGCTTCCGGATCAAACCGCATCGGGATCGTTCATGTCCGCCCTCGCTGCCCTGCGCGCCCTCGACAGCACCCAGCGACACACCGTGGCCGCGACCTTCCTCGGCTGGACGCTGGACGCGTTCGATTACTTCCTGCTGGTGATGGTGATGCCGGCGGTGGCGAAGTCGTTCAATGTCGACGTGCCGGAGGTCGCGTTCGCGCTGCTGCTGACGCTGGCATTTCGGCCGCTGGGCGCGCTGGTCTTCGGACGCCTCGCGGACCGCTACGGGCGCCGGCGCATCCTGATGATCGACGTCACGTTGTACTCGGTGCTGGGACTGGCGTGCGCGTTCGCGCCGTCGCTGCTCGCGTTGCTGGTGCTGCGTTCGCTGTTCGGGATCGCGATGGGCGGCGAATGGGGCACCGGCGCGTCGCTGGCGATGGAGTCGATCCCCGCGCACTCGCGCGGCATCGTCTCGGGCATCCTGCAGTCGGGTTATCCCTGCGGGTATCTCTTGTGCGCGATCGCCTATGGCTTGCTGTTCAACTCGATCGGCTGGCGCGGCATGTTCGCGCTCGGGATCCTACCCGCGCTGCTGGTGCTGTACCTGCGCCGCAGCGTGCCGGAATCGCCGGTGTTCGAACAGCGCACGCAAGCGGGCGTCCGCCGTGGCGTCAGGGAAACGATGCGCGGGCGCTGGAGACTGCTGGCCTACATGATCGTGACGATGGCGGTGTTCAACGCCTTCAGCCACGGCTCGCAGGATGTCTATCCGACGTTCCTGAAACTGCAGATGCATTTCGACACCCACATTACGAGTCTGCTGACGATCGTCCTGAACCTCGGCGCGCTGGTGGGCGGATTGGTGTTCGGCCAGTGGTCGGAAACGATCGGCCGCCGCCGCGCGATGGCGATCGCCTGCGTGCTGGCGCTGCCCGCGATCCCGCTGTGGAGCTACGGCGGCTCGGTGCTGCTGCTCGCGATCGGCGCGTTCTGGATCCAGGTCGCGGTGCAGGGCGCGTGGGGCGTGGTGCCCGGTTACTTGAACGAACTTTCGCCCGACGACGTGCGCGGCACGCTGCCCGGCTTCGCGTATCAGCTCGGCAACCTGCTGGTGTCGTGGACCGCGTTCGCGATGACCTCGATCGCGCACGCCAACGGCGGCAACTACGCGATCGTGCAGTCGGTGTGGATCGGGATCGTGGCTATCATGCTGGCGCTGCTGACCTGGTTCGGGCCGGAAGCACACGGCGCGAAGTTCGGCGTGACGCCGGAAACCGGCGACGCTACCATGCGCGGTTCGCCGACTTCCGCCTGAGCATTTCCATGCGTGCCGAAAAAGATTCCGTCGTGAGTTTCCACTACACCGTGCGCGATGCGGCCGATGCTGCGGCCGAGCCGTACGACGATTCGCGCCAGCGCGGCGAACCGCTGCTGGCGCTGCTGGGCCACGGCCAACTGGTGCCGGGCGTCGAGAAGGCGCTGACGGGCCGTGAGGCCGACGACAAGTTCGAGATCGACGTGGCGCCGGAAGATGCCTACGGCGAACGCCAGGAAGGCCTGCTGCAACGCGTGCCGAAAAAGTATTTCCAGAACGCGCAGAGGCTCAAGCCCGGCATGACCACGGTGCTGCAGACCAAGGACGGCGGCCAGCGCGTGGTCACCGTCCACAAGGTCGGGATGAGCGCGATCGACGTCGATCACAACCATCCGCTGGCGGGCAAAACCCTGCACTTCGACATCGAGATCGTCGAGGTGCGTGCCGCCACGCCCGAGGAAATCGCACACGGCCACGCGCATCCCGGCGACGGACATTCGCACTAGTCGAGCGTAGATACTGTTATCCGCGTCAAGCCCCGTGGAGTACGGGGTTGAAGGGTTTGCCCGACTTGATGACGCCAAAGGCCACCTGCGCAAGCTTGCGCATCATGGCGCCGATGATCAGTTTGGGCGGTTTGCCGTGGGTGGCCAGACGTTGCTGGAAGCGCTTGCCCCACGCGGTCTTG
>JBQCCP010000114.1:0-6683 GCA_051962095.1 Rhodanobacteraceae bacterium
CATCGAGCGCGAGGGCGGCATGATCCGGGTAATCGCGGAACTGGTGGACACCCGCACCGGCAAGCAGGTCTGGTCGGATCACTACGACGATTCGGCCGCCAACGTATTCCAGGTGCAGGACAAGATTTCCGCGGCGATCGCCGACGCGCTCAAGTTGAAATTCGCCAGCCTCGGGCCTGCGCCGACGGTGAACCCCGAGGCGCACGACCTGGTGCTGAAGGCGCGCGCCTTGATGGAAACCGCTCACACCGCCGCGCCGATCGAGCAGGCCCGCACTCTGTATGAACAGGGTATCGCGCTCGACCCCGGTTACGCCGACGCCCACGCCGGGCTGGCGCGCGCTTGGCTCGACCTGACCCAATACTCCACGCTGACGCTGAAAGATGCGCTGCCCAAGGCGCGCGCAGAGGCCAACCAGGCGTTGGCGCTGGACCCGCGCAACGTGACAGCGCTGCTCGTGCTCGGCAACGACGATGGCGCGGAACACAAAATCGCGCAGGCCAAGGCTGAATTCGAACGCGCGCTGGCGCTCGATCCCAGCGACGCCGACGCGCATGTGTCTTACGGCAATGCACTGCCGACCAGGCAAGCGCTGGCGCAGAATCTGGAAGCGGTGCAACTCGATCCCAGGAACGCCATCGCGCAGAACAACGTCGCGATTGCCTATCTGGACCTCGGGGAGTACGCGCAGGCGCTGCCACCATTGCAGGCGTTGATGAAACTGGCGCCGCACAGCGTCGACACCGCCATGCTGTTGGCGCTGACTTATTCACTGCTGCACCGCCCCGAGGATGCGGCGAAAGCCTTTGACCTGGTGCAGCCGGACACGCCGCTGGCCAAGGCGCTGATCGCGGCCGGCCGGCTGACCTATCAATCCGTGCTGGACCCCAAGCTGCACGCGCAGGCGTTGGCAGCGGTGGATACGCTGCGCCAGCGTTCCGACCTCGATCCGCTTTCCACGGGCGATGTAATCCAGCTTGACCTCGCCTTGGGCCAGGACGACACCGCGCTGGACCAGCTGCCGAAGTGGTGCACATCGTTCCCGGTCGCCTGCAACGACCTCAGCGTCAATCCGATCTGGCTGCCGCTGCGCGGCCAGCCGGCGTTCCAGGCGCTGGTGAAAAAATACGACTCCGTTTCCCAGCCGCCCGCGTCCGCCGCATCCTCACCATCCTCGTCCTGACGCTTTTCCCATCCCTCCACCGACAGCCACGCGCCAAGCGCGCAGCATTTGGGGGAGGTGTGGCTATACGCCCGTGTGAATGGCGGCTATCGGGCGAACTGAGGCCTGCGCGCGACTGGCCGGTTGTGGCCGGAAGCCGCAGTTTGCGACGCCCACAGCAGGACTGCGTTCGCTGCTACGTCGTGGGCCCCCCAACAGTCGCGACAAACTTTGCGCGAATCCGGCGACAGAAGTTCAGAGCATGCATGGATGATCGCAACCACTACGCAACCGCGGCGCGGATCGCCTGCGGCAACGGCACCGATGCGCCGGTCGCGGGATCGATCCACACCATCACCACGTTGCCGTCCGCGTACGCGCATGAATGATCGCTGCGGGCCACGATGCGGTTGCCGATGGTCATCGACGAATTGCCGAGCCGCTCGCAGGAAAGCAGCACGTCGATCTCGGCGGGCCATTCGATCGGCCTGCGATAATGCAGTTCCACCGCCGCCATCACCGGCATCGCGTGCGCGCCGAACCATTCGCCCGGCACGGTGCGCAGCCATTGCAGGCGCGCTTCTTCCAGGAACGTCAGGTACGACGAATTGTTGACGTGGTTGAAGGCATCCAGATCGCGCCAGCGGACGTGCAGCGGGATCGCCGCCAGTACTCTGGGACGAGCGGTCTCATGACGGTTGCCGGGCTGCGCCGACTCGTCCGATCGCGAGGCGCCATCGGCAAGCGGCCCCGGATTCCGCCCCGCTGCATCCGCGCTACGCGGTTGCGCTTTCGCTTTGCCGCGCTTGCGTGGTGCGCGCTTCGCAGGTGGTTTGTTGTCGGCCATGACTTAACGTTGAAGAAGATCAGTCTGCAAATGAACGCAAAGGACTGCGAATAAAATCAATTTGGCCTTGCTTCATTTGCGGTTATTCGCGTTCGTTCGCGGACAGTACTCTTACGCGCGCTTCTTCTTGCGCGTCGGCTTCGATGTTGCGGCGGTTTCGAGTACCGGCGCGAGGAACTGCCCGGTGTACGAGCCCTTGGTCGCCGCGATGTCTTCCGGTGCACCCGTCGCGATGATACGCCCACCGCCGGCGCCACCTTCGGGGCCGAGGTCGACGATCCAGTCGGCGGTCTTGATCACGTCGAGGTTGTGCTCGATCACGACCACCGTGCTGCCGCCATCGACCAGCCGATGCAGCACGCGCAGCAATTGCTCGATGTCGTGGAAGTGCAGGCCGGTGGTCGGCTCGTCGAGGATGTACAGCGTATTGCCGGTGTCGCGGCGCGACAGTTCCTTCGACAGTTTCACGCGCTGCGCTTCGCCGCCGGACAGCGTGGTCGCGCTCTGGCCCAGCTTGATGTAGCCGAGGCCGACGTCCATCAGCGTCTCCAGCTTGCGCGCGATCTGCGGCACCGGCGCGAACACTTCCAGCGCCTGCTCGACGGTCATGTCGAGCACGTCGGCGATCGTATAACCCTTGTACAGGATCTCCAGCGTCTCGCGGTTGTAGCGCTTGCCGTGGCAGACGTCGCAGGGCACGTACATGTCGGGCAGGAAATGCATCTCGACTTTTATCAGCCCGTCGCCTTCGCAGGCTTCGCAGCGGCCACCCTTGACGTTGAAGCTGAAGCGTCCAGCCTGATAGCCGCGCGCACGCGATTCGGGAACCTGCGCGAACAGTTCGCGCAGCGGCGTGAACACGCCGGTATACGTCGCGGGATTCGAACGCGGCGTGCGCCCGATCGGCGACTGGTCGATATCCAGCACCTTGTCGAACAGGTCGAGCTTTTCGATGGATTCGTAGGGCGCGGGTTGCGCGGACGCGCCATTCAACTCGACCGCCGTGATCCGGAACAGCGTGTCATTGACCAGCGTGGACTTGCCCGAACCCGACACGCCCGTGATGCAGGTGAACAGGCCCGCGGGGATTTCGAGGTCGACGTGCTGCAGGTTGTTGCCGTGCGCCCCTTTCAGTTTCAGCACGCGCTTGGGATCGGGCTGGCGGCGCAGTTGCGGCACGTCGATGCTGCGCTGGCCTGAAAGATATTGGCCGGTGAGCGAACGCGGTGCCTTCAGGATGTCGTCGAGTTTGCCTTCGGCCACCACCTCGCCGCCGTGGACGCCGGCGCCGGGGCCGATGTCGATGATGCGGTCGGCGCGGCGGATCGCGTCCTCGTCGTGCTCGACCACGATCACGGTATTGCCGAGGTCGCGCAGGCGCGTCAGCGTGTCGAGCAGGCGCTCGTTGTCGCGCTGGTGCAGGCCGATCGACGGTTCGTCCAGCACGTACATCACGCCGACCAGGCCCGCGCCGATCTGCGAAGCAAGACGGATACGCTGCGCCTCGCCGCCCGACAGGGAATCGGCCTTGCGGTCGAGGGTGAGGTAATCGAGGCCCACGTCGATCAGGAAGCGCAGACGTTCGCGGATCTCCTTGACGATGCGGTCGGCGATCTCGCCGCGCCAGCCCGCGAGCTGCAGGCCATCGACGAACGTGCGCGCGTCGCTGATCGCCAGCGCCGACAATGACGGCAGGTTCTTCTCGCCCACGAAGACGTTGCGTGCTGAAACGTTCAGCCGCTCGCCATGGCATTCGGGGCAGGGACGCTCGCTGATGAAGCGCGCCAGTTCCTCGCGCACCAGATTGGATTCGGTCTCCTTCCAGCGGCGTTCCAGGTTCGGAACGACGCCCTCGAACCGATGCCTGCGGGTAAACCCGGAGCCATTGCCGTGGCCCAGATAGCGGAACTCGATCGTCTCCTCGCCGGAACCGAACAGGATTGCATCGCGTGTCTTCTTCGGCAGCTCGCGCCACGGCGTCTCGACGTCGAACCTGTAGTGCTTCGCCAGCGAGCGGATCATCTGGAAGAAATGCGGGTTGCGGCGGTCCCAGCCGCGCACCGCGCCTTCGCCGAAGCTGCGCTCGGGGTGTGCGACCACGCGCGCGGGATCGAAGAATTGCGTGACGCCCAACCCATCGCACTTCGGGCAGGCACCGACCGGCGAGTTGAACGAGAACAGCCGCGGCTCCAGTTCCGGCAGCGAGTAATCGCACAGCGGGCAGGAATAGCGCGACGAGAACAGTTGCTCGGGCGCCTTGGTGTCGTCCAGGTCGACCAGGATCGCCAGGCCTTCGCCCAGCCGCAGCGCGGTTTCGAACGATTCCGCGAGACGTTGCTTCAAATCGTCGCGCGGACGGAAGCGGTCGATCACCACTTCGATGGTGTGCTTGATGCGCAAACCCAGCGCCGGCACGGCATCGAGGTCGTACACGGTGCCATCGACGCGCGCGCGCACGAAACCCTGCGCACGCAACTGCTCGAACACCTGCACGTGCTCGCCCTTGCGCTCGCGGATCACCGGCGCCAGCAGCATGTAGCGCTTGTCTTCGGGCAACGCGAGCGTCTGATCGACCATCTGGCTGACCGTCTGCGCGGCCAGCGGCGTGCCGTGGTCCGGGCAACGCGGCGTCCCGACGCGCGCGTACAGCAGGCGCAGGTAATCGTGAATTTCGGTGATGGTGCCGACCGTCGAACGCGGGTTGTGCGAGGTCGATTTCTGTTCGATCGAAATCGCCGGCGACAGGCCCTCGATGTGGTCGTCGTCGGGCTTTTCCATCATCGACAGGAACTGCCGCGCGTACGACGACAGCGATTCGACGTAGCGCCGCTGGCCCTCGGCGTACAGCGTGTCGAACGCGAGCGAAGACTTGCCCGAACCCGACAGGCCGGTGATCACGATCAACTGGTCGCGCGGCAGGTCGAGGTCGATGTTTTTCAGGTTATGGGTGCGGGCACCGCGGATGCGGATGGTGTCCATGGGGAATGCGAGCGGAAAAGCCCGTTACTATAGCGACCCGCCCGATGTGGGGTTTGGTGCGCCGGATTTCGATAGCGGGTTTTGCTCCCCTCTCCCTTCGGGAGAGGCGGCCGTAGGCCGGGCGCGCAGCGCCGGGGTGAGGGTTCGAGTCTCGCGCGGAATTGAACGTTGCGCAGGGTTCCGAACCCTCACCCGGCCCTTCAGGCACCTTCTCCCGGAGGGAGACGGGAGAGAAGGATAAAACTTGCCCAATTCCATGAAATCACGCTAGAATCGCGGATTCGTGCGCGGTGGATTGCGCCCGATCACCCAGAATAACGACAGAATCCAGAGAGCCAACATCATGTACGCAGTCATTCTCACCGGCGGTCGCCAGTACCGCGTCGAGCAAGGCGCCGTCCTTCGCGTCGAAAAACTGGATGCCGAGCCCGATGCCGCGGTCACCTTCGATCAGGTGTTGCTGGTCGGCGACGGCGATTCCTTCACCGTCGGCGCGCCGCACGTCGCGGGCGCCAGCGTCACCGCCAAGGTGCGTGCCCACGGCCGCGCCGACAAGGTGCGCATCGTGAAATTCCGTCGCCGCAAGCACCATCGCAAGCAGATGGGCCACCGGCAGCACTACACTGAAATCGAGATCACCGGCATCGCCGGTGGCAAGAACGAGAAGTAAGGAGAAGCCGCCATGGCACACAAAAAAGGCGTAGGTTCCTCGCGCAACGGCCGCGACTCCAATCCGAAATACCTCGGCGTCAAGCTGTTCGGCGGCCAGGTCGTCGAAGCTGGCAACATCATCGTGCGCCAGCGCGGCACCCAGTTCCATCCGGGTGTCGGCGTCGGCCTCGGCCGCGACCACACGCTGTATGCACTGGTCGACGGCAAGGTGGAGTTTTCCGTGAAAGGCCCCAAGAGCCGCCGCACGGTGAACGTGGTCGCGGGCTGACGCGCGCGCCACATTGAATCCGGAGGGCCCCGCTTCGCGCGGGGCTTTTCGTTTGTACGAAAAGCGAGGGATGAGGGGCAAGCAGCGAGGGCGCAAGCCCCGAGGCCGAACCCGGGATCCATGCGGCGCCGGGTATCCTTGCTGCGTACATCTCTCGCCCCTCGCTCCTCATCCCTCCGGCCTGCTTCCATGAAATTCGTCGACGAAGCCATCATCAAGGTGCAGGCCGGCAACGGCGGGGACGGATGCGCCAGCTTCCGGCGCGAGAAATTCATTCCTTTCGGGGGCCCCAACGGCGGTGATGGCGGCGATGGCGGCAGCGTGTGGCTGGTTGCGGACGAAGGCCTGAACACGTTGATCGATTTCCGCCACCAGCGCCAGTTCAAGGCGCAACGCGGCCAGAATGGCATGGGCAGCGACATGTACGGGCGCGGCGGCGAGGACACCGCGATTCGCGTGCCGGTTGGCACGACCGTCATCAACGTCGATACCGATGAGGTTATCGGCGATCTCACCGCGCACGGCCAGAAGCTGCTGGTCGCGCAAGGCGGCAAGGGCGGGCTGGGCAATATTCATTTCAAAAGTTCCACCAACCGTGCGCCGCGCCGCTTTACCCCCGGCACGCCGGGCGAAGAGCGCGAGCTGAAACTGGAATTGAAAGTGCTGGCCGACGTCGGCCTGCTCGGCTTTCCCAATGCCGGCAAGAGCACTTTCATCCGCGCGGTGTCGGCTGCGACGCCGCGCGTGGCCGATTA
>JBQCCP010000115.1:0-9216 GCA_051962095.1 Rhodanobacteraceae bacterium
TGACGCCGCGCGATCTGCGCGAAGTGGGCGCGCAAATCATTTTGGGCAACACGTTCCATCTGTGGCTGCGGCCCGGACTCGACGTGATCGGCGAATTCGGCGGACTGCATCGCTTCATCGGCTGGAGCGGTCCGATCCTCACCGATTCCGGCGGCTTCCAGGTGTTCTCGCTGGCCGAGCGCCGCAAGCTCACCGAGGAAGGCGTGACGTTTGCGTCGCCAGTGGATGGTTCACGGGTATTCCTGTCGCCCGAGGAATCCATGCGCATCCAGATGGTGCTCGATTCCGACATCGTGATGGCGTTCGACGAATGCACGCCGTACACGGTGGACGGCAAGCCGGTGGATGCAGGCGTCGTGCGCGAATCCATGGAACTCAGCTTGCGCTGGGCCGACAGGTCGCGGCACGCGTTCGATGCGCTCGGCAATCGCAACGCGCTGTTCGGGATCGTGCAGGGCGGCGTGCACGACGAGTTGCGCGCGCGCTCGGCGAAAGGCCTGTTGGAAATCGGTTTCGATGGTTATGCACTTGGCGGATTGGCCGTGGGCGAGCCGGAACGCGAACGCAACGCGACGCTGGAGTCCACGGTGCCGTGCCTGCCCGCGGACAAACCGCGCTACCTGATGGGCGTCGGCCGGCCCGAAGACATCGTCGAAGCGGTGCGTCGCGGCATCGACATGTTCGACTGCGTGATGCCGACCCGGCATGCGCGCAACGGGTTCCTGTTTATCCGCGAAGGCACGCTGCGCATCCGCAACGCGAAGTACGCGAACGATACGCGCCCGATCGAGGAAGACTGTGCCTGCTACGCATGCGCGAACGGCTTCTCGCGCGCCTACCTGCGCCACCTCGATCGTTGCGGCGAAATGCTGGGTTCACAACTCGCGACGATCCACAACCTGCACCATTACCTGACGCTGATGCGCGAACTGCGAGAAGCGATCGCATCACACTCGTTCGATAGTTACGTGGCGGCGTTCTACGCGCGGCGCCGCACCCAGGTTTCGTAGCCCGGATGCAGGCGCGCAGCGCCGCAATCCGGGTTCGTCGTCCGCGCGATCCCGGATGCCCGATGGACGATGTTGTCTTGCCTGGCGAGGTGGGAACGCGGGATCAGGACACTTCGATAATGCGGTCCAGCCCGTGCGCGCAGAACCGCTGCAACGAAACGGCGGGTGCGGATTCGCCTTGTTCGCGACGTGCCCAGGCTGCGTGCCGCGCCAGCAGTGCGGCGGCCACGCTGCGTGCGCAGGTGGTTCCGAGGCGCAGCGCGCCGGCCTGCAGCGCGTCGGCCTCGCGCGCATGGTCGCGCAACCAGGTGTCGGCATGGCGAATGGCGGCATGGATGGCTTCGGCGTCGCGATCGGAAACGATGCCGTCGGCGGCTTCGGTCCATGCATCGACCGCGTCGACGATCGCATCGATGCCGAGCTTGCCCAGCGCGCGCAGGAAATCCAGCGCCTGCACGTTGCTCGCGCCTTCCCATATCGGAAACACCTGCGCGTCGCGCAGCAGCAGCGGAATGCCGCTGTCTTCGAGATAACCGATGCCGCCGAACGCTTCGACCGTTTCCGAGGCGATGTGCACGCCGAGCTTGCAGATCCACAGTTTCGCCAGCGGCGTCAGCAGGCGCTGCAGCGCGGCGTCGCGTTCGTCGCCCGCGCCTGATTCGACGCGCCCCAGCAGCAGCGCGACTTCCATCGCCAAGTGGAAAGCCGCTTCGAACGCGGCTTCCCAGCCGGCCAGCGCGTCGGCGAACAGCGGCTGGTCGATCAGCGGTTTGCCGAAAACAACGCGGCGCCGCGCGTAGTCGCGCGTCAACGCAAGACAGCGCACCATCGTCGAGAGCGAGCCGAAAGCATTCCACAACCGCGTGACCTGCAGCACCGGCGTGATCGCACGCACGCCATGCGCGGGTTCGCCCACCAGTTCGGCGCGCGTGTCGCGGAGGTGGATTTCCGCGGTGGGCAACTCGCGGGTGCCGAACTTGTCCTTGAGGCGATCGAGGGTGAGGCCGTTCCAGGAACCGTCCGCGTTGCGCGATTCGACGCCGAACAGCGCGAGGCCGTCCGCGCCGGCGGGGTTGCCTTCCGGGCGCGCCAGCGCCAGCGCGAACTCGGCGTTGATGGCCGAGGTGAACCACTTGCGGCCGTTCAATCGCCAAGCGCCGTCGGCATCGCGGTGCGCGGCGGTTTCGCTCGACGCAACGTCGGAACCGCCGGCGTTTTCGGTCATCCACTGGCCGCTGATCCAGAACGTCGCGGGATCGCGGCTGAGGAGGTGCGGCAGCACACGGTCGCGCAAACCCGCATTGGCCGCGTCGCGCAGCGTGGTCGCGACGCCGTCGGTCATCGCCAGCGGGCAGGAATAGAACGCGCTGGCGGCGTGATAAAGATAGACCTTGGCGAACTGCTGCACGCGCGCGAACTCGCCCAGCGCGCGATCGTGACCATCGGCGACGAGGCCATGTTTCGCCGCGATCGCCGGGCCTTCGCGCCAGGTTTCGGTGAGTTCGAGCCGGTCGATCCGATGGCCCCAGACGTCCCATTGCGTGAGCACGGGTTCGCTGGGCGTGGTCGATATTTGCCGCGCGTATGTCTTCTGCGCGTACGCCGCGAGCGCGACGAAATCGGGTTCCGCTGCGCGCCGCTGAGGTTCGGGCAGCACGCGCGCCAGCCATGACTGCAGCACGCGGTCGCTGCGATACGGGGCGGGAAGCTTCGGCGCGGGCTGGACGAAGCTCATGATGAGAGCAAGCTCGAGCCCCTCTCCCCCCGGGAGAGGGGCTGGGGTGAGGGCTCGGAGTCGGAGCAGGGCATCATTTGAATTATCCGCAGAGCTTTGCGAAACCATACCCTCACCCGGCGCTACGCGCTCGCGCTGCGCGCGCGTTCGCTTCGCTCCGCCTCTCCCGGAGGGAGAGGGTTTGCAGCAGGACCACCAAGGCGCCGCTTCGGCTTGCGCGCGCAGGCGAGGATCACGGCCACGGCCAGCACGATTTCGATGATCGCGAAAACGCGCTCGGCCGGTGCCGCATAGGCCTCGGCCACGCCGTGGCAGAAATAGAAGAGACAGATCATGCCGGCCAGCAGCAACGCGCGCGACGGCGTGCGCCAATAGAGCAGCGGAAGCGCCAGCGGCAGCAGTGCGATCGGGAGCGCGACCGCAATGGGCATCCGCGCGGGCGGCAGCAGCCATGCGTGCCAGACGACCTGCAGCAGCGCCAACGCCGCCCAGGCCGCGAAGCCGATTCGCTGTTGCACGGTGACGTTCACGGCTTCGCCGCCAGCTTTTTCGCGATCACGGCGACGCGCCGCCCCAGCACCCGCGCGAGCGCGCGCTCGTCCTCGCTGATCGGTCGATCATGGTTGACGCCGGAAACGTGGCTGGCGCCGTACGGCGTGCCGCCGGTCGTGGTGGTGTTCAGCGCGGGTTCGGTGAACGGAATGCCGACCATCAACATGCCGTGGTGGATCAGCGGGATCATCATCGACAGCAGCGTCGATTCCTGGCCGCCGTGCATCGTGGACGTGCAGGTGAACACCGCGGCGGGTTTGCCGACCAGCGCACCGGATGCCCATTCGGCGGGCGTGGAGTCCAGGAAATGCTTCAATGGCGCCGCCATGTTGCCGAAGCGGGTGGGGCTGCCGACGATCATTCCGGCGCATTCGTGCAGGTCGCGCAATGTCACGTAGGGCGCGCCTTCCTCGGGCACCGGCGGTTGCGCCGACTGGGTGACCGGCGCGACCGGCGGTACCTGCCGCAGCCGCGCGCGCACGCCATTGACCTCCTCTACGCCTCGCGCGATCAGGCGCGCCAACTGCGCGACGCTGCCATTGCGGCTGTAATAGACGATCAGGATTTCCATTTTCGGCGATTGTTCCTGGCGTTCGGGCCCGGATTTACGGGCGCCAACGGGGCATTCCGTGGCGTTTCCTTTGACCCGCGGTTGCACTAGCCTTTTTGCATGAGATGGGTTTCGCGCTACCGCCAGGTGCTGCGCCGCGACCGGCTGAAGGCGTTCGCGAAATTCCTGTGGTACCGCTTCCGTGACGACAAGTGTTTCGAAACCGCGGGCGCGCTGTCGTACACCACCTTGTTCGCCGTGGTGCCGTTGCTGACAGCGATAGTGGCGATTCTCGCCGTATTCCCGGTGTTTGCCGGCCTGCGCGAACACGTCTCCGATTTCATCTTCCGCAACTTCGTCCCGGCGTCCGGGGAAACGGTGCAAGGATACCTGCTCCAGTTCGCGGACAACGCCAGCAAGTTGACCATCGTCGGCATCCTGTTCCTGCTGGCGAGCGCGCTGATGATGCTGGCCAGCATCGAGGACCGTTTCAATCGGATCTGGCGCGTGCCGTCGCCGCGCAAGGGCAGCGCGCGTTTCCTGTTGTACTGGGCGGCCTTGACGCTGGGTCCGCTGGCGCTGGTGGCGGCGGTGGCGGCGAGTTCGTGGGTGTTCGCCCAGCCCGTGCTGCGCGGCGCCGGCGATGCGGGCGTGCTGGGCTTGCGCTTGGTCGCGTTGCTGCCGTTCGCGGTGACGTGGGTGGCCCTGAGCGTGCTGTATCAACTGGTGCCGAACTGCCGCGTGCGCTGGCGCGACGCGATTGCCGGCGCGCTGGTCGGTGCCTTGCTGTTCGAGGCGGCCCGCAACGGCTTCGCGTGGTACGTACAGGACCTCGCGAACTACCAGGCGGTGTACGGCGCGCTGGCGGCGATTCCAATCCTGCTGATCTGGATCTATCTTTCATGGGTGATTGTGCTGCTGGGCGCGACGCTGACCGCCGCGCTGGACGCGTTCGAATACCACGACCCGGGCGAGATGCTGCCACCGGGCTGCGAGTTCGTGGGGCTGATGCGGGTGCTGCAGCATTTCGTGGTCGCGCAGCGCGCCGGCGAAGGCTTGCATGAATCACACCTCTCGCAGCGCGAACAATTCCTCACGGCCGATTTGCTGCAACGCTACCTGGACGACCTGCGCCGTGCGCGCATGATCCGCTGCACCAGCGGTGGCGAATGGGTGCTGGCGCGCGACCTTGACAACGCTTCGCTGGACGACCTGTTCCGGGCGGGCGATTACCGGCTGCCGGATGACGCGCTGTCATTGCAGCGCGCCAGCGTCGGTCTCCTTCCCGAAGTCCGGGTGGCGCTGCAGCGCGCGGAATCGGCGCTGCGCGGCAACCTCGCCGTGCCGCTGCGGAGCGTGTTCTCCTCGGCGTTGCGCGAGCCCCCGGCGAAATCCGAGGACAAACCATCATGAGTGCAGGCCTGTTCCGTCGCGGCGCGTGGATCCTGTTGCTGGCTTTCGCATGCGTCTCCGCGATCGGTCACGCGCAACCGCCGCCCAAGATTCCCACACTCAACATCCAGACGCTCGATGGCAAGCCCTTCGATCTCGCGGCGATGCGCGGCAGGTGGGTGATCGTGAATTTCTGGGCGACGTGGTGTTCGCCCTGCATCGCCGAGATGCCCGCGATTTCGAAATACGTCAGGACGCACCGGAACGTGACGGCGATCGGCCTCGCCTACGATCGCTCGCCGCGTGCGGACGTGCTGGCCTTCGCGAAGAAACATCCCGTCGCCTATCCGCTGGCGCAGCTCGACATGGACGACCTGCCGCGCGGCATCGAGATGCCGGCCAGCCTGCCGACGACCTACCTCGTCGCGCCGGATGGACACGTAGCCAAGCGCTTCATCGGACCGATCGATGCGAAGTTGCTGGATGCGGCGATCGCGGCGGCGCGTCGGGCACCGACAGCCGGGAAGGGGCGCGAGCCATGACCTGTGCGCGCTTCATTGTCACGGGCCGGGTGCAGGGCGTGTTTTTCCGCGCCTCCACGCGCGAATGCGCGCTGCGCCTGGGCCTCACGGGACACGCGAAAAACCTTGCCGACGGCAGCGTGGAAGTGGTGGCGTCGGGCGCCCGCAAGGCCGTTGATGAACTCGATGCCTGGCTGCATCATGGTCCGCCGTCCGCGCAGGTCGAGCGGGTCCGGCGCGAGGCGCTGCCGGAGCAGTCCTGGCGGGGCTTCAACACTGGCTGAGGCTGGCTTCCGGCATGCGGGCGAGCGGCCGATCAGCGTTCGGCCAATCGCGGAATCAATCCGGCCAGGTTGCACGGCCGCGTGCGCGCGTCGAGTTGCGCGCGCAGGATCTTTTCCCACGCGGTGCGGCAGGCCGAGGTCGAGCCCGGCAACGCGAACACGAACGTCTGGTTGGACAGTCCCGCGAATGCGCGCGATTGCAGCGACGACGTGCCGATTTCCTCGAAGCTGATCGCGCGGAACAGCTCGCCGAAACCGGGCATCTCCTTGTCCAGCAGCGGCAGCACCGCTTCGGGCGTGGAATCGCGGCCGGTGAAACCGGTGCCGCCGGTGATCAGCACGCCGTGCACGTCCGCATCGGCGATCCATGCCGCGACCTGGGCGCGGATGGCGTAACGCTCGTCGCGCAGCAGCTTGCGTTCGTGCAGACGGTGCCCCGCTTCCGCCAGCGCATCGACGAGGAATTGCCCGGAACTGTCGTTCTCCAGCGTGCGCGAATCCGAAACCGTCAAGACGCACAACGTCAGCGGCACGAATTGAACCTTGGTACTCATTCGAAAATTCTAGTTCGAAAGGTAAATGAAAGCTTGGGGGCGCAGAGTGTCGAACGCTGTGCTGGGCATCCGCGGGCTTGGGCGGGCATCGGCAGGGGGAACGTCGCATGGACGAATCCAGGGGGTGTTTGTATCGGCGGCGCCGGGTGTCATGTCGCTCGTCAACGTCCTTGATCTGGCGAGGGAGTTCCCGCATTGGTACTCCGTTTGCCGTGTCGCTTGTAATTTTATTCTTATTGGCTGTACTGCCGAAAAGTGCTGCTGCTGCCGATACGCAGAGGATCAAATTTACCGATGGGCTGGCAACGCTGCCACCGATCCAGGTTACCGCAAGCAGGTACGCGCCGATTGATTGGACTCTTTTCAATGACCTTCATCAGTGGAATGCGCCTCATTATCAAACGATGAGTGGCTTCAATGGTGGCGATCGCAATAGCCCCAACAATCACACCGCGACGACCGACAAAAAAAAGGACAAGGCGGGTTGCCAGGGTCACGTTGGTGATCCTGTCGAGGTGGACGACGGTGCCAAGCTGCTGAGCTTCCCGCTGTTTGCCGTCCCTGGTGAGATGGGTCTGAAATACACGCTGTACTACCACTCAGAAACAGGTTCGGGCGTCGACAATTACGAACCTTGGCTATCCAGCGTCGATTATTTGCTCGATACCGATTGTGGTTTCACAAACCCTAATATTACTTGCAATCAGGTAACGCTCTACAGGCCGGATGGTTCGAGTGTCTCGTTTTCCGGGAATCACACTTCCTACGGCAATTTCCCAGAAATCGGCGGTGGCGGGCTGGCGACACTGGTGCACAATTCGGACGGAACGCCACAACTTGGGCGACGCAGAATGTAACGGTGACAGATCCTGCTGGGAACAATTACACATACGAGGAAACCGGGTATCCGAACAGCAGCGGAACTTGGGTATTCGGCCTGACTTCGCTCACGCTACCGGGCGCGCCGGCCACCACCATCAGTTTCTATGGCAGCGCGCAACTGTTGACGCAGGTTGATTACAACGGCACCGCGTACTGGACCACCAGCTACGACAGCAACAATCGCGTAAGCGCCGACGGCGCTGCGGACGGCACCGAACGAACGTCCATTATATATTCTCCCAGTAGTGGCGGCTTGGTTGTGACCATCACCAATCCGCTCGGCCTCACGACGACCAACACGTACACGAAAGATGCGCAGGGAAACTACCTGCTAGCTTCAGTAAGCAACAGTGCGGTGCAGGATTGCGGCGCGACCACCAATAGCTTGACATGGGACGCCAACGATAATCTCAGCAAAACCGTCGATAACGACGGCGTGACGCACACCTACAGCTACGCAGCCAATGGCCAGTTGCAGACCGAGACAGAAGCCTATGGCACCACGGTCGCGCGCACCATCAACTACACATGGGACCCGAACGCTCAGTTGAACCGGCTGCTCAGCGTGACGATTCCAGGCGAATCGGAGATCAGCTACGCCTACAACGCGCAGAATCGCCTCGCCTCGGTCACGCGAACCAATCTCACCGGCATTGGCACAGCCAGTCAATCACTGGTCACGATTTACACCTATGCCCTGTATTCCAATGGCATGGTCTACAAGGTGATGGTGACGCAACCTTCGCCGAGCGGATCCGATCACACGACCTATGACTACGACACTCATGGCAACCTGCTGTGGATGGAGGATGGTCTCGGGTACGTCACGACTTATTCCAATTACAACGCGCTGGGTGAAGTGGGCAAGATCGTCGGGCCGAACGGCGACGAGACCGATTACACCTACGACGCGCGCGGCCGAGTAGCCTCCAAGACGACGCACCCAAACGGCACCACCGCTACCTGGGCCTACGTCTACGACGGCTTTGGACTACTGGCACAAGTCAGCGCGCCCGACGGTGAAGTCACGACATGGAATCGCGATGCGGAGAAGCGCATCAAAACCATCACCCACAATGACAAGGATGGCACTTCCACGGAAACCTTTGCCTATGACGCGAATGGCGATGTCGCCTCGGATGTCATCGCGCGGGGCAGCGACATCGGCAAGTCGACCACCTATGTCTACAACGCATTGGGCAAGATCTATCAAGTCAAAGGCTCGCATGGGCAGGTGCTGACCTACGCCTACGACGGCAACGGCAATGTACTGTCCGTCACCAACACGCTCGGCTACACGACCCACTATGCCTACGATGCGCTGAATCGACTCGCCAGTGTCACCAACGCAGCCAACGGCGTGACGTCGTATGCCTACGATGCCGGTGATCACATCACCCATGTCACCGATCCCCGAGGCCTGGTGACCGGCTACGCATGGGACGGTCTGGGACAACTCTGGCAGCAACAGAGTCCCGATACCGGCACCACCAATTACGGTTACGACGCGTACGGGCGACTCTCGAGTTTCTACCGGGCCGACGGGATCGTGAACTCTTACAGCTACGACGCCTTGAACCGAGTGACCAGCATCAGCGCAAGCGGTACCACCCGCACATTTAGGTGGGACGTGTGCACCAACGGCAAGGCGCGCCTTTGCGCCGCAGCCACAGCCAATAACAGCGTTGGCTACAGTTATAGCCCCGAGGGCTGGATCACCGGGCGTTCCTTCAGCT
>JBQCCP010000116.1:0-12793 GCA_051962095.1 Rhodanobacteraceae bacterium
CCGAACCCGTTACAATGCGGCTTTCAGCGCGTTCGCTGGTCCCGATGGCCGATACCCCTGCCCCCGCCGAAGTCGGATCGAAAATCGCCGATTCCGGAAAGCCCGGTTCCGGAAAGCCTGGATCTGGCAAGCTGTTCATCCAGACCCACGGCTGCCAGATGAACGAGTACGACTCCCGCAAGATGGAGGAAGTGCTCGCGGCCGAGCGCGGGATGGTGCGCACCGACGACGTGTCGCAAGCCGACGTGATCCTGGTGAACACCTGTTCGATCCGTGAGAAAGCGCAGGAGAAGGTGTTCAGCCAACTCGGGCGTTGGAAGGAATTCAAGCAGGCCAATCCCGACGTGCTGATCGGCGTCGGCGGCTGCGTGGCTTCGCAGGAAGGCGCGGCGATCATCGAGCGCGCGCCGTACGTCGATCTCGTGTTCGGCCCGCAAACGCTGCACCGCCTGCCCGACCTGATCGATGCGCGCCGCCAGACCGGCAAACCGCAAGTCGACATTTCCTTCCCGGAAATCGAGAAGTTCGACCGGCTGCCCGAACCGCGCGCCGAAGGCCCGAGTGCATTCGTGTCGATCATGGAAGGCTGCTCGAAATACTGCTCGTTTTGCGTGGTGCCCTACACCCGCGGCGAGGAAATCTCGCGTCCGTTCGATGACGTGCTCGCGGAAGTCGCTTCGCTGGCCGAACAGGGCGTGAAAGAGGTGAACCTGCTGGGCCAGAACGTCAACGCCTATCGCGGGCCGATGTTCGACGGCGGAACGGCCGAACTCGCCCTGCTGATCCGCGCGATCGCGGAGATCGACGGCATCGGACGGATTCGTTTCACGACTTCGCACCCGCTGGAGTTCTCCGATTCACTGGTCGCGGCCTACCGCGACGTACCCAAGCTCGCGAACTTCCTGCACCTGCCGGTGCAGTCGGGTTCCGACCGCATCTTGGCGATGATGAAGCGCGGCTACACCGCGTTGGAATTCAAGTCGAAGATCCGGAAATTGCGTGCGGTGCGGCCGGACATCTGCATCTCGTCGGATTTCATCGTGGGCTTCCCGGGCGAGACCGACGCGGATTTCGCCAAGACCCTGCAACTGATCGAGGACGTCGGTTTCGACCAATCGTTCTCTTTCATCTATTCCAAGCGCCCAGGCACGCCGGCGTCGAATTTATTTGATCCGACACCGGATGCGGTGAAGCACGAACGTTTGTCGAAGCTGCAGGAAATGATCAATTTCCACGCCGCGAAGATCAGCGAGGCGATGGTGGGCTCGACGCAGCGCATCCTCGTCACCGGCCTGTCGAAGAAGAATGCCAACGAACTCACAGGCAAGACCGAGAACATGCGCCAGACGAATTTTGCGGGTGACGCGCGCCTGGTCGGGCAGTTCGTGGATGTCGTGATTACCGCGGCGCTGACGAATTCGTTGCGCGGACGTGTGGCGGCTGGTTGAAAATGCGCCAACACTTTGTTGCTCGTCATTCCGGGACCGCCGAAGGCGGAACCCGGCCGGCGAAGGCAAGATGCCGTAGCGAACATCGGCGCAGCCGATGGCCCGACGGGCGAGCCGATGGATGCGGCGAGTAATCGGTTTTCTGCTCGATGTGCGCTACCGATTCCGGGTTCGCCTGCGATGAAACCGCAGGCGCCCCGGAATGACGATAAAAAAGGTGGGTCGCTGACGCAGGGGGCGAACCGGCAGGTATCCATCGCAATGTGAGCCTCATGACCGACGGCATCATCCAGCACGACTTCACCCTCGAACCCGACGACACGCAGCGGCTCGCCAATCTGTGCGGACCGTTCGACGAGCACCTGCGCCAGATCGAGTTGCGGCTAGGTGTCGAGATCAACAACCGCGGCAACGTGTTTCGCGTGATCGGCGAAGGACCCGCGGTGAAATCCGGCGAGCGCGTGCTGCGCAATCTCTACGAAGCGACCGAACACGAGACCCTGAACGGCCGCGCGCTGAACCTGCGCCTGTCGGAAGCCGGCGTCGATGCGCTGGCCGAGCAACAGGCTGAAGGCGCGCAGGAAGTCGCGATCAAGGTGAAGCGCGGCACCATCCGCGGGCGCGGACCGAACCAGGTTCGCTACCTGCACGCGATCGCGACCCACGACATCAACTTCGGGATCGGACCGGCTGGCACCGGCAAGACCTATCTTGCGGTCGCGAGCGCGGTCGAGGCATTGGAAACCGGCCGCGTGCAGCGCCTGATCCTGGTGCGCCCCGCGGTCGAGGCTGGCGAGAAACTGGGCTTCCTGCCGGGCGATCTCGCGCAGAAGGTCGATCCCTACCTGCGCCCGCTGTACGACGCGCTGTACGAAATGCTCGGCTTCGACAAGGTCGCGCGCCTGATCGAGCGCAACGTGATCGAGATCGCGCCGCTCGCCTACATGCGCGGGCGCACGCTCAACGATTCGTTCGTGATCCTGGACGAGGCGCAGAACAGCACCGTCGAGCAGATGAAGATGTTCCTGACCCGCATTGGCTTCGGCACCACCACCGTGGTCACCGGCGACGTCACGCAAGTCGACCTGCCGCGCAACACCCGTTCGGGCCTGCGCAACGTAATCGAGGTGCTGCGCGACGTCGAAGGCATCAGCTTCACGTTCTTCACCGCGCGCGACGTGGTGCGGCATCCGCTGGTCGCCAAGATCGTGCGCGCCTACGAAAGTGCGGAGGAAGGCGCCAATCCGGGCGTAGGCGCGAAATCCGGTGCGCGGCCGGCGGGCGGCGTGGAACGCGGATGAAGGCGACCGGCGCCGGCCGCCCGTTTCGCTCGTTCGGCCTCGCCGATCCACGCGGCACGCCCGGGCTGCTGGTCCATGTGGATTGCGCGGTGCCCCGCCGCGGGATTCCGGCGACGGTGAGTTTCAAACGCTGGGTCGAGGCGGCGCTGTTCGCCGCGCGCCATCGCAAGGCCGCCGAGCTGTCGATCCGCATCGTCGATGCGCGCGAGGGGCGCGCGCTCAACCGGCAATACCGCGGCAAGGATTACGCCACAAACGTATTGTCGTTTCCGGCGGAACTGCCGCGCGGCATCAGCTCGCCGCTGCTGGGCGACCTCGCGATCTGCGCGCCGGTGGTGGCGCGCGAGGCGCGCGAGCAGCAAAAGCCGGTCCGCGACCATTACGCGCACCTCACGGTGCACGGCGTGCTGCACCTGCTGGCATTCGATCACGAGGACGAGCGCGACGCCGCGCGCATGGAAACCCTGGAAACGCGCATCCTTGCTTCGCTGGGCGTGGCCGATCCGTATCTTGAAGCGGAGGCGGGGGACGGGTAGCGGGGACGCCGGGCGGGTTTTGACCCGCCGGTTCTGGCCCCCGATCGCGGCTATTCCCCTCTTCCGCTACACTAGACAATCCGCCCCCTTCGGGGACGTGTACACGCCAATGTCCGCAGAACCCCCAAGTACAACCGGCCCCGCCCACCGCTCGCTGTGGGATCGTTTGGGCCACATGCTCTCAGGCGAACCCCGCAGCCCCGAGGAACTGCTCGCGGAACTCCGCGAAGCGCAGAGCAACGGGCTGCTTTCCAGCGAAACTTTCGCGATGATCGAAGGCGCGATCCGCGTCACCGAAATGGTGGTGGGCGACGTGATGGTGCCGCGCGCGCAGATGGTCACGATCGACGTCGACGACGACCTGCCCGCGATCCTCGAAACCGTGATCGAATCCGGCCACTCGCGCTTTCCGGTGCACGGCGAGGACAAGGACGAAATCCTGGGCATCCTGCTCGCCAAGGACCTGCTCCGGCGCCCGCAGAACGGCTCCATGGATCTGCGCGCGCTGCTGCGCCACGCGGTGATGATTCCCGAGTCCATGCGCCTCAACGTGCTGCTGGCGGAGTTCCGCCGCTCGCGCAACCACATGGCGGTGGTGGTGGACGAATACGGCGGCGTCGCCGGGCTCGTCACCATCGAGGACGTGCTGGAGGAAATCGTCGGCGAAATCGACGACGAGCACGACGAAGCGGTGCCGCCGCAACTGATCGTCGCGCAACCCGACGGCAGTTGGCTGGTCGATGCGCTGACGCCCATCGAGGATTTCAACGAGCAGTTCGGCACCGCATTCCCGGACGAGGAATACGACACGGTCGGCGGCCTGGTCACTTCCGAAATCGGCCACCTGCCCGACCCCGGCGAGACCGCCACGCTCGGCGACTACGCATTCGACGTGACGCGCGCGGACGACCGGCGCGTGTTGCAGTTCCGCGTGCGCAACAACGCGGCCGCGTAGCGGAACTGGGAACCAGGAACTCGGGACTCGAGACGCGGCACAAGCGTAACGCCAACGTCGTCATTCCGGGTTCGCGTCCGCAAGACTGTCAAACCGATTCCGGATTCGGGCCTGCGGCCCGCTCCGGAATGACCATAAGTAGCGTCTGCGGGGCTCGCCGCAAAATGACATGAAACAACGAACGCCAAGAAGGTGTTTTCGTTTCCCGTCAATACCGGCATCATGCCGCGTCACCGCCGCGCAGACGTTCGATGCGAACGATCATCCGCTATTCCTCGTTTCTCAAGGCACTGGTCTGGCTCGCGCTTTCGTGCGCTTTGCTTCCGGCCCGCGCCGGCGTCGCCGATGCGCCGGGCGCGAACCTGCGCGTCGACCTCTACACCTACGGCCCGGGCGCGATCTACTGGGAACGATTCGGCCACGACGCGCTGGTGATCACCGACACCGCCAGCGGCGAAGCGTATGCCTTCAACTACGGCATGTTCGACTTCGACCAGAAGGATTTTTACCTCAACTTCGCGCGCGGCATCATGATCTACCGCGCCGCCGCGTGGCCCGCCGCCGAGGACATCCAGCAATTCTCGGGCGAAGGCCGTTCCATCACCGACCAGCATTTGAACCTCACGCCCGCGCAGCGCGCGCAGCTTCGCGATTTCCTGGTGTGGAACGTGCAACCGGAACACTCGCGCTATCGCTACCGCTATTTCACGGACAACTGCACGACGCGCGTGCGCGACGCGCTGGACCGCGTACTCGGCGGCGCGCTGCAGCGTCAACTCACCGGACCCGCCGCGCGCGGCGAAACCTATCGCAGCGAAACCGACCGACTGATGTCGGGCCAGCCGTGGCTGATGTACCTGCTGGACCTCGGCCTCGGTCCCTTCGCCGACCAGCCGCTGACGCGCTGGACCGGCGCGTTCATCCCGGCGCGGCTGATGCACGAATTGCGCAGTGCGCGCGCCAGCGACGGCGCGCCGCTGGTGCAGTCGGAAACCGTGCTCTCGCCACAGCGCCTGCCCTCGCCACCTGCTGCGCCGCCGGACATCCGCTGGCCGTTGTTGATCGCGGGCATGGTGCTCGGCGCCGCCCTGGTGGCTTCGGCATGGCTGCGCGACCAGTACGCCGTCGATCGCTGGTGGTTCGCGCTGGTGGGCAGCGCGTACGCGCTGCTCGCGGGCCTGGCCGGCGCGCTGATGCTGGTGCTGTGGTTAGCCACCGCGCATCGCGCCGCCTGGTCCAACGAAAACCTGTGGCTGTTCAATCCGCTCGCGTGGCTGCTGATTCCGGGGCTGTTGCGTGTGCGCAAGCCGGGCGCCACCTGTTCGCGCTTCACCCTTGCCGTCGGGGCATTGCTGGCGTTGCTCGCGCTCTGGTCGCTGGTTTCCAAGCTGATGCCGGCATTCCCGCAACGGAACCTGCCGTGGATCCTGTTCGCGCTGCCGGCCTGGCTGGGCGTGCTGGCAGGCGCATGGCTGATGCGCGATCGCACGCCGCGCGCGCGGCCGCGCTAAAGGAAATCCGCCGCCGGCCGATAGCCCACCATGATCGACCGGGCTTTGCCGGGGATGAGGCTTCCATGACCACAAGCGGCGGTTTCTACACCCGCATCGACCACCCCGCGGAAATCACCGAGTTGCTGGAAATGCTTCGCCAGCCGGGCAGCGCTTGCCTCGTGCTGGAGCAGGACCAGACGGCCGAGTTGCCCGTGGTGGTGGCGTTGGCCCAGGCCGGCGAGGCATTGCACCTGGACGTCAGCGCGCTCTCCGCAGCCGCCACCGCGTTTTGCGAAGGCACCGGGTTCCGGCTGAACGGCCACGGCAGCCGTGGAGTGCTGCGCACGCCGATCCTGACCGTGCAGCAGATCTGGGAAGAAGACCAGCGGCGCTTCTGCCGGTGCGAGTTCCCGGCATGGCTGGAAAAACACCAGCAGCGCGACACGTTCCGCGCGCGCCTGCGTCGCGGCATGAAGGTGCGGGTGAACCTGCGCGACGCCGGCGCCACCGCGACCGGCTACCTGCGCGACCTGTCGCTGCACGGCTGCATGGTGGATGCCGAACCTTCGGCCGCGGCCTTGCTGGACGAGCGCAGCCATCCGCTGCAACTCGAGATGACCTTTCCTGACGGCAGCCGGTTCGACGTGCCGGGCTGGCCTCGCCACCAGACCTTCCGCAACGACCGCATCCTGTGCGGCTTCCGGCTGGAAGCGGGCGGACGCGACCAGCAGCAGCGGCTGTGGTTCCTGGTCCGCGAAACAGAACGCGAAGCCGCGCGTCACGCCGCGTCCGACAAGAGCGACCTGCGGCCCTCGCCGCTGTACCTCGGCAGCACGGTCGAGGATGCGATCGAGGCCGACGCCGACGCCTACCGCAATCCCATGGCCCGGCAACTGGCGGCCTGCGCCTCGTTCCTCTCCACCCAGATCATGAAGCTGCGCCAGGGCGGCCACATCGATCCGAAGCTGTTGTCGCAGCAGGCGACGAAGCTGCTGGCGTTGCAGGCCGAAGATCGCGAGGGACTGCTTTTCGCGCTGACCTGCCTGCATCGGGAATTGCCGCTGATCCGGCATTGCCTCGCGGTGGCGGTGCGGCTGGTGGACCTCGGCGCCGCGCTAGGGCTGAAGCCGGACGTATGCCGTGCGCTGGCCGCGGCGGGGCTGGTGCACGACTTGGGCAAGGCGATGCTGCCGCCGGGACTGCGCGATGCCGTGCAGCTCGATCCGGAACAGCTTCGCCACTTCCGCGAACACGTCGCGCTGGTCAAGGAACGGCTGGCCGCCTGCCACTGGCTTTCCGCGGTGGCGATCCAGACGGTGGTGGAAGGCAGCAACGAACGCCTCGATGGAAGCGGTTATCCCAGCCGGCGCAGCGGCGACAAGCTGCACGCGCTGATGCGGCTCGCCGCGATCGTGGACGTGGCGGACGCGATGGGACGTGATCGTCCCGATCGCGCCGGGCTGCCGGTCGATCGCATCCACCAGCACCTGCGGCAATCACCCGCGCAATTCGACCCGCGCTGGGTGGAGCGCTACATCGACCACTTCGGCGCCTGGCCGGTCGGCACGCTGCTGCGCTTTCCGGGTGGCGAACTGGGCTGGGTGTTGTCGCTGGATGCGGACCGCGCGGTCGCCGCGGTGCGGCAGGTGGACGAACCCTCGTTCGACGACGCAACCAGCGGCATCCTCGTGCACGGCCGCGATCTCGCGCGGCTCGGTGCGCCGGTCGAGGCCGTGCTGCCGCGCGCGTGATGCCGGCCGCGGCGATGCTGCATAATCGAACGCATGGACACGTCTGCCGGCAAATCGATGGTCGCCAACTGCGCCGCGTATGGCGCGGACGGGAAGAAGATCCGCGACATCACGCTGGACGAGATCAGCGATTTCCTCGCGCAACCCCAGGGCTTCGTGTGGGTCGGCCTGGTCGAACCGGACGAAGCGCTGCTGGAAAAACTGCAGCAGGAATTCGGGCTGCACGAACTGGCAGTCGAGGACGCGCACAACGCGCACCAGCGGCCCAAGATCGAGTCGTACGGCGACTCGCTGTTCGTGGTCGCGCAGACCGCGCAGATGACCGAGGGCAACATCGCGTTCGGCGAAACCCACATCTTCGTGGGCAAGCACTATCTGTTGTCGGTGCGCCACGGCGCGTCGCAGTCGTACGCACCGGCACGCCGCGCCTGCGAACAGACGCCCGAGCACCTGGCGCTCGGTCCCAGCTTCGCGCTTTATTCGATCCTCGACCTGATCGTCGACAACTACCTGCCGATCGTGCAGGACTTCAAGCAGGAGCTGCAGGAACTGGAGCAGGACGTGTTCGCCGACGTGGCCAATCGCGACGTCACGCGCCGGCTATATGGCATGCAACGCGAACTGCTGACGTTGAAGCTGGCGGCCACCCCGTTGCAGGACATGCTGGGACAACTGGTGCGCCTGCACCCGGAAGTGATCCGCGACGAAGTGCGGCCATATTTCCGCGACGTGCAGGACCACGTCACCCGCGTCAGCGACGCGATCAATTCGATGCGCGAAATGCTGGGCGCCGCGATGAACGTGAACCTGTCGCTGATCACGGTGCGCCAGAACGAGGTGGTGAAGCGCCTCGCCGGCTGGGCCGCGCTGCTGGCCGCGCCGACGCTGCTGGCGAGCTGGTACGGCATGAACTTCCACGACATGCCGGAACTCGCCAAGCCCTACGCCTACCCCATCATCATCAGCATCACGATCGTGGTGTGCATCACGCTCTACGTGGTGCTCAGGCGGGCGAAGTGGCTTTGAGCCCGAAAGCCCCGCTGTCACTCGTGAATGTGCAGCTCTTTCATCAGCAGGTCGAGCTTGCCTTGCACGAAATCCTGTGAACGGCTGCCGTCGATCGCATAAAACGCCGAATACAGCACGGACGGATCCTCGCTGGGCGAACCCGCCACCTTCATGATCCGGGTGATGTCGTTGTCGGTGAACGCGATGCCGTCCCACGGATGCTGGCGCGATGCGACCTTGTGCCAAGGGGCCTGGTAGTTCTGGTCCAGATCGGGCGTCGGCGCGAAATGGCGCTGGATGTTGATCCAGTCGTTGTCCGTCGCATCCATCCTCAGCTGGACGTCGGCCACGCCCCACGTCACCTTGTCGTGATCCGGGAAATACATGAATTCCAGGGTGAGCACGCTGTCCGGCTGGATCTTCTGCACCTGTGGCGTGATCGCAAAGTCCACCCGCTGCGAGGCGTAACTGAAGTCCTTGCCGTAGTCGGCTTCGATGTGGATCGTCTTGAACGCCGCCGGCAGCAGCGTGGAGTTCTCCAGATAATCTTTCCACTGCGCCAGCGTGCCATGGTAGGAAAGATAGAAAAAGTCGGTCATGGCTTGCATGTTGATGAGGTACTCGTGGCGCTCGCTTGCCGGCAGCTCGCGCACGAAGCCGTCGTACCCATCCGGCACCGGCAGCGCGAATACCATCACGCGGCGATTCTCGAAGGGCAACGGCCACGTCAGGACCCGCCAGTGCCGCTGCCAGTGGTCGGTGTACGTCGTGTCGAGTCCGGGCTTGCCGAACCCGGTGATCTTGATGCGCTCCGAGGCAATGTCGCGCCGGAACACGCCCGGTTTCGCCAACGCATCCATCAACCGCGTCGGGTCGCCGTAAAGTTGCCGGGCGCTGACGTCGTCCGGCCTGCGCAAGTGGAACAGCAGGTTGTGTCCGACCAGCCCGACGGCGAGATATCCGTTGTCGGACAGCGGCACTTTCGCGGCCCTTTTTCCGCCCGGCCCCCACTCGCCCGCATTGTTGCGCCGGAGCAGCGTGGGGAACGCAAAGAAACCGGGTACGCCGTAGATCGCCTGGTGCGAACCGGCACCGCGCGGGAAAATCTGGTCCGGATCCTTGGCGAGCACTGCCTGCAGCTGGCTGTCCTCATAGCCCTGCCGCAGCGAACGCAACCGGGCATAGAAGTCCGCCAGATTCATCGGCAGCGCGAATTGCGCCTTGAAGACGCCGGTGACGGTCGTGTCGAAGAGGTCGAATCCGGATGACGTCCGCCTGTCGATGACCGCGGTGTTCGCCGGCGCGTCCAGCACTTCACTGATCGGCAACGCGTAGTTGAGATTTTCGTTGGGCGACTTCATCAGCACCACGCCGATGATGCTGCCGCCCTGGTCCAGCAGCGGGCCGCCGCTGTTGCCCGGCGATGCCGCCGCCGAGAAACGGATCCATTGCCATTGTCCGTCCTGCTGTTCCGGCGTGTTGGAGGTATACAGTCCATCGCGAACCACCACGCCGGTGCCCAGCGCATTGCCGACGGCGTACACCGCCTGGTCGAGGACCGGCTTGGTGTCGACGGGCAACGTGGCGGCGTTTTTCGGCTGCGTCGCCAGCGAAAACACCGCGAAGTCCTTGCGCAACGCAAACTTCTCGATCTTGTCGATCGCATACACGTGACCGGCGGCATCGCGCAGCGACGGCGGCCCCCATAAACTGTCCAGCCCGGTCAGGAGGACGTGCGCGGCCGTCACGTAGCGGTTGCCGCCCAGGGCGAAGGCCGTGCCGATCGAATAGTACGTGTCGGTGCGCTGCTGGTAGGGAAGCAGGTCCAGCGGCAAGGGTTTTTCGTAGGTCAGCGGATCATGCAAAGGCTTGGCAGCCACCACTTCGAACGTGGCCGCCTGGACCTTCGGCAGGATGGACGGGCTGAGGTCGGCCGCGCACGCGATGCTTGATCCAGCCACGGCGATGCAAACGACCAGCAGCGATCCACACGCCCGCGTGTGACGGGCAAGCCTAGCAACAGCGTGCAAAATGCGCATGCGTGTCATCCTCGCAACGTGCCGGCCGCTCGAACATTGGTCCGGGTCGGCGACGGCAAACCGGCGGGAAGATACGTCGTCCCGCCGGCGCGAGGCTTAACACCTCAGCCTTTCGCGAAGCTTTCCACAGGCACCAGAAGTTTCGGCTGGATCACGGGCGCGCGGCGCGACATCCACAGCAGCAGAAGCCCGACGATGATCAATGGCAGCGACTGCACCTGCCCCATCGTCAGCCAGCCGGTGTGGAACAGGTAGCCGAGTTGCGGATCGGGTTCGCGGATGAATTCGATCGCGAAGCGAAAACAGCCGTACATCAGCGCGAACAAGCCCGACACCGCATAACGATGCCGCGGCTTGATCGAGAACACCCACAGCACGGTGAACATCACCACGCCTTCCAGCAGGAATTCGTACAGCTCGGAAGGCTGGCGCGCATACGCGTCGAGCACGCCGCTCGGGTACAGCGCGTGCAATTCGGCGACGCTCATCCCCGCGAACTTCGGATTCTCCTGCAGCGCGTGCGGATAGATCATCGCCCACGGCAGGTTGCTGATCTTGCCCCACAGCTCGCCGTTGATGAAGTTGCCGAGCCGCCCGAGTCCAAGCCCGATCGGCACCAGCGGAGCGACGTAATCCACCACGTCGAAGTAGTGCGTGATCGCAGCGCGATGGCGCCACCACCACCACAGGCTCGCGACCAGCACGCCCAGCAATCCGCCGTGGAACGACATGCCGCCGTCCCACACGCGGAACAGTTGCAGCGGATCGGTCCAGACCCAGCTGATCGGCTGGTACGTCAGCATGTACCACACGCGCCCGCCGATGATGATGCCCAGCATCACGTAGAATGCGAGGTCGAGAAACGCATCGCGATCGACCGGCAGCCGTCCGCGCCGGCGGCGGTATTCGCCCAGCACCAGCCCACCGATGAAACCGCCGAGATACATCAGTCCGTACCAGCGCACCCCAAACGAACCGATCTGGAACGCGGTGGGGTCGATGTCGACGAAGAACGGATGGGTCATGGGCTTTGCTCCCTTCTCCCTTCGGGAGAAGGGCCGGGGGTGAGGGTTCGGTAACGGCGAGAACGCGGCATTATGCGCGGAATCGTACCCTCACCCCAACGTCTCCCCGAGGGAGAGGGGCTTTCAAGCAGGCAGCACGCGGCAAATGAACCCCTTCAGGTAATCGGTTTCGGGGATCGCCGGATGCACCGGATGATCGGGCGCCTGCTGCAACTGCTGCAGCACCTGCACGCTGCGATCGAGGTGGCGCGCGCCCTTCTGCACCGCGTCCAGCAGCGCCGTGCGCGGCATGTGGTACGAACACGAGCAGGTCACCAGGATGCCGTCGCGCGACAACACCTGCATCGCCAGCTCGTTGATGCGGCGATACGCCAGCGCGCCTTCCTTCAGGTCCTTCTTGCGCTTAACGAATGCGGGCGGATCGAGGATTACCACGTCGAAATGGTCGCGGCGTTCGCGCAATTCTTTCAGGTAATCGAAGGCATCCGCGCGTTCGGCGTGCGCGCGTTCGGCGAGGCCATTGCGCTCGGCGTTCATGCCGATCAGCTTCACCGCCGAGGCCGAAGCATCGACGCACACGACTTCCTTCGCACCCATCGCCGCCGCGCGCAGGCCCCACGCGCCAAGGTAGGCGAACATATCGAGCACGCGCGCACCTTTCACGAACGGCGCCAGCGCGTCGCGGTTGCCGCGCTGGTCGTAGAACCAGCCGGTCTTCTGCCCGCCGATCGCATCGACCGCGAACTCCACGCCGCCTTCGCGCACCTGCAAGGGCCCGGGCGGTTCGCCGAAACCGACGTCGGCGTAGTTCATCAGGCCTTCCAGCGCGCGGATGCCGGCATCGTTTTTCCAGATCAGCGCACGCGGCTTCAACACTTTCTGCACCGCCGCTTCGATCTGCGGCTTCATGCGTTCGATGCCGGCGGTGGTGGCCTGCGCGACGACCACGTCGTCGAAGCGATCCAGCGTCAATCCCGGCATGCCGTCGGATTCCCCGTACATCAAGCGATAGTACGGCTCCGTGTGCAGGCGCTCGCGCAAAGCCAGCGCGACCTGCAGCCGATGCGTCAGCAGCGATGCATCCAGCGGATGCTCCATGCCGCGCGCGACCAGCCGCGCGCAGATCAGCGAATGCGGATTCACGTAGCCGACGCCGATCGGCTTGTCGCGCGCATCAACAATTACGCAGGTGTCGCCCGGCTGGAACGAAGCGAGCGGCGAACGCGCGACATCCACC
>JBQCCP010000117.1:0-24801 GCA_051962095.1 Rhodanobacteraceae bacterium
TTGAGCGCGGGTCGAAAGAGTCTTGCTATAGGCTTGATTTTGCAAGACGATTCGCGCACGCTTACGGACGAGGACGCCGACCGGAGTGTGGCCGATGCGGTCAGACTGCTGGAAAGCGAATTTGGGGCAAGGTTGAGGAAATGAACATGACGCTGACCAAGGCAGAGATGGCCGAGCGCCTGTTTCTCGACGTGGGCCTCAACAAGCGTGAAGCCAGGGAATGCGTGGACGCCTTTTTCGAGGTGCTGCGCGAGGCGCTCGAGCGGGGGGAGCCGGTGAAGTTGTCGGGGTTCGGCAACTTCGACCTGCGCAACAAGAATCAGCGGCCCGGACGCAATCCCAAGACCGGCGAGGAGATTCCGATCTCCGCGCGCCGCGTCGTGACGTTTCGCCCCGGACAGAAGCTGAAATTGAGAGTCGAGAACCATGCTGGATCAGGGCAACAATAACGAACTTCCCGCGATTCCCGCCAAACGGTATTTCACGATTGGCGAGGTCAGCGACCTGTGCGCGGTCAAGCCGCACGTGCTGCGTTACTGGGAGCAGGAATTCCCTGCGCTGAACCCGGTGAAGCGGCGCGGCAATCGCCGCTACTACCAGCGCCACGATGTGCTGATGATCCGGCAGATCCGCGCGCTGCTGTACGACCAGGGCTTCACCATCACCGGCGCGCGTGCGCGGCTGGAAGGCCAGCAGGGCCGGATGGAAGCGTCCATCTCGCACCAGATCGTGCGCCAGATGCGGCTGGAGCTGGAGCAGTTGCTGCAGTTGCTGCGCGATCCGCTGCGCAAGACGCCTTGATGCGATTGGGCTCCGTATTCCGTTATCATGCCCGTTCGGTCGGGGCGTAGCGCAGCCTGGTAGCGCATCTGCCTGGGGGGCAGGGGGTCGTGGGTTCGAATCCCGCCGCCCCGACCATCTCTTGCGATCATCCATGATCGTTGCCGTTGGGCTTCCCGATGAAGCTGCCCAACCTACAACAGCCGTGTAGGTTGGACTGAACGCAGTGAAGCCCAACATCGACTCGCGCGCGACGACCTGCGCATGCGTCAGGCTTAACCCAGGGTCTGTGGATCAATACAGCAACCGCGTGCGCACGGTTCCCGGAATTTCCGCGAGCTGTTCGCGCAAACCTTCCGACTGTTCCTCGGACGCCGACACGTCGATCACCACGTAGCCAAGGTCGCCGTCGGTCTGCAGGTGCTGGCCGTTGATGTTGATGCCGCCCTGCGAAAACACCTCGTTGATGCGAGACAGCACACCCGGCACGTTGTGGTGGATGTGCAGCAAGCGCCGGCTGCCGGCGTGCTCGGGCAGACTGACTTCGGGGAAGTTCACGGCTGAAAGCGTCGAGCCGTTGTCGCTGTAGCGCACCAGCTTGGACGCGACTTCGGTGCCGATGTTGAGCTGCGCTTCCTGGGTGCTGCCGCCTACGTGCGGGGTCAGCAGCACGTTGTCGAACGCGCGCAACGGCGACGCGAACTCCTCATCCTTGCTTTTCGGTTCCTTCGGAAACACGTCCACGGCCGCGCCGGCCACATTCCCTTCGCGCAACGCAGCGGCCAGCGCGTCGATGTCCACCACGTTGCCGCGCGAAGCGTTGATCAGCATGGCGCCGCGGCGCATGCGCGCGATTTCATCCGCGCCGATCATCCCGGCGGTGGCGGGCGTTTGCGGCACGTGCAGGGTCACGATGTCCGAACGCGCGAGCAAATCGTCCAGGCCTTGCGCGGGCGCGGCGTTGCCCAGCGCCAGCTTGGCCTCGATATCGTGGAACAACACGTGCATGCCCAGTGATTCGGCCAGTACGCCAACCTGCGTGCCGATGTGGCCGTAGCCCACGATCCCGATGGTCTTGCCGCGCACCTCGTAGCTGCCCTCGGCCGACTTCGCCCATCCGCCGCGATGGCATTCCGCGTTGCGCTCGGGCACGCGCCGCATCAGCAGGATCGCCTCGGCGATCACCAGTTCGGCGACGCTGCGGGTGTTGGAATAGGGCGCATTGAAGACGGGCGCGCCGCGTTCGCGCGCAACGTGCAGGTCGACCTGGTTGGTGCCGATGCAGAAGCAGCCCACCGCGAGCAGACGACGTGCGTGCGAGATCGCTTCGGCATCCAGTTGGGTGCGCGACCGAATCCCGACGATGTGGGCGTCGGCGATCGCCTCGAACAGTTCCACCCGCGGCAGCGCCTTGTCGCGATGCTCGATCAGCGAATAGCCAGCGGCGCGGAAAACCTCGGTGGCACTGGGATGGATGCCTTCCAGCAGCAGGATCTTGATGTCCTTTTTGGGAAACGAGGTCTTCATCGTGGCGCGCGCCGTCATGTTCGGGTGGTGGGGATGCTAGGCTAGCGGGATTGCGATTGCAGATGAAATGCCGCGAATGGATATGCTTGATCGCCGCCGTAGCCTGTATCCGGAAATCGAACCGTTCGACAGCGGCATGCTGCAAGTGTCGCCGCTGCACATGCTGTATTACGAGCAGTGCGGGAATCCGCACGGCAAGCCCGCGGTGTTCCTGCACGGCGGGCCCGGCGCGGGTTGCAACGGCAAGTGCCGGCGGTTCTTCGATCCGAAGGTTTATCGCATCGTGCTGTTCGACCAGCGCGGTTGCGGCCGTTCGACGCCGCACGCGGAGTTGCGCGAAAACACCACGTGGGACCTGGTGGCCGACATCGAGCGGCTGCGTGAACACCTGCGCATCGAGCGGTGGCAGGTGTTCGGCGGCTCGTGGGGTTCGACGCTGGCGCTGGCCTATGCGGAAACGCATCCCGCGCGCGTCACCGAACTGGTGCTGCGCGGCATCTTCATGTTGCGGCATTCGGAACTGGCATGGTTCTACCAGAAAGGCTGCGACATGCTGTTCCCGGACGCGTGGGAGAAATACCTCGCGGCGATTCCGGAGTCCGAACACGGTGATCTGATCGCGGCCTATCACCGCCGGCTCACGTCAGACGATCCCGCGGTGAGGATCGCGGCGGCGCGCGCGTGGTCGGTGTGGGAAGCCTCGACCAGCTTCCTGCTGCAGAACGAGGCCTACATCGCGGCCAGCGCGGGCGACGAATTCGCGCTGGCGTTCGCGGGCATCGAAAACCACTACTTCGTGAACCGCGGATTCTTCGAGCACGACGACCAGTTGCTGCGCGACGCGCATCGCCTGCACGGGATTCCCGCGGTGATCGTGCAGGGCCGCTACGACGTGGTGTGCCCGGCGCGCAGCGCGTGGGATCTGCATCGCGCATGGCCGCAGGCCGACCTGCGGATCGTGCCTGACGCGGGCCATTCGGCATTCGAACCCGGCAACGTGCACGAACTGGTCAGTGCCACCGACCGCTTTCGCGAGCGCGACCGGTAGCCGCCCGTCACGCCGCCGGCCACAACCACAGGAAGGTCAAGCCGGTGATGATCGCGTACGCGACGCCGTCGGCGATGTACTTGAACGCGCTCTTCCACGGCCATGCGAACCAGATTGCATTCTGGATGAGGCTGAGGGCGTAGCCCGCCAGCGCGGCCAGCGCGGTGGTATGGAAGACCAGGTGCGGATCGGCGCCAGCCGGCAGCACCAGGGCGACCAATGCACACAGCACCGAAACCAGGCCGCAGAACAAAAACCATTGCAGGAGGTACGCGCCCATGTTCACGGGGCCGGCGCCACGCAGGTTCACCATGCCGACCGGACCCTGGACGAATTTTTCCCGCATCGCGGGATCCTTCATCGCGCCCGGGCCACACCATGGAATCGAATATTGACCCGGTGCCGGATTGCCCGCGCGGATCGCGGCGCGCACCTCGTCCTCGTTGGAAAACCTGCGGTAGTCCGGTGCGTGCCAGAACCTCAGCAGCATGTTGACCAGCGCGCTGGCGATGAACACGAACACGGCGGACAGGACGATCGGCAACCACAGCGAAGCGAGTGTCATGGCGGCTCTCCTCGTGGTTTGTGCTGCGGGATGACGCGGATTCTGGACGACGCCGGTTCAATCTTCCTCGGGTTTGGGTCTGTATGCTTCGGTGAGCTGCTTCTGGATCTGCGGCGGCACCGGATCGTAGTGCGACAGCTCCATCGCGAACCGGCCCTCGCCGCCGGTCAGTGAGCGAAGCTCGGTCTGGTAATCCACCACTTCGGCCAGCGGCGCCTGCGCCTTGATCACCAGCACGCCGCCGCGAGCGGAGTCGGTGCCGTTGATGCGCGCGCGTTTCGACGCGAGCGCACCGGTGACATCGCCCATGTATTGCTCGGGTACGTTGACGTCCATGTTGACGATGGGTTCCAGCACGATCGGCCTCGCTTTCGCGATCGCATCCAGGAAGGCCTTCCTGCCGGCCGAGACGAACGCGACTTCCTTCGAATCGACCGGGTGGTACTTGCCGTCGTACACGGTCACGCGCACGTCCTGCATCGGGTAGCCCGCGATCGCGCCGTGATCCAGTACCTGGCGCACCCCTTTCTCGATCGCGGGGATGAACTGGTTGGGAATCACGCCGCCCTTGCTCTCGTCGCTGAACTCGAACCCCGCGCCGCGCGGCAGCGGCTCGACGCGCAGGAACACCTCGCCGAACTGGCCGGCGCCGCCCGTCTGCTTCTTGTGGCGGTGGTGGCCGTCGGCTTTGCCACCGATGGTTTCGCGATACGCGATGCGCGGCGGATGGGTGATTACCTCGACGCCGTACTTGCCTTGCATCCTCGCCAGCGTGAGCTTCAGGTGCAGGTCGGACAATCCGCGCACGACCGTTTCGTTCAGTTCCTTGTTGTGTTCGACCGCGAGGCACGGGTCTTCCTCGGCGAGCTTCGCCAGCGCGGTCGCGAGCTTCTGGTCCTGGCCCTTGTGCTTCGGTTCCACCGCAAGGCCGAACATCGACAGCGGGAACTCCAGCGGTTGCAGGTGGACGGCGTCCTCGTCGTGCGAATCGTGCAGCACCGCGTCGAAATGGATGTCCTCGACCTTGGCCACCCCCGCGATGTCGCCGGGAATCGCCTGTTCGATCTCGACGTGGTCCTTGCCCTGCAGCTTCAGCAGATGCCCGACCTTGAACGGCTTCTTGCCGTCGTCGATGAAAAGCTGCGAGTCCTTTTTCACGGTGCCCTGCCACACCCGGAACACCGCGAGCTTGCCGACGAACGGATCGTTGATGATCTTGAATACGTCAGCGATCACGTGCGCGTCTGGATCAGGTTTGGCTTCGACCGGTTTCGCATCGGCGCCCGTCCCCTTGACGAATGGCGGCGGGTTGGCCTCGCCCGGATGCGGCAGCAGGCGGCACGCGATTTGCAACCACTCCGCGACGCCCGTGCCGTTGCGCGCGGAGGTGAAACAGATCGGCACCAGGTGTCCCTCGCGCAGGCATTGTTCGAAGGCGTCGTGCAGGTCTCCGGGCGACAGCTTGTCCTCGCCTTCTTCGAGATAACGCCCCATCAATCGTTCGTTGATCTCGACCACCTGGTCGATGATGCGCTGGTGCGCGTCGGCGACCGGGCCGAGATCGCTCGCCCCGTCGTGCGCAAAAAAGCAATCGACGACCTTCGCGCCGTGCTCCGCGGGCAGATTCACCGGCAGGCATTCCGCGCCGAACTCGTCGCGCAGCGAGTCGACCAGCGCCGCGAGATCGACGCCATCCGTGTCGATGCGGTTGACAATGAGCATCCGCGCGAGGCGGCGCTCCTTCGCGTACTGCATCAGGCGGCGCGTGCCGTGTTCGATGCCGTTGACCGCGTTGACCACCACCGCGCAGGTTTCCACCGCCGCCAGCGCGGACAGCGTCTCGCCGCGGAAATCCGCGTAACCCGCGGTGTCGATCAGATTGATGTGGCAGCCCGAGGCGTCCACCCACGCGATCGAGGAATGAATGGAATGCTGGCGCTCCTTTTCCTGGTCGTCGAAATCGGACACCGTGCTGCCGCGCTCGATCGTGCCCGGCGTCTGGATCGCGCCGCCCGCGTGCAGGAGCGCTTCGAACAGACTGGTCTTGCCGGCGCCTGCATGGCCCGCAAGGGCCACGTTGCGGATGTCCGCGGTCGAGTAGGCGCTCATGCTGACCTCGCTTTCCTGTGGTGGCGGTCGCAAGACCTTGCGCCGATCACCGGGTCCGGTCAAGGGCCAGCGGAACCTGCAGCGGATGGGGCGGTCTGAAATCGCGCCCGCACCGCGGGCAGGGCGTCATCGCGCATCCCCTAAACTTCCAACGCGCAACGCGCGCGCATCGGCCGGCCGCATGCCACGCAACGAGGGACAGGAAATCGAGGAGCTGGCGCCATCGCGCGATCGTGGCGTCCTGCGCGATGCGGCCGCCGAACTCGCCGACCTGCCGTGGGTGCGGCTGACCCAACGCAAGGAACCGCCTCGCGACCGGCGCAGCCTGTGGTCGCTGGTGGCGATGGTCATCGCGGCGCACGTGCTGTTGGCGTGGCTGGCGTACCTGATCCTGCGGCCCGCGTCGTACCATCGCGACGAAAGCGGCGTGATCGCGGTGAGCCTGATGGAACCGGCATCGGAACTGCCCACGCCGCCGCCGCTGGTGCCGCCGCCGCCGTTGCAGGGCCAGCCCGCCGCTTCCGCGCGGGGGAGGCCGTTGCACTACGAGAAGCCCGCGAGGGGTGCGATCAGCGCCACGCTCGAAGGCGTGAAGGGGCCGCCGCTGCAACTGTACGAATCGAACGGACAGGTCCGCCTGCCGCCGAGTTCCGGCAAGCCCGCGGAGGCACCGGCCTACCGCGCGCCGGAGATCAAGGGTTCGCAAATCTACAGCGGCGCCTCGCCCGTGCCGTACAAGCCGACCCGCTTCAACCAGGACTGGGCGCCGGACAAGGAAAGCCTGGGCCAGAAGACGGTCGGGCGCGCCGTCGACAAGGTCATCGAAAAAACCACCGTGCAGAAAACGGTGAAGTTGCCCGGTGGCATCAAACTGCATTGCGCGCTGTCGCCGCTGGCGCTGTTCGCCGGTTGCAAGGGCGATGACCCGGCGCCGCCGCCGAAGAACGACAACGACATCCGCCTCTCGATGCCGCCGCCCGAAACCCTGACCGGCAAGAAGGTGGCGGCGCCGACGTCCGCAGCGAGCGCGGCGAAGCCGGCATCGGCCGCTTCGCCACCGGCTCCCGCATCGAGTTCGTAGAAGTATCCCCGGGCGATCCTTCTACGCCTTCCCCAGCGGGAAGACCGCGATGACGGCGGCGCGTTTCGACATGCGGCTACAATCCTCCGATGCCCACACCTCCCGAGATCCTTGCGACCCGTGACGCGCGCGACTCCCGGTTCCTCCGCGTCGAGGAAGTCGACCTCGCGTTTTCCAATGGTGCGCACCGCACCTTCGAGCGCCTGACCGCGTCGGGTCGCGGCGCGGTGTTCATCGTGCCGATGCGGGACCGCGACACCGTGCTGCTGGTACGGGAATACGGCGTGGGACTGGATCGCTACGAACTCGGCCTGGTCAAGGGACGGATCGATCCGGGCGAGACGCCGCTGGAAGCGGCGAACCGCGAGTTGCAGGAAGAGGCCGGTTTCGGCGCGCGCAAACTCACGCCGCTCGCCATGCTGTCGCTGCTGCCCGCCTACATGACGCACAAGGCACAGGTGATCCTGGCGGAGGATTTGTATCCGCAACGCCGTCCCGGCGACGAGCCGGAACCGCTGGAAGTGGTGCCATGGAAGTTGTCGGACCTGCACCTGCTGCTGGCCCGCGACGACGTGTCGGAAGGCCGTTCGATCGCCGCGTTGTTCATCGCGCGCGAATACCTGGAAGGACGTTTCCATCCCACTGCATGATCACTCGAAGCCGAAAAAGGTGCCCCCTTGAGTCAAGGAGGCGGCCGGACCCCGGCGGGGTCCGGCGGGGGTTATGGAAGGTCGGGCTTTCATGGAGCGCGGCGATAACCCAACATGTTCGCATTGCCGAAAGGTGCGCTCCATGAGCAGCCTCGATCGTATGGCGCACGCAAGCTGCGCGCTGGCCCGGCGTGCGGGCGCGGCGATCCTGGAAGTCTATGCCGGCAGTTTCGCGGTCGAAACCAAGAGCGACGATTCGCCGCTGACCGCGGCCGACATGGCTTCGCATCGCATCATCGTCGAAGGCTTGCGCGGCCTGAGTCCCGACATTCCGGTGCTGTCGGAAGAATCGGGAAGCATCGACTGGGACGTGCGGCGCGCGTGGGAACGCTACTGGCTGGTCGATCCGCTGGACGGCACCCGCGAGTTCGTGAAGCGCAACGGCGAGTTCACCGTCAACATCGCATTGATCGAAAACCACGTGCCGGTGCTGGGCGTGGTGCTGATTCCGGTAACCGGCGAGCTGTACTACGGCGTCGCGGGCGACGGCGCGTTCCTGGAAAGCGCGCCGGGCGCGGTGCCGCAGCCGATCGCGACGCGGCCCGCGGCGTCGATCCCGATCGTGGCGGGCAGCCGTTCGCACGCCAGCGAGCGCCAGGCCGGGATGCTGCAGGGCCTCGGTTACCACCGGCTGGTGTCGGTGGGCTCGTCGATCAAGTTCTGCATGATCGCGCGCGGCGACGCGGACCTTTACCTGCGGCTCGGACCGACTTCCGAATGGGATACCGCCGCGGCGCAATGCGTGCTGGAACAGGCCGGCGGCGCGGTGCTGGACCTGCAAGGCGAGCCGCTGCGCTACAACACCGAGGAATCGTTGTTGAATCCCGAAGTCCTCGCGCTGGGCGACCGCTCGGTCGATTGGCTCGCAAGGCTGCAGCGGGCGTGAGCGAACCTGCGGTTGCGAAGCTGCTGGAGATCATGGCGCGACTTCGCGACCGTGAACACGGTTGTCCCTGGGACGTCGCGCAGACCTTCGACACCATCGCGCCGTACACCATCGAGGAGAGTTACGAGGTCGCCGACGCGATCGACCGCAAGGACTACGCGGCGCTGAAAGACGAACTGGGCGACCTGCTGCTGCAGGTGGTGTTCCACGCGCGCATGGCCGAGGAGCAGGGACTGTTCGATTTCGGCGGCGTGGTCGATGCGATCAACGCCAAGCTGGTGCGCCGGCATCCGCACGTGTTCGGCGACTTGCACTACGCGGATGCGGAAGAACAATCGCGTGCGTGGGAAGACATCAAGCGCGCCGAACGCGCGGCCGCGGGCATCGAGGGCGACGCGAGCGCGCTGGCGGGCGTGTCGCGCGGGCTGCCCGAATGGAAGCGTGCGATGAAGTTGTGCGAGCGCGCCGCCACCGTCGGCTTCGACTGGCCCGGCCCCGAGCCGGTGCTGGACAAGTTGCAGGAAGAAGTCGCCGAGGTGCGCGCGGAATTTGCGGCGGGCGCCGATCGCGACCGGCTGCTGGACGAAATTGGCGATGTCGCGTTCGTGCTGGTGAACCTGGCCCGGCACGCGAAAGTGGATTTTTCCGAGGCGCTGCGCCACGCGAACGCCAAGTTCGAGCGCCGCTTCCGGCGAATGGAAGCGATGGCGGCGGAGGCCGGCGAAAAGCTCGATCACAAGTCGCTCGACGAGCAGGATGCGTTGTGGGACCGGGCAAAAGGCGAGGAGCGTTGACTACGCTCTTTTGCTCGTCATTCCGGACGCGACGAAGTCGCGATCCAGCACCCAGCGACTTTTCTGCAGGAGTTGAAGGATAGGCCGCAAGTCACGCCGACTTTGGGCACATGAGGGCCACGCTGGGCGACCCTATGCTTGCGGCCATCCACCGCGAGGGCGGTGATGCCGGAGAGTCGTGATGCGCAAACAGATCCTGCTGCTCGCCAGCCTGTCGTTGCTGGCCATGTCTTTCGCCGCTGGCGCCGCGGAGCGCTGCCGTTACAGCGCGCCGCGCAATGCCGAACTCGATGCCGCTGGCCTGAAGCTGCTGTCGGTCAAGATCGGTCCCGACGAGTTGGCGATCCACGGCGAGCCCGGCCTCGCGAAAATCGTGGTGAACGGCACCGCGTGCGCGTCGAACCAGAAGTGGCTGGCAAACATCAAGGTCGATGCCCAGCGCCGCGGCGACAGCGCGAGTATCGTCGCGGACGACGGCGACCACGGCGTGGTGTTTTCGCTGTTCGGGGATTCGTACGCCTACCTGAAGCTCGACGTGCGGGTGCCGCAATCGCTCGCGGTGAAGCTGATGCAGGGCTCGGGCGATGCGCAGGCGAACGGACTGGCCTCGCTGGACGCCACGCTGGGTTCGGGTGATCTGAAGGCCAGCGGCATCAAGGGCGAACTCGGCCTGCGCGTGGGTTCGGGGGACGCAGTCGCCAGCGATGCCGGCAGCCTGAACGTGTCCAGTGTCGGTTCCGGCGACGTCAGCGTGGAGGGTGTGCACGGCGATGCGCGCGTGGGCGGCGTCGGCTCGGGCGACTTCGGTTTGCGCAACGTCACCGGCAGCGTGTCGCTGGGCTCCGTTTCGTCCGGCGACGTGAAGTTGTCGGGTGTGGGCGGCAGCATCAAGGCCGAGAGCGTCGGTTCGGGCGACCTGGTGATCCGCGACGTCAAGGGCAACGTGTCGGTGGGCTCGATCGCGTCCGGTGACGTCAGCATCGAGCGCGCCGGCGGCAGCGTGCACGCCGACAGCCTGGGTTCGGGCGACTTCGGCGCCGACGGCGTGGACGGCGACTTCAGCGTCGGCACGGTCGGCAGCGGCGACGTCCATCACCGCAACGTCAAGGGCAAGGTCAGCGTACCGCGCGAGGATTGACGGGCGCCGACGACGGGCGCAAAAAAACCTGCCGCCGGCGTTGCCGCCCGCGGCAGGAACCATGCGACGGGCGAGAAGGGAGGATCCGCCCGCCGCATCGTCACTCCCGAACGTCACTCGTGAAACCAGGCGGTCGTTGCCCCGCCTTCCCTGACAACGTGCGCGGCTTCGATCGGTTGACGCCGGCCTCGCTGTTCGCGATCCGGGGGCGGCGCCGGCTTTCACGCAACGATCACCTTTGTGCGGGCACATTGCACCTCCGTCCGCACGGGCGTGGGGACGGGTCCACCAGGGGAGAGCGATGAACGAATTCGAGCGCGAAAAACAGACAGGCATGGTGCTGCTGGTCGAGGACAACAGTGGTATCGCCGAGATGGTGGGCGAATTCCTCGAACGGCGCGGCTATGCGGTCGATTTCGCGGGCGACGGCGTCAGCGGCCTGCACCTGGCGGTCACCGGCAGCTACGACGTGATCGTGCTGGACCTGATGCTGCCGGGCATGGATGGCCTGGACGTATGCCGCAAGCTGCGCGGCGAGGCCAAGAAGGCGACGCCGGTGCTGATGCTCACCGCGCGCGACACGCTGGAGGACAAGCTGATCGGCCTCGACGCCGGCGCCGACGATTATCTGGTCAAGCCGTTCGAGCCGCGCGAACTGGAAGCGCGGATCCGCGCGCTGATCCGGCGCGAGCGTCGTCAGGTTTCCAGCGAGGTTTACCAGGTCGGCGATCTGACCCTGGACACCGCGACGCTGCGCATTGTCCGCGATGGCGAGGAACTGCAGGTGTCGCCGATCGGCCTGAAGCTGCTCACGATCCTGATGCGCGAATCGCCGCGCGTGGTATCGCGCCACGACATCGAACGCGAAATCTGGGGCGACACGCTGCCCGATTCCGACACGCTGCGTTCGCACCTCTACAACCTGCGGCGCGTCGTCGACAAACCGTACGCGCGTCCGTTGCTGCACACGATCCACAGCGCGGGCTATCGCATCGCCGATCTCGACGAGGAGGCCGCGG
The DNA here is from genome assembly GCA_051962095.1 of Rhodanobacteraceae bacterium. Lineage (GTDB taxonomy): Bacteria > Pseudomonadota > Gammaproteobacteria > Xanthomonadales > Rhodanobacteraceae > 66-474. The sequence continues at coordinate 11,658 of JBQCCP010000117.1, forward strand.
CGTCGGCGTCCAGCGCCTGAGCGTTCGCGATGCCGCACGCCGGACGCGCGCGGGGTGCACGCGCCACTATCCTTTGGCCATGCATGCGCGGTTCCGGTAGGCTCGTCCCATGGCCAGATACGCCAGCATCGGCCAACGCTTCTGGGTGATGTTTTCGCTGTGGGTGGCGGCGATCAGCGTGGTCACCGCACTCGGCGTATACGCCGCGGCCAATTCCAGCCGCCAGGCCATCGCGCGCCAGGAACTGGAGCGCGAGACGCAGTATTACGACCAGCAACTGGCGCGCAATCCCGACGCGCCGCTGCCCGACACTTGGCTGATCCGCGGCTACCGGCAGGCGCCGGGACAGACGAGCGACGGGATACCGCACGAGCTGCGCGGACTCGATCTCGGCTACCACCAGGTCCGCCTGCCCGACGGCACGCTGGGCACGGTGCTCGTGTCCGACGACGTGCGTGGCCGGATGTACCTGCTGTTCAACAACGACCGCCCCAACAGCGTGGTGATGCTGTTCGGGCTGATTCCGGTCGTGCTGGTGGTGCTGATCATCTATTTCGCGACCTGGCTCACCTACCGCGCCTCGCGCAAGGCGCTGTCGCCGGTGATCGCGCTCGCCAAGGTGGTGCGACGCTGGAACCCGGATCATCCGGAACCCGCATCGCTCGCGCCCGGCAACCTGCCGGCCGCGTCGGACAGCGACGTCGAGGTGCTGGTCGCCGCGCTGTACAACTTCGCCAACCGGCTGGACGCGTTCGTCGAACGCGAGCGCAACTTCACCCGCGACGCCAGCCATGAGTTGCGCACGCCGCTGACGGTGATGAAGGTCGCGGTCGACGTGCTGGCCGACGAGGACATGAGCCCGTTCGCGCAGCGCTCGCTGGCGCGCATCCGGCGGTCGGTGCGCGAGATGGAAGCGCTGATCGAAACGTTCCTGGTGCTGGCGCGCGAATCGGATACCGGGCTGCGCGACGAGGACTTCCTCGCCAACGACGTGGTCAGCGCCGAGGTCGCGCGCTACCGCGAACTGCTGGCCGGCAAGCCCGTCGACCTGCAGATGACCGAAAACGCCCGCTTCGCGCTGCACGCGCCGCCGCGCGTGTTCGCGGTGATGATCGGCAACCTGATCCGCAACGCCTGCCTGTATACAGAACGCGGCACCGTCATCGTGGAAGTGGACAAGGACAGCGTGCGCGTGATCGACACCGGCAGCGGCATGAACGAGGAAGACCTGGAACGCGCGTTCCAGGCGTTCTATCGCGGCAGCCGCACCGGCGGCAAGGGCCACGGCATCGGTCTCGCGATCGTGCGCCGCATCGCCGACCGCTACGGCTGGCAGGTCAAGCTGGAAAGCTCGCTCGGCAAGGGCACCACCGCGACCGCCCATTTCCCCGCCGCACAGCCGCCCGACGCCGCGCTCCCCGGCCCGGCCGAGCCGGCGCAGATCGCCGACGCCGAATCGGGCACCTGATTGGTGGGCGTCCACAAACTTGCACCGGTGCCTGATCGCGCGCCACCATCACCGGTCGGGCGGTGGTTGACCCGCCACGCGCAACCGCAGGATTCGAATGGCGCATCACCAGACATTGAACGACGGCATCGTCTGCATCGACACGGAGCAGCACCGGCCGCAGATGGCTGCGTGTTACCTGATCGGCGGCGGCGGGCATTACGCGTTCGTGGAGGCCGGCACCAGTCTTTCGGTGCCGGGCCTGCTGCGGACGCTGGACCAACTCGGCATCGAGCGCGCCGCGGTCGATTACGTGATGCCGACCCACGTGCACCTCGACCATGCGGGCGGTGTCGGCACGTTGCTGCACGCATTGCCGAACGCGCGGCTGGTGATCCATCCGCGCGGCGCGCGGCACATGGTCGATCCCTCGCAGCTCATCGAGGGTGCGGCCGCGGTTTACGGCGAGGAAGCAATGGGCGCTACCTACGGCGACATCGTGCCGGTGTCCGAATCGCGTGTGGTGGTGGCGGACGTCGCGCCGGATCGCGATTTCGAATTGCTGTTGGGCCGGCGCCGTCTGCAGTTCATCGATGCGCCGGGGCACGCGCGCCACCACTACGCGATCTGGGACGAAGCGAGCCGCGGCTGGTTCACGGGCGACGTGTTCGGATTGTCGTATCGCGAATTCGATGATGCCGAAGGCAATTACCTGATCCCGACCACCAGCCCGGTGCAATTCGATCCGGAAGCCTGGAATGGCACGCTGGACCGGCTGCTCGAAAAATCGCCCGCGCACGTTTACCTGACGCACTACGGGCGCGTGGATGCGGTGCAGGCGCTCGCGCGGGATTTGCGCGAAGGGCTCGCCGCGTATCAACGAATCGCCCGCGCGCATGCGGACTCGCCCGATCGCCACGCGCGCCTCTACGCGGCGCTGATGGACTTTCATCTGTACCAGTTGCGCGCGCGCGGCAATCCCTTGTCCGAAGCGCGTGTGCGCGAGCTGCTGGACATCGATGTCGAAATCAACGCGCAGGGCCTGGAGGTCTGGCTGGATCGCCAGCGCAAAACGCACTGATCCGCAGGGAAGCATGCCGCGGCGACGGCGGGGTTCACGGGCATTTCATCCGCCGCTTTCTACGATGCCTGTTCGCGCCGGAAGCAGGCGGCATGGAGCCGCCATCACGCGCCACGGAGGGCAACATGGCCGACAATCGCGCCATCGCGTACATGGGACCCGGCAAGGTCGAGGTGAAGGCCATCGACTTTCCGAAACTGGAAACGCCGCGCGGCCACAAGGCCGAACACGGCGTGATCCTGAGGATCGTCAGCACCAACATCTGCGGCAGCGACCTGCACATGGTGCACGGCCGCACGCCATCCCCGCCCGGCACCGTGCTGGGACACGAGATCACCGGCGAGGTTATCGAGTGCGGGCGCGACGTCGAGTTCATCGAAAAAGGCGACCTGGTCTCGGTGCCGTTCAACATCGCCTGCGGACGCTGCCGGAATTGCAAGGAACGCAACACGCAGATCTGCCTCAACGTCAATCCGGAGCAGCCGGGCGGCGCCTACGGTTACGCGGGGATGGGCGGCTGGATCGGCGGCCAAGCCGAATTCGTGATGGCGCCGTACGCGGACTTCAACCTGCTGAAATTTCCCGACAAGGACCAGGCGATGGAAAAGATCCGCGACCTGACCTTGTTGTCCGACATCCTTCCCACCGGTTTCGACGGCGCGATGAACGCGGGCGTCAAGCCGGGCGCCAGCGTGTACATCGCGGGCGCTGGGCCGGTCGGCCTCGCCTGCGCGGTGTCGTGCCAGTTGCTTGGCGCGGCGGTGATCATCCTGGGCGATCGCAACCAGGAGCGACTGCAACTCGCGCGCAACATCGGTTGCGAAACGGTGGACATCACTTCCGGCACGTCATTGCCGGAGCAGGTCGAAGCGATCATCGGCAAGCCGGAAGTCGATTGCGCGGTGGACTGCGTGGGCTTTGAGGCGCACGGAATGGGAGCGCATGTCGATCAGGAGGATGCGGCCGGAATGCTCAACGCGTTGTTCGAGGTCGTGCGCGCCGGCGGCAGCATTGGTTTGACCGGCGTCTATCTGCCGGAGAGTCCGAATTCTCCCGACAAAAAAACGGAGCAGGGCATTTTCGATCTGAAGCTCGGCGCGGCGTGGGGCAAGTCGCTGCGCTTCGGCATGGGCCAGGCCCCGGTGATGAAGTACCACCGCGAGTTGATGTGGGCGATCCTGAAGGAGCGCATCCATCCGGCCAAGGCGGTAAACGTCACCGTGATTTCGCTGGACGATGGACCAAGGGGCTACGACGAATTCAATCATGGTGCCGCGCGGAAATTCGTGATCGATCCGCACGGCAGCTTGAAGGATGCGGCCTGACCGGCACTGCGTTTCACGCATTGTCGACATGGACGTTTCTACGGTTTACACGAGTGCACGGAGGAGAAAGCGCATGGATGCCACCAAACTGTTGACGGAAGACCACGAGAAGGTCCGCCAGCTTCTGAAACAACTCACCGAAAGCACGGTGCGCGCCGGCAAGACCCGCGCCGGATTGCTGGACAAGATCGCGCTGGAGTTGAAGGTCCACACCCAGATCGAGGAAGAGATCTTCTATCCGGCGTTCAAGCAGGCCGCCGAGGACGCCGAGGACCAGAAGCTCTACTTCGAAGCGCTCGAGGAACACCGCGCCGCTGGCGAGCTGGTGTTGCCCGACCTGCAGAAGACCGACGTCGCCTCCGAGCAATTCGCGGGGCGTGCCAAGGTGCTCAGGGATCTGGTCGAGCACCACGCCGAAGAAGAGGAAGACGAAATGTTCAAGCGTGCGCGCAAGGTCTTCTCCAAGGAGGATCTGGCACGGCTGGGCGACCAGCTCGCGGCGCGCAAGCACGAACTGCTGCAACAGAAGGCCGCGGCCTAGGCGGCCTCGCACATCATCCACCATGGCGTCACCGCGGCGCGGACCGCGGTGACGCGGTCGCCGTTGGTGCGATGCGTCGCGTGCGCGCAGCGCAAGCACGCAATGTCGTTTCGCGCCAGGCAAACCATTTCGCAGGGATGCGAATGCAAAAGGAGTTCACGTCATGCTTCAGCAATCCACCGTTTCACTCGAAGACGCGCGCCGCATGATCGTCGGCGCCGAAACCAGGGCGCGCGACATCGGCCAGCCGATGAACATCGCGGTCGTCGACAATGGCGGCAATCTCGTCGCGTTCGCGCACATGGACGGCGCCTGGAAGGGCAGCATTGACATCGCGGTCAACAAGGCGTTTACCTCGGCGATGTTCGAACTGCCGACCAAGGGCCTGGCGGAAAAGGCGCAACCAGGAAAGCCGTTCTACGGCATCCAGCAATCCAACCACGGCCGCGTGATGATTTTCCCCGGCGGTGCGCCGCTCAAGAAGGACGGCACGATTTGCGGCGCAGTGGGCGTGAGTGGCGGCGACAACGAACAGGACCAGAGCGTCGCCGAAGCTGCAGTCGCGGCGCTGTGAAACGCCGCGTGGAAATCGATTTTTGCGACCGGTCGTTCACGGGTAAATCCAGCACAATGGCTGCCGTGGCATAGACGTACCGTGACGCGCAAGTGACGAAGATCGTCACACGTGGCGAGACGCGAAGATCGATTTCGCGAAAGGCAAATTTCCGCTTGACGACGCCGAATCGTCGGCGTACGTTTTTTTGAGAACGTGATTTTCCATGGCCAAGGAGGCCCGCAGTCATGAAATGGATTTCCCTCCCGCTGATCCTCGTTGCCTTCGCGTTCGCCGCGCCCGCGATCGCCGCGCCGCCGCAGACTTCTTCGCAGGATCGCACCTGGTTGATCGGTGCGCATCAGGACAACCTCGCTGAAATCAAATCGGGTGAGCTGGCCGCCAGGAGCGGTCACTCGGAAGCCGTGCGCAGTTCCGGACGGATGCTGGCACAGGATCATGCAAATCTCGACGCGAAGCTGAAGCCCGTCGCGAAACAGCTCGGCGTCAAACTGCCCAGTCATCCGAACGAGCAGCAGCAGCACGAAATGAAGACCTTCAAGAGCCTGTCGGGCACGAAGTTCGACACCACGTGGGCGCATGATGAAGCCGACGGGCATGTCAAGGCGATCGAACAGACCGAGAGCGAAATTCAGAACGGTTCGGATCCGCAGGTGAAGCAACTGGCGCAGTCGGCGCTGCCGGTCCTGAAAAAGCACCTCGATACGCTGCACGAAGCGCTGACGAAAAGCAGCGGCAGCGAGTGATCGTCGCGCACCGGCCGGAACGATCCCGGCCGCGGGACGCCAAGGAGGGCGCCGATGAAAAGATTCGCAGTGGCCATGGTGCTTGCCGCCGCGTGCATCGCGACGGCTCAGGTCCGCACGCAGGCGAAGAATCCGCCTTCCTCCGCGCAACCCGCGGCCGAACAGAACCTGGAACAGTTGTCGCACGATCCCGCCGACTGGCCCATGCCGGGCAAGAACTACGCCGGAACCCGCTTCAGCAAGCTCGTCCAGATCAACGCGCAGAACGTCGGGAACCTCGCGGTCGCCTGGACGTTTTCGACCGGCGTCCTGCACGGCCACGAGGCGGCGCCGATCGTGGTGGGCGACACCATGTACGTGATCACGCCGTGGCCGAACATCGTCTACGCGCTCGACCTCTCGAAGGACGGGGCGATCAAATGGGTCTTCAAGCCGCACCCGGCTCGCGCCGCGCAGGGCGTGGCCTGCTGCGACGTGGTGAATCGCGGCGTGGCCTACGCCGACGGCAAGATCTTCTTCAACACGCTGGATGACCACACGATCGCGCTCGACGCGAACACCGGCAAGCTGATCTGGGATACCCGGGTCGGCAACATCAACAAGGGCGAAACCATGACGATGGCGCCGCTCGTGGTGAAGGACCACGTGCTGGTCGGCAACAGTGGCGGCGAACTCGGCGTGCGCGGCTGGCTGAAATCGCTCGACACCAACACCGGCAAGGTGCAGTGGACGGCGTATTCCACCGGTCCGGACAAGGACGTGCTGATCGGTCCGAATTTCGACCCGCCGTACCCGGAAGACAAGGGCCCGAACCTCGGCGAAACCAGTTGGCCGAACAAGAACGCGTGGGAGATCGGCGGCGGCACCGTGTGGGGCTGGATCACCTACGACCCGAAGCTCAACCTGGTTTATTACGGGACCGGCAACCCCGGGCCGTGGAATCCATACCAGCGGCCCGGGCTGAACTTCTGGACCACCACCCTGTTCGCGCGCGACCCGGATACCGGCATGGCGAAATTCGCGGTGCAGTGGAATCCGCACGACACGCACGATTACGACGGCATCAACGAGAGCGTCTTGTTCGACGCCAGGATCGATGGCCAGGAGCGCCAACTGCTGGCGCATCCGGACCGCAACGGTTACCTGTACGTCCAGGACCGCACCACCGGCAAGATCATTTCCGCGGAACCCTTCATGGAAGGCGTCAACACCGTGGAGCGGGTCAGCCTCACGACCGGCGCGCCGGTCGTGAATACCGCCGAGCAACCCAAGCTCGACCAGACCGTCACCAACATGTGCCCGGCCGCCACCGGCGGCAAGGACTGGCAGCCGACCGCGTATTCACCGGTCACCGGCCTGCTGTACATCCCGCACAACCATCTGTGCCAGGACGAGACGGTCAGCAAGGTCAGCTACATCGAAGGCACCCCGTACGTCGGCGCCAAGGTTGCGATGAAGGCGGCGCCGGGCGGCTGGCGCGGCGCGTTCACGGCGTATGACCCGGTGCACGCCAGGATCGCGTGGTCGGACCACGAAAAATTCCCGGTGTGGAGCGGCGCGCTCGTGACGGCCGGCGGCATCGCGTTCTACGGCACGATGGATCGCTGGTTCAAGGCCGTGGATGCCAAAACCGGAAAGCTGCTGTGGAAGTTCCGCGTCGGTTCCGGGATCGCCGGGCAGCCCGTCGCGTATCGCGGTCCGGATGGACGCGAGTACGTGGCGATCCTCGCCGGCGTGGGAGGCTGGGCCGGCGCCGTGGTGGCGGGCAAGCTCGATCCGCGCAACCCCTATGGTGCGCTCGGTTTCGTGGGCGCCACCCAGGATCTGCCCGACTACACGGCTGCGGGAGGCGTGCTGTACGTGTTCGCGCTGCCGAAAGAGACGGTCGCGTCGGGAGGCGCGAAATGAGCGGCCTGCGTTTCCCGCGGGGCAATCGGCCCGGGCGTTCGATCGGGCGCATGCCGCGCGCGTCGTGGCCCGGCGCCGTCGGCGCCGCGGCATTCGCGATCGCGTTCGCGCTCGGTGTCGCGCAAGGTGCGCCGGCCACGGACGCCGCGCGCCAGCCCGCGCACGAAAACCGGGCGCAGCCGAATCTCGACACGCATGATCTGGCCAAGCTGTCGGAAAATCCGGATTACTGGATCATGCCGGGCAAGAACTATTCCGGCACCCGCTTCAGCGAGCTGAAGCAGATCAACACCAGCGATGTCCACGAGCTCCAGCTTGCATGGACGTTCTCGACCGGCGTCCTGCACGGCCAGGAAGCGGTACCGATCGTCGTCGGCGACACGATGTACATCATCACCGGCTGGCCGAACATCGTCTACGCGCTGGATCTCAGGAACGACGGCGCGATCAAGTGGGAATTCAAGCCGCACCCGGCGCGCGGCGCCCGCGGGGTCGCCTGTTGCGACACCGTGAATCGCGGCGTCGTGTACGCGTACGGCAAGATCTTCTTCAACACCCTGGACGACCACACCTATGCGCTCGATGCGAAAACGGGCAGGCTGATCTGGAAAACCAGGGACGGCACCATCGAGGACGGCGAGGCCATGACGATGGCGCCGCTGGTGGTGAAGAACCACGTCCTGGTCGGCGTCAGCGGCGGCGAATTGGGCGTGCGCGGCTGGCTGAAGGCGCTGGATGTCAACACCGGCCACGTCGACTGGGCGGCTTATGCGACCGGCCCGGACAAGGATGTGCTGATCGGCAAGGACTACCATCCGTATTACCGATCGGAAGAGGGCAGCAATCTCGGTGAAACGACCTGGCCCTCGAAATACGCGTGGATGCACGGCGGCGGCACGTCCTGGGGCTGGCTCACCTACGATCCCGGGCTGGACCTGCTCTATTACGGCACCAGCAACCCCGGCCCGTGGAATCCGTACCAGCGGCCCGGCGCCAACAAGTGGACCGCGACGGTGTTCGCCCGCCATCCCGAGGATGGCCAGGCGGTGTGGGCCGAGCAGTTCAATCCGCACGACCAGTACGATGACGACGCGATCGGCGAATACGTGCTGTTCAACATCGACGTGGACGGCAAGATGCGGAAGGTGCTGACCCATGCGGACCGCAATGGCTGGATGTTCTTCATGGATCGCACGGACGGCCAGATCATTTCCGCCCGGAAGTACCAGCTCGCCGCCAACACGATCCTGAGCTACGACCTCAAGACCGGCGAGCCGATGATGAATCCGGCGAAGAAGCTGGTGCTCGGGAAGGTTGTCAAGAACGTTTGTCCCGTGACGGCTGCGGCGAAGGACTGGCCGCCGAGTTCCTATTCGCCGGTCACGCACCTGGTGTATATCCCGATGGGCAACCTGTGCGGCGACGTCAAGGCGCAATCCACGAAGTTCATTCCGGGCACGCCGTACGTGGGGGCGACCGTGGTGATGGAGTCGGCCCCGGGTGGCTATCGCGGCGCTCTGGAAGCGTGGGATCCGGTGGCGGGCAAGATCGCCTGGGCTGACCAGGAACCCTGGCAGGTGTGGACGGGCACCGTGGCGACGGCCGGCGGCGTGGTTTTCTACGGCACGCTGGACCGCTGGTTCAAGGCGGTGGATGCGAAGACCGGTGCACTGCTGTGGAAATTCCGGATGGGTTCGGGCACGGTCGGGCAACCGATGACCTACCGCGGGCCGGACGGCCGCCAATACGTCGCGATCATGGACGGGATCGGTGGCGCGGCCGGTGCCGCCGTGTCCGGCAAGCTCGATACCAGGGATCCCTATGCCGGGCTCGGCATGGCCGGCGCCACCGCGAATCTGCCGAACATCACGGCCATGGGGGGCACCCTCTACGTCTTCGCGCTTCCGGAGCAGGGAGGCCCGACGTGATGAAGCTGCTTGCATTCGCCGCCGTGGCGCTGCTGGCGCCGATGCTGGTGTGCGCGCAAACGGGCGCCGATCAAACCGGCGCCGCGCCTGCGGCGGCGGATTCGGCCCTGCGCGTGTGCGCCGATCCCAACGATCTTCCGTTTTCCAATCACGCCGAGCAGGGCTTCGAAAACAAGCTCGCGCACATGCTGGCGCAGTCGCTGGACCGACCGCTGCAATTCGTGTGGTGGGCGCAAGGCAAGGAATTCCTGCGCGACACGCTCAACGCCCATCGCTGCGACGTGGTGATGGGATTGCCGACCGACGACCACGAGTATGGCGTGCTCACCACCGAACCGTACTACCGTTCGACATACGCGCTGGTATATCGCGCCGACGCGCCGTACCGATTGCAGTCACTGGACGATCCGCGCCTGCGCACGCTGCAGATCGGCGTGCACGCGACCGGCGACGACTGGGTGGATCTGCCGGGCGGCGCCACCCTGGCGCATCGCGGCATCGTCAAGAACGTCCGCGTCTACAAGCTCTTTGCCGACTACGGCCGGCCCAATCCGTCCGCCGACCTGATCGAGGCCGTGGCCGATGGCCAGGTCGACGTCGCCGTCGCGTGGGGGCCACTGGCCGGGTACTTCGCCACGCGCGAACCGGTGAAGCTGACGGTGGTGCCACTGGCGCACACGCACGCCTTCCTGCCATTCCAGTTTTCGATTTCGATGGCGGTGCGGCATGGCGACACGGCCTTGCGCGACAAGTTGAACGCATTCCTGAAAAGCCACCGGACCGCGATCCACACGCTGCTGGCCGATTACGGCGTGCCGCAACTGGATCTGGATACGGACTCACCCGGAGTGAACACGATTACGCAACGTTGAATCCCCGGGTGCTGGCGACCGCGTGGCGCCCGCAACGGATTTCCGGACAACCGGAAAGGCAAGACACCGGACTCCCGCTTGCGCGGGAATAACGAATCGGGAGTTCGTCGTCGCCACGGAGGGCATGATGAAACACCTGTCACTTTTGATCTGCATCGCGGGAACGATCGCCATCGGCGCGGCATCGTTTGCCTTCGCACAGGTCGTGCCCAACACCAGCGCCGGCGACGCCTCGCAACTGCAGCGCGTGCCGGTTTCCGGGTTGCTGATGGGTCCGCCCGCGCAGATGAAGAATCCCTACGCCGGCAACCGCGAAGCCTGGATGGAAGGCAAGAAGCTGTTCACCTCGTTGAACTGCGCGGGCTGCCACGCGCCTGGCGGCGGCGGCGGCATGGGACCGCCCTTGTCGGACAAGAACTGGATCTACGGCGGCAGTCCGGGTGAAATCTACCTGAGCATCCTGCACGGCCGGCCCAACGGCATGCCGCAGTGGGGCACGGTGTTGCCGCCCAGCGCGATCTGGGCACTGGTCACCTACGTCCAGACGTTGTCGGAGCCGAACCCGGAATTCGAATCGGTCACCAAACTCGGGAGCCAGCCCGCACCCGGCAACACGCCGCATCCGCGCGCAGCCGTCGAGCCGCCTCCGATGCCGAAGCACGCGAAACCCACCCGGCCCGCACCCGCCGCGCCGCCGGCTTCCCAGGCGCACCCGCAGCCCGCACCGGCTTCGACCAGCCACCGGCCATGAAAGGCGTGCTGGCAATCGGTGCATGGCTGGTGCCCGGCGTGGCGGCCGCGGCGTCTCCGATGACCTATCTGGTTTCGCACGGCTGGCCGGCGGGACCGATCAAGCAGCTCGGCTGGGGTTTGCTGGCCGTTTCGATATTCGTGGTCCTGTTCATCGCGTTCGCCGTCCTGATCGGCATCTGGTGGAAGCGCGGCGAGGGCGAATACGACGCGGCGGGTCGTCCGGTGGTGACACGCGGCCGCAATGGAATGCCGTGGCTGGTGATCGGCCTGCCCATATCGATCGCGGTGCTGCTGCTGTCGGCGATCTGGACGTTCTTCGTGCTGGCGCATGCGGCGGCGCCCCCGGGCCATCCGAAGATCACCCTGCTGGTCACCGCTCACCAGTGGTGGTGGGAAGTGAAATACGAGGAAGCGGGCCGGCCGCAACGTTCGTTCGAAACCGCCAACGAAATCCACGTGCCGGTGGGCGTGCCGGTGGAGATCCACCTCGCGAGCGCCGACGTGATCCATTCGTTCTGGGTGCCCCAACTGGCCGGCAAGACCGATGCCATTCCGGGGCAGGTCAACCATGCGTGGCTCGAAGCCGACAAGCCCGGCGTGTACCGCGGCCAGTGCACCCAGTTCTGCGGCTTGCAGCACGCGCACATGGCGCTTTACGTGGTCGCGCAGCCGCCGCGCGAATTCGAAGCGTGGTGGACGCACCAGTTGGGCTCGGCGGCGGGGCCGCCCGCGGGGCTGGCCTCGCAAGGTGCGCAGGTCTTCGAGGCGCGCTGCGCGATCTGCCACAGCGTGCGCGGCCTGCCCGGCAGCCAGGGCACGATGGGCCCGGATCTCACGCACGTGATGGACCGCCACACCCTCGCCGCGGGCACGCTGACCAACAACACCGCGAACCTCGCGGCGTGGATCAGCAACGCGCAAGGTGTCAAGCCCGGCGTGGACATGCCCACGGAATCGCTGACCGGCCCGCAGCTCCAGGCGTTGCTGGCCTACGTGAAGACATTGAAATGACCACGCACGTGCCCGGCCGGCGGCGCATTGAAGAACCCTTCCGCGCAGGCGCGGGAAGGCCAGCGACATCGATTCCCGCCCGCGCGGCATGACGAATCCCGAGGACGCCGACATGGCCGCCAATCCCACTTTCCGCACGCCCGTCATCGCCCGGCCCACGCCGGAATTGCGCGAGAAGCTGGAGGACATGTGGAGCGACAAGCCGGGCCTGGTCGGCTGGTTCTCGACGGTGGACCACAAGAAGATCGGCAAGCGCTACATCGTCACCGCTTTCATCTTCCTGGTCGTCGCGGGCATGGAAGCGCTGGGCATGCGCCTGCAACTGGCGCAGCCGAACGAACACCTGTTGCCGCCGCACCTGTACAACCAGTTCTTCAGCATGCACGGGTCGACCATGATCTTCCTGTACGCGCTGCCGGTGCTGTCGGGCTTCAGCAATTACCTGTGGCCGCTGATCCTCGGCACGCGCGACATGGCCTTTCCGCGCCTCAACATGTTCACCTACTGGGTGTTCCTGCTGGCCGGCATCTTCCTCTACATAGGCTTCTGGGAAGGCAAGGGCACCGACGTCGGCTGGTTCAATTACGTGCCGCTGGCTTCGCGTCCTTACAACCCCGACTGGAACGTGGACATCTACTCGCTGGGGATGGTGTTCCTAGGCATCTCCACCACCGCGGGCGCAATCAACTTCCTCGCCACCGCGTTCCGCACGCGTGCGCCGGGCATGACCATCAGCCGCGTGCCGATCATGATCTGGGGCACGCTGGTGTCCAACATCGGGCTGCTGTTCGCGGTGCCGGCGGTGAGCCTGGATTTCTTCATGCTCTGGTGCGATCGCCGCTTCAACACGCACTTTTTCGATCCGAGCATGGGTGGGCATCCGCTGTTGTGGCAGCACCTGTTCTGGATCTTCGGCCATCCCTGGGTGTACGCGATCGTGCTGCCGGCGATGAGCATC
>JBQCCP010000118.1:0-12224 GCA_051962095.1 Rhodanobacteraceae bacterium
ATTCGCTGGCGGATGCGTAGAAGTAACCGGCGTCAACGAAAACGGCGATGCGGTTCATGGATAGCCGCTCAACATGTAAGGACTATTGGGGCTGCCTTTTTTCGCTCGTCATTCCGGCGACGCGGAGAGCGTACATGGACGTACGCGCTTTGAGGAGCGAGGAAAGCCGGAACCCATTTTGGTTTTAAGGACAGGATCACAATGGATGCCGGGTTCTGCGGTGCGCTGCGCGCGCCGCAGCCCCGGAATGACGACAAAGGTCAGTACGCTTTCCGGCGTCCCGAGCCTGAGTCCCGAGTCCACGTCGCCTGCAGGCAGGCTCCTACAATAGAGCGTTGTAGGAGCGCGTCTGCGCGCGACCGTTTATTCGAAGTCCAGGAACGACCGCAGCTGTTCACTGCGCGACGGATGCCGCAGCTTGCGCAGGGCCTTGGCCTCTATCTGGCGGATGCGTTCGCGGGTGACGTCGAACTGCTTGCCGACTTCTTCCAGGGTGTGGTCGGTATTCATGTCGATGCCGAAGCGCATGCGCAGCACCTTGGCTTCGCGCGGGGTCAGGCCCGCCAGCACGTCGCGCACGGTTTCAGTGAGGCCGGTGTCGGTCGCCGATTCCACCGGCGAACCCGCATTCTGGTCCTCGATGAAATCGCCGAGGTGTGAATCCTCGTCGTCGCCAATCGGCGTTTCCATCGAGATCGGTTCCTTGGCGATCTTCAGCACCTTGCGGATCTTGTCCTCCGGCATTTCCATCGCCACGGCCAGTTCTTCCGGCGTGGGTTCGCGGCCGTACAACTGCAGCATCTGGCGCGAAATGCGGTTCAACTTGTTGATGGTCTCGATCATGTGCACCGGGATGCGGATGGTGCGCGCCTGGTCGGCGATCGAGCGGGTGATCGCTTGGCGGATCCACCAGGTCGCATACGTCGAGAACTTGTATCCGCGGCGGTATTCGAACTTGTCGACGGCCTTCATCAGGCCGATGTTGCCCTCCTGGATCAGGTCGAGGAATTGCAGGCCGCGGTTGGTGTATTTCTTGGCGATCGAAATCACGAGGCGCAGGTTGGCCTCGACCATTTCCTTCTTGGCGCGGCGGGCCTTGGCCTCGCCGATCGACATCGCGCGGTTGATTTCCTTGATGTCGGTCAGCGGCAGGTACAGCGCGCGTTCGATCTCGGTGAGTTTCTGCTGCTCCAGCAGGATGTCGTCGCGATGGTTCTTCAGCGCGGGTACCCACTTCTGGCGCTTGCGCCCGAGCTCGTTGGTCCAGTCCAGGTTGGTTTCGTTGGACGGGAACAGTTCGATGAATTCCTTGCGCGGCATGTGCGCCTGGCGCACGCACACGTCCATGATCACGCGCTCGTGCTGGCGGATCGCCGCCACCACTTCGCGCAGCTTGCGCACGAAGCCGTCGATCAGCGCGGACGGAAGCTTGAGCTTCAGGAATTCCTCGCCCATCTTCTCGCGCAGCTTCTGCGACTTCTTGTCGGCCACGCCGTACTTGTCGGCGGTCTTCTGGAATTTGCCGTACAGCTCGCGCAGCACGTCCATGCGGCGCTGGACCTCGACCGGATCGGGGCCGCTGGGGCCGGCCGATTCCTCGTCGCCGCCGGCGGAATCGTCCTCGTCTTCCTCGTCAGCGTCGGCAGCTTCGTCGCTGTCATCGGACGAGGCTTCCGCCGCGGGTTGCGCCACGCCGAATTCCTCGGCCGGGATTTCCTGGTCGGCGAAGCCGGCTAGGATCTCGCTCATGCGGCGCTTGCCGTCGAGGTGCAGGTCGTATTCTTCGAGCAGCAGGCCGATCGCCCACGGGAAGCTCGACAGTGCGGTCTGCACCTGCGTCAGGCCTTCCTCGATGCGCTTGGCGATCGCGATTTCGCCTTCGCGGGTCAGGAGTTCCACCGTGCCCATCTCGCGCATGTACATGCGCACCGGATCGGTGGTGCGGCCGACTTCCGCGTCCACGGCGGAAAGCAGCGCGACGGCTTCCTCGGTGGCGGTTTCGTCGTCCTCGCCGCCCACGGGACCTTCGGCGCTGATCATGTCGGTATCGGGTGCGATTTCGTGCACCTCGATGCCCATGCCGTTGATCATCCCGATGATGTCTTCGATCTGCTCCGGATCGACGATGTCGTCGGGAAGGTGGTCGTTGACCTCGGCGTAAGTCAGGTAACCCTGCTCACGACCTTTGGTGATCAACTGCTTGATTTCGGATTGCTGCGAGGGGAGGTTTTCCATAAGGATTTCAGGCGCGACAAGACCGCTCAGTATAGCAAAATGGAGGTAAGCCGGCCATCAATCAAGGCCGAAAAATGCGTGACGGGTCAATCAACTAGACCGGATTCGGCATGCAAGAATCATCCCAACCGGCCACGTGTGCGGCTTGCGAAGCTCGAGCCCGCGGCCCCCGTCCGGAGCCGCGTTGGTGAAAAGTCGGGCCATCGAAGGCCGATCTGGTGTCCATCTACACGGCAAGCGTCATGTTGTCAGGCGGCTCATGGCGCAGCGTTCACGGACGAACGCACAATGAAACTCACGGGTCCGTCGTTGACCAGCCGCACCTGCATATGGGCACCGAAACGGCCGGTTGCAACCCTCGGGTGCGCGGCGCGCGCCAGTTCCACCAGCCGATCGAACCAGCGCCGTCCCTCCTCGGGCGGCGCGGCCGTCGTGAAGCTGGGCCGCATGCCCTTGCGGGTGTCGGCGGCAAGGGTGAACTGCGGCACCAGCAGCAGCCCACCGCCGGTTTCGGCAAGGGAAAGATTCATCCTGCCTTCGGCGTCGCCGAAGACACGGTAGCCCAGCAATCGCTCGCACATACGTTGCGCCTGGACCTCGCCGTCGCCGGGCTCGATCGCCGCCAGCACCAGCAGGCCCGCGTCGATCGCGCCCACGCTTTCGCCATCGACGGTGACCGAAGCAGAGGTGACGCGTTGGAGGAGGGCGATCACGGGCGAGCGGCGATGGGCGAAGAGCGAGAGACCAGGGCGAGAAAGGAGCAAAGCAGGGCCGCAAAGCGTAGCAACAAAGCCGTCCCCCCGGCGCAGGCCGGGACACCTCGTCTTCCGTGTAGTCGAGCACCACCAGGATGGATTACGCGTCGCTCGTGCGACGCGCCCTTCGCGCCATCGGCTTCGCCGATGTTCGCTACGGCGGCCCCGCCTTCGCAGTCCGGCCTGCGCCGGAATGACGCCGGGGCTTGCTCGCGCGCACTCGCTACCCGCCTCTCGTCCCTGCTCTGTCGCTACACTCCCGCGATGCGCTGGTACACCAAACTCGCTTATGGGCTGATGTGGTTCGCGGCCCGCCTGCCGATGGACGTGTTCCGCGTGCTGGGCGCGGCGCTGGGCTGGGCGTTCTGGACGACCAACAGTCGCAAGCGGCGGATCGTAGAAGCCAATCTCGCGCTGGCGCGGCGCGAACTGGATCCGGGTGCACGCAACGCTCTGGCGCGCGAATGCGTGCGCCAGACCGGCATTTCGCTGGTCGAGGTGTTCGGCATCTGGACGAATCCGCGCCGTACCTTGGCCGCCGTGCGCGAGGTGCATGGACAGGCATTGTTCGACGCCGCCCTCGCGGCCAGGCGCGGCGTGATCCTGTGCGCACCGCATCTCGGCAGTTGGGAAGTCGCCAATTACTGGATCGGCGCGCGTACGTCGTTCGCGACGTTCTACACGCAGCCGCGCTATCCGCAGGCCGAATCCCTTTTGCGCCGCTTGCGCGAAGGCGGCGCGAGCATCCAGTTCCCGATCGATGACTCCGGCGTGCGTCGCGTGTTCCGGCACCTTAAGGAAGGCGGCGTGGTGTCGATCATGCCTGACCACGTGCCGCGCGCGGGCAGCGTGGTCGCGCCGTTCTTCGGGATCCCGGCACTCACGATGACCCTGCTCCCGCGTCTCGCGCAGCGCACCGGCGCGACCGTGCTGATGTTGTTCGTCGAACGCCTGCCGCAAGGGTTCCGGGTGCACTTTCGCGAACCACCGGTGGCGTTGCTTGATCCCGATCCCGTGACGGCATGCAGCGCGATGAACGCAGCCATCGAAGCTTGCGTGCGCGACGCCTTCACGCAGTACCAGTGGAACTACAAGCGCTTCAAGGCTCGTGCGGGAAGCGGGCTCACCGATGACGTCTACCTTGCGGCAGGCGTGGGCACCTGATGCGCTGGTACGTGCGCCTGACCTGGTGGTTGCTGCGTGCGCTGGGCATGCTGCCGCTGCCGGTGCTGTACGCGATCGGCAGCGCACTGGGACGGCTGTTGTGGTGGCGGCGCCGCGCGCGCGAGCGCGTGCACACCGAAGTGAACATGCGGATCGTGCATCCGGAACTGGACGATGCGGCGCGCGACGCACTGGTGCGCGAGTGCCTCGTCGAAACCGGCCGCGCCGTCACCGAAATGGCGGCGGTGTGGGGGCGCGGCGGCCGGCGCGCCCTGAAGCTGGTGCGCGAAGTCGATGGACTGGAATTGTTCGACGCCGCACTGCAATCCGGGCGCGGGCTGATCGTGGCCGCGCCGCATCTCGGTTGCTGGGAGCTCCTGAACTATTGGCTCAGCGCGCGCACGTCGATCGCGATCCTATACGCGCCGCCGCGTAATCGCGCGTGGGAAGCCTTGCTGGTACGCGCGCGCGGCGACCTGAAACCCGAGCAGGTGCGGGCCGATGGCGCCGGCGTGCGCATGTTGTACAAGCGCCTCGCGGCGGGCGGCGTGGTCGGCATCCTTCCCGACCAGCAACCCAAGCGCGGAGAAGGCCAGTTCGCGCCGTTCTTCGGGCTGGACGCCAACACGATGGTGTTGCTGCCGCGCATCGCGCAACGCACCGGCGCGATGGTGCTGTTCGCGTTCGCCGAGCGCCTGCCGCGCGGTGCGGGGTTTCGGATCCGTATCCTGCCGGCACCGGACGGCATCGCCGATTCCGACATGCGCGTCGCCTGCACCGCCCTCAATCGCGGCGTCGAGCAGTGCGTCGAACTCGCATTTCCGCAGTACCAGTGGACCTACAAGCGCTGGGCCGAACGTCCCGATCCGTACGAGCACGATCCGTACTGGCTGGCGCGCAACGGGAGGATTGGCGAATGGCGCCGATGACCTGCATCGAAGACCTGCGGCAGCTCTACCTGAAACGGGTACCGCGAATGTTCGTGGACTACTGCGAATCGGGTTCGTGGACCGAAACCACGTTGCGCCGCAATCTCGAGGACTTCGCGCGCATCCCGTTGCACCAGCGCGTCGCGGTGGGCGTGGAAGGTGGCACCACCACGACCAAGATGCTGGGCGAAGACGTTGCTTTGCCGGTGGCGTTGGCGCCGGTGGGTCTGTGCGGGATGCAGCACGCCGACGGCGAAATGCTGGCCGCCAAGGCCGCGCTGGACTTCGGCGTGCCATTCACGCTGTCGACCATGAGCGTGTGTTCGATCGAGGACGTGGCCGCATTCGTGAAGCGGCCGTTCTGGTTCCAGTTGTACGTGATGCGCGATCATCGCTTCATCGAACGCCTGGTCGATCGCGCCAAAGCGGTCGGCTGTTCGGCGCTGGTGCTGACGCTGGACCTGCAAGTGATGGGGCAGCGCCATCGTGACATCAAGAACGGACTTTCGACGCCGCCCAAGCCGACGCTGAAGAATCTCGCGAACCTGGCGCTGCACCCGCGCTGGTGTGTCGGCATGGCGCGCACGCGCCGGCATGAGTTCGGCAACATCGTGGGCCACGTCGAAGGCGTCAGCGACATGTCCTCGCTGGCCGCCTGGACGGCCGAGCAGTTCGATCGCGGCTTGAACTGGAACGACGTCGAATGGATCAAGCGCCGTTGGGGCGGCAAGCTGATCCTGAAAGGCGTGCTCGATCCCGACGATGCGCGTCGTGCTGTGGACTGCGGCGCGGATGCGATCGTGGTGTCCAACCACGGCGGACGCCAGCTCGACGGCGCGCCATCGTCGATCAGCGTGCTGCCGGAGATTGCGTCACGGATCGGCCGCGATTGCGAAATGTGGATGGACGGCGGCGTGCGTTCGGGGCAGGACGTGCTGAAGGCGATCGCCTTGGGCGCACGCGCGGTGATGATCGGCCGCGCGTTCGTGTACGGCCTCGGCGCGCTGGGCGGCGCCGGCGTCACGACGGCGCTGGAACTGATTCGTCGCGAACTCGACCTGACGATGGTGCTGTGCGGCGTGCGCACGATCGCGGAAGTCGACCGGCGCGTGTTGCATCAACCCGATCTGTAGGTTGGGCTGATCCCGGATGCAATCCGGAGAAGTCCAACGTTGACGCGCGATATCGCTGGCTTCGGCGGATGAAGCCGCCTCAGCTCAACCTGCATCACCTCAAAACCACAAGCGCGACCAGCACAGCGGTGACCAGGTACGGCACCGACCACGCGTGGAAACGCCAGCCGATGCCGCGGCTGCCGTCGAGGCGCAGCGCAATCCGGGAGTGGCTGGTGGAACGCCCCGGATTGCGCCACTGTGCGGCTCCATCCGGCTACGCGCTGCAAGAAGCCTCGCATTGGGCCGCTGCGGGCAGACGGTCCAACGGCTTTCCGCGGCAGGTGTATGCACGGCTCGATCGGAGTAGAGTGATCGGCCCCGGTCGACGCCGTGCATCGTCGTGCGGGCGCGCTACCGGGCGTTCGATCCCAATCGTTCCGGAGGCAGATATGAACACTACACGTTCAATGGGCCGGTACGGTGTCATGGCCCTCGCAATGGCGCTGGCGGCGACCACGCAAACGACCGCGGCAAAAACCCACACCCCCAGTGACGCGCAGTTGATTGCCAGCGCTGAACGCGCCGCGCCGGCGGCCGTCGCGAAGGGCGCCACCATCGTGGCGATGGGCTCCGACGGCAAATTGCGCACCTTGCGCGAAGGCCACAACGGCTGGACCTGCATGCCCGATTCCCCGGCGACGCCCGGCCCCGATCCGATGTGCATGGACAAGAACGCATTCGAGTGGGCTGGTGCGTGGATGGGCCATAAGATCCCTGCAAGCGGCAAGGTCGGTTTCATGTACATGCTCGAGGGCGGCACCGACGCCAGCAACACCGATCCGTATGCGGCCAAACCCAATGCCGGCAACCATTGGATCAAGACCGGAGCGCACGTAATGATTGTCGGCGCTGACCAGGGCTTCTACGACTTGTATCCGAAGGGCGCTGATCCGGATACGCATGCGCCATACGTGATGTGGGCGGGAACCCCATACCAGCACCTGATGGTGCCGGTAAAGTAGCCATTGATGTCTGGCGGCAGGGGGGCGATGGCCGCCCTGCAGGCACAGGGCCCGCAGGGCCTTCGGAAGGAGCCGTCGTCTCGACCTGTGAATCACCGCAATGTCAGGAGTGCGACGAGCACAGCGGTAACGACCAGGTACGGCATCGACCATGCGTGAAAACGCCAGCCGATGCCGCGGCTGCCGTCGAGGCGCAGCGCGATCAGGTTGGCCAGTGAACCGATCATCAGGCCCGATCCGCCGATGTTCACCGCCGCCGCAAGCAAGGTGAGGTTCGGCGTGTAGTGCTGCAGCGCCACCGCGGCCGGCACGTTGCTGATGATCTGCGACAGGACGATGCCACCCGCGTAGGTGACGCGCGGATCGTGCCACGCGAGCGCGCCGACATGCGCTTGCACGGCAGGCAGCACAGCAAGGTGCCCCAGCCCCGCGAACATCGCGGCGAAGGTCACCAGCAGCAGCCAGTCCACGCCCGCCAGCACGCGCCGGAAAAACAGGATTCCGATTGCGACCACCAACACGGCCGCGGGAATCGCGAAGCCCCATTGCAGCGCGAACACCATCGCGATCAGCAGCAGCACCGAACCGGTGAGCAGGGGCGTGTCGTGCCCCGCCGCCTGATCGATCCCGCTTTCGTCGAGCTGCAAGGGCATCGCCGGAAACGCAAACGCACACGCGAACAGCAGCACGCCAAGCAGCACCGCGCCGGTCGGCGCCAGCGCCGCGACGTAGCGAAAGAACCCGAGCCCCGAGTGCTGCCACAGCAACAGGTTCTGCGGATTGCCGATCGGGCTGAAGGTCGAGCCCGCGTTCACCGCCAGCGCTTCGAAGATCACCAGCCGCTGGCGCGGTACGCGCGCGATTCGATCGATTGTCAGCGTCAGCGGCACGACCAGGAACAGCGCGACGTCATTGGTCAGCACCGTGGCGAGCGCAGCCGCGAGCAGCACCAGCACGAACGCCAGCGCGCGCACGCTGTGCAGCCGCGCGACCAGGTGCAGCGCGAAGCGTTGCACCTGGCCGCTCATCTGCACACCTTGGGTCAGCACCAGCAAACCGCACAGGCCGGCGAGCGTGGGCAGGTCCAGCCAGTGCAGGTATTCGCGCGGCGCGCGCGGATCGAAAACCGCCAGCGCGAGCGTCAGCAGCAACAGCGCCGGCAGCAGGCGGTCGCGTCGAAGGCGGTGCAGCAGGGCGGGGCGGTCGAGCAAGAGCTTTCCCTGAAGATCGCGACATGCTGCACCGGCACAACGCACCGGTAAAGAGCCGTACCTTTCGTTCACGTGCCGCCGCGCATGCTGGAGAGCATGCTGTCCCGCGAACAATGGCGGTGGTTGCTGCGCGGCATCCTGGTGCTGATTGCGCTGGGCGCGGTGATCGCGTTCTTCCTTTCGGGCGCGGAACACCATCTCGACTTCGCGACGCTGCAGAGCAGCCGCGAATGGCTGGCGGTGGAGCAGGCCACGCATCCCTGGCGGCTGGCGTTCGGGTTCCTCGGTCTGCTGGTCGCGATCGTGCTGCTGTCGCTGCCGTTGCTGACCGTGATGACGCTGGCCGCGGGCGCGATTTTCGGGGTGGTCGAGGGCACCGTACTGATGTCGTTCGGTTCGGCGATCGGCGCCACGCTGGTGATGCTGGCATCGCGCTTCGTGTTCAAGGAGGCGATCCGCCGCCGCTTCGCGCACCGCCTGCACAAGATCGACGCGGGCATCGAGCGCGATGGCGCGTTCTACCTGCTCAACATCCGGCTGGTGCCGATCTTTCCCTTTTTTCTGGTCAACCTGCTGATGGGCCTGACCCACATGCGGGTGGGGACCTATTACTGGGTGACGCAGCTCGGGATGCTGGCGGGCACCGCGGTGTACGTGAACGCGGGCACGCGCATCGCGGCGGCCAAATCACCCGCACAATTGGTTTCGCTGCCGATGATCATTTCGCTGGCGCTGCTGGCAGTGCTGCCGTTCGCGTCGCGATGGACGATCCGCCGCATCCGGCATTGGCGGCACGAACGGCGCTGGCGTAGGTGAAATTTTGCGATCGTCCCTGATCGCCGCCGCGACGTGAACGTCCGACCTGTTGGGTTTCGCGCTGCTCAGCCCAACCTTGTATTGTGATTTTGCCCGAGTCGCGCTTGGGCAAAAGGGTGTGCGGATGCCGTGCCCAACCTGCCGTGCGTCAAATGCCGGCATACCATTGGTAGCCCTGATCTTCCCAGTAGCCGCCCTGGCCGCCTTCGATGCCCTTGAACGAAGCGACCAGGTCGATGCGGCGCAGGTACTTCGCCATCTTGTAGCCGAGCTGGCGCGGCACGCGCAGGCGCAGCGGCGCGCCGTTCGGGATCGGCAGCGCCTTGCCGTTGAGTTCCCACGCCAGCAGGGTCTGCGGATGGTACGCATCGTCGAAGCCCAGCGATTCGTAGTACTCGCTGTCGTCGTCCATCGTGTCGTAGCAACGGAACACCACGTAGCGGGCCTGCTTCGTCGGCTGCGCGAGCTTCAACACCTGCGACAACTGCACGCCGGTCCATTTGCCGATCACGCTCCAGCCCTCAACGCAATCGTGACGGGTGATCTGGGTGCGGTTGGGCAGCATGCGCAGTTCATCCAGCGACAGCGACAACGGATGCACGACCAGTCCGCCCACCGCCAGCCGGTAATCGCGAAAACCGTTCGCGGCGAGCGCGCGGTATTCGGGCGATGGCGGATCGGTGCTGCCGTTCGGGCGGAACACCGGCGAGATGTCGGCCTCGCTGTATTCGCGCGCCATCGCATCGCGCGACAGCACGCGTTGCGCGGCGTGGCTCAAGTCCGTCGCGCTGCCCAGCACCTTGGGCGCCCAGCCGGTTTCCGACAGTTTGTCGCAGCCGCCCAGCGCCACCGCGCCGGTCAGGGTCAGCGCGTCACGCAGGAAGCGCCTTCGCCTGTTGATCAGTTTCATCGCGCACCTCCAAAACCTCTGAACAACCTGCTGTGCTACTCGCCACATCCATGTGGCTCGCCCTGCGGCAGCCTGCGGCGTTCAGATCGGCAGTCCTGCCGATCTAGTCGGCAGCTTGCGCGCCCGCGGTGCTCGCAATGCTCACGTACTGACGTGTACGCTCCGCTTGCTGCGCTCCGGCGTCACGCATTCTGCCTTCGCTCGCTACGGTTCTTCAGAGGTTTCATTTATTGAGTAACGGCCGGTGATGATCGAGCGCAGGTTGTTGCCGAGCCCGGTGACGATCACTTCGAAGATGTGGATCAGGAAGAACGCGATGAAACCCATCGCGAACAGGAAATGGATGCTGCGCGCCGATTGCCGGCCGCCGACTGCGTCGACCAGCCAGCCGAGCACCGAATCCATCCGCGGCGACATGGCCAGCCCCATCAACACCACGCCGCCGCCGAACCCGAAGATCACCACGAGATAGGCGATCCGCTGCAGCACGTTGTAGCGCAGCGCGGCTTCGCCTTTCGGATGCCTGAGCAGCATGTGGTCGACGATCGAGCGGCCGATGCCGCGCCAGTCGCGCCGCGTCGGAACGAGGTCGCGGGTCAGGTGCCGCGTCCTCAATGCATACGCGACGAAGCACAGGCCATTGATCGCGAACAGCCACGCAAAGAAGAAATGCCACGCGCGGCCCATCGCCAGCCATTGCGGGCCGGGAATCGTGGTCCAGCTCGGAAAACCGCGAACCGCGGACTGGCCGTCCATCTTCGATACGCCGAACCAGCCGGTGGTGTCGAAACGATGCGATCCCAGCGTGGTGACGCCGCGCAATGTTCCGTCATGCGCACGGGTCGTGCCGAGACTCAGCCAGGGACGGTCGAATGTCGAACGCTGGCCCCAGTACAGCGCGGGATGTGCGTTGAAGATCTGCAGGCCGCTGCCCAGCAGGATCAGCAGGCAGATCGCATTGATCCAGTGCATGATCCGCAGCGGCAGGCTGTGGCGATAGACCACGCGCCGGACGTTCGG
Organism: Rhodanobacteraceae bacterium; assembly: GCA_051962095.1. GTDB lineage: Bacteria > Pseudomonadota > Gammaproteobacteria > Xanthomonadales > Rhodanobacteraceae > 66-474. The sequence goes on from JBQCCP010000118.1 coordinate 11,178, forward strand.
TGTCTTTGCGGCGGGCGAAGGGGGGATCACGTCTTCGGGGATGCTGGCCATGGCACGCTCCGGCTCGCCAACGGCGCGAGCTTACTCCTGATCCTGACCGGTTGGCGGCGCGGCAGATTTCACCCGTGCCGCGGACGCGCGATATGCTTGCTGTCCGCTTGGGCAAGAGGGAGTCGCCATGTCACTCATGGGCAAACGCATCGCGATCACGGGGGCGTTCGGTTCGCTCGGGACGGCGGTGGTGCAGGCGGCACTCGCCGTGGACGCGAAGGTCGCTGCGCTCGACCGCGCCGAAGCGCCGCCCCCCGGCATCGATCTTGGTGCGGCCGAACTTTTCGGCGGCGTCGATCTGGCCGACACGGCGCAAGCGAAGGCGGCGATCGACAAGGCGGCGCAAACGCTCGGTGGACTGGATGCGCTGGTCAACATTGCCGGCACGTTCCGTTTCGAGACGCTGGGCGACGGCGGCATCGAAACCTGGGACTTGCTGTATCGCGTCAACCTGCGCACTGCGGTTGCGGCCAGCAAGTCGGCGCTGGCACACCTGCCGGACGGCGGGCGCATCATCAACATCGGTGCGGCAGGAGCATTGAAAGCCGGCGCGGGCATGGGTGCCTATGCGGCGTCGAAATCGGGGGTGATGCGTTTCACCGAGTCACTCGCCGAGGAACTGAAGCCGCGCGGCATCACCGTCAACGCGTTGCTGCCGTCGATCATCGATACGCCGCCCAACCGCAAGGACATGCCGAAGGCGGATTTCGGCAAGTGGGTGAAGCCTTCGCAGCTCGCTGACGTGATCGTGTTCCTGTTGTCCGATGAGGCTTCTGCGATTACCGGTGCGTTGATCCCGGTGACCGGAAGGGTGTAGCGGCGTAGGGCGGGTGATAACCCGCCTTCCGTGCATCCACGGCGGGATTCACTGAGTTTCTCCCGCCCTACTTGCTTCGCTGCGCTCAGCCCGACCTACGCGTCCGCGTGGTACTTCACCGCCGCTTCCACTTCGTTCCTTGACCCGAGGATCACCGGCACGCGCTGGTGCAGGCCCTC
>JBQCCP010000119.1:0-5502 GCA_051962095.1 Rhodanobacteraceae bacterium
CGATCGTAAACGCGCCCCTCCGGCGACACCATGCCGTTGCGGTTGATCGTCCAACCACGCCACTCAGGCCGCAGCGCGCCGAGATCGCCCAGGCGGAACACCCGCAGCAGCTTCACCACAGACCAGGGCACGCGCGACGCACCACGATCCCACGCCTTGACCGACGACACCGAGCAGCCGAGGAACTCGGCGCATGCCTTGACGCTCAACAGGCACGAATACCGCAACTCGCGGAAGCCCTCGGGGCTGATGTGCCAGACGCGCCGACGTGGGGCAGACCCTGACCGCGGCGACCTCAAGGAAGGCCGCCACGGCTGGCCCGAGTCCCCCTTTAATTGATGCAAATGCCTATTGTGTCAAATTATGGCTGCGACGTCGGTTTCAGGGACAAGGCACCGGCCGGTACCCGACCCAAGTATTTCTGTTTCGAAGTGCCAAGTAACGGCACCAAAACACTTGGAGGCGTGCGACCCTGGCAAGCACTGGGAGTTGCCAGCACAGTTCTTGCCTCTCGCAGCCGCGCTTCCGCAGCTGCGGAGCGAGGGCTCGCCGCTTTGGGCTCCGACACTGCCCTATCGCAACTCTACCAATGACAGGAGCACCAACACTCGCTGGCAACCATCGCAAGGGATATCTGCAGGAGCTGATGCAACTGACCGGCGGACGGGACGTGGCCGTGATCCTCGAGACGCGGGTCGATATGAATCTCGGACCGGATTTGGAAGTCCTGGCACCTGCAACACACCACGGCGCACAAGCTATCCGCGGTCAATCGAATACCGACCCGGACCGGTGATGCACAGGAGCAGGAAACCGCCAGTGATCGAGACGTTCTTGTAGAAATTGATCATGTTGGCGACGTGCGCGTCGCCGGTCATCGTCCAGTAGTGGTGTCCGATGAATGCGGTGGCGAGCGTGTACGCGGCCAGCAGCAGGGCCAGCGGCCGCGTCAGGAACCCGATGGCCACTGCGATGCCGACGAAGAACTCGATGACCACCACCACGACCGCGGCCACCGTCGGGATCGGCAAGCCATATCCCGCCATCATCGCGATTGCACCGGAAAACCCCATCAATTTGCCCCAGCCGCCCCAGATGAACAGGATCACCATCAGGATGCGTGCCACCAGCAATACCACGTCCTTCTGATTGTCGAGCAGCGTGTAGCGCATGGCCTTTCCTCCGCGTCAGGTGTGATTCGGGGCTTCAGGTCGTACTTGGCCGCGCGCACCCAAAGCAATGCGCCGCAAGCCTGCAGCGGGACGCATCATACGCGTTTCGTTGATCCGCGGTGCACAGTGCGAACCGCTTCCGGAAGACCCGGCGCAAGGTACGATGCGTCGTGCTGCCGCGCTGCTTTCACGCAGTCGTAACGCACGAAAAGAGTATGCTCGCGCGACCGTTGCACCCGTTTTCAGATTGCCCCAACCCGTCAAGGCGCAGGCTGAAATCGACCGGAGGCATGCCGTGAACATCTTGCCTGCTGGCAGCGCCGCGCCGGATTTCACGCTGCATTCGACGCCCGACCAGACCGTCTCGTTGTCAGAGTTCCGCGGACGCAACGTGATCCTGGCGTTCTATCCGGCCGACTGGAGCCCGGTGTGCGGCGATCAGTTGGCGCTGTACAACGAACTGCTGGAAGAATTCGGCAAGTACGACGCGCAACTGCTGGCGATTTCGGTGGACGGCGCGTGGAGTCACGCCGCGCTGTCGCGCGATCGCAAATACCACTTTCCGCTGCTGTCGGATTTCGAGCCGAAGGGCGCGGTGGCGCGCCAATACGGCGTCTATGACGAGAAAGACGGCGTCGCCGGGCGCGCGCTGTTCGTGATCGACGGCGAAGGCGTGATCCGCTGGAGCTATCTGTCGCCGATGGGCATCAATCCCGGCGCGGACGGCATCCTCGAGGCGCTGGAACGCCTCGCCAAAACGAGAGCGGTGGCGGGCTGACGCCATGTACGGCCAATCGCCCCGGCTCGCGGTTCCGGTTTCGCCCGAAGACCATATCGAAGGACCGCCGAGCGCCGCGGCCACGCTGGTCGAATACGGCGATTACCAGTGTCCGGCTTGCGGCATGGCCTATCCCGAGGTCAAGCGCCTGCAGGGCGAATTCGGCCGCAGCCTGCGCTTCGTGTTCCGCAATTTTCCGCTCACCGAAGCGCACCCGCTGGCGCGTCCCGCCGCCGAGGTCGCCGAGGCCGCGGCGGTGCTGGACCGGTTCTGGCCCATGCACGACTGGCTGTATGAGAACCAGGACGAATGGACCGCCTATGGCACCGAAGGGCTGGAAGCGGCATTGCGGCAAGTGGGCCTCGACGCCTCCGAGGTGGCGCAGACGCTTCGCCGTCCGGGCATCGAAGCACGCATCCGCGCCGACTTCATGGGCGGCGTGCGCAGCGGCGTCAACGGCACGCCCTGTTTCTTCCTCGATGGATACCGGGTCGATGGCGACATCGTGGAACTCGAGTCCGCGATCGCCGACGCGATCGGGGGCAATCAACCCCGTGGCAATCGAGGGAGGTACTGAAATGGCGTCCTACAAGGTGGGTTATTTCGTCGGCAGCCTCGCCAAGCAATCGCTCAACCGGAAACTGTCGAAGGCGCTGGTGCAGGTCGCGCCGCCGGAGCTTTCGATGTCGGAGATCCCGTTCAAGGACCTGCCGCTCTACAGCTACGACTACGACGCCGACTACCCGCCGGTCGCGCGCGCGTTCAAGCAGCAGATCGCGGACGCGGACGCGATCCTGTTCGTCACGCCCGAGTACAACCGCTCGATTCCAGGCGGACTGAAGAACGCGATCGACTGGGCCAGTCGTCCGTGGGGCAGGAATTCGTTCGCGCGCAAGCCGTCCGCGATCATCGGAACGTCGCCGGGCGCGATCGGCACCGCGGTCGCGCAACAGAGCCTGCGCAGCGTGTTGTGCTTCTGCAACTCGCCGCTGATGAACGCGATCGAGGCGTACATCCAGTTCACGCCCGGCCTGGTCGACGACGACGGCCAGGTCAACAACGAAACCACGGCCGAATTCCTGCGCAATTACATGGCGGAGTTCAGCGCGTTCATCACGCGGGTGAAGACCGCACTTTCCTGACGATCAACGGGAGCCGGTGCTCCAGGACGGCAACCCTTCGCAAGACAGGAGGATGCCGATGAACGACGCTGCCGAATCCGCGCTTGCCGACCCCAGCCGCCGGCGCGTGCTGGCGGGCATGCTGACCGCGTACACGGCGTCGCTGATTCCCTGGGCCGTGGCGGCGCCGGTGACCAGCCCGGCGCACGGAACGTTCCTCGCGTTGTCCGCCATCCTGGTCGGGCGGACGGCGCTGGATGCGGAATTGGGCAAGCGGTTGCATGCTGCGCTCGTCGGCGTGTTGCCGCGCTTCGATGCGGATGCCGAATCCTTGCTGACGCTGATCGACAACCAGCACATCGATCCCGCCCAACTCCAGGCGACGCTCGACGCTTCGCATTCGCCGCTGGCGCCGTTGCCGCGCCGGCTCATGCGCGCGTGGTGCCTCGGCATCGTCGGCGAAGGCGAGGCGGCGCGCTGCATCGCCTACGAGGACGCCCTGGACGCGGTGATGGTGGCCGACGTGCTGAAGCCGCCCACCTACGCCTACGGTCCGTACGGGAGCTGGTCGAAGCCACCGATCACCCACGGAGCCGGCGACGATGAGCACGCCAACGTCCGCTGACGTCGTGGTGATCGGCTCGGGCATCTGCGGCGCGCTGGCCGCGTGGCGGCTCGCGCAGCAAGGCCTGTCGGTGCTGATCCTGGAAGCGGGGCCGCGGATCGAGCGCGCACGCATCGTCGCCGCCTTCCGCAACTCGCCGTACAAGAGCGACTGGATGTCACCCTACCCGTTTTCGCCGTGGGCGCCGCAACCGGACTTCACGCCCAAGGACAACGGCTATCTGATCCAGGCGGGCCCTTACCGCTATCCCGCCGAATACATCCGCGTGGTCGGCGGCACCACCTGGCATTGGGCCGCGCAGGCGTGGCGGCTGGTGCCCAACGACGTGCGCATCAAGACGCTGTACGGCGTCGGCGTGGATTGGCCGATCACCTACGAGGAACTGGATGCGTGGTATCAGGACGCCGAGGAAATTCTGGGCGTGGCCGGCGCCGACGACACCGGTTCACCGCGCAAGCATCCGTTCCCGATGCAACCCGTCGCGGAACCATGGTCGATGCGACGGTTCCGCGAGCGGCTGGCGCCTGCGTATCCGGTTGTCGCCAACACGGTCGCCCGCAACAGCCGCAGCTACGGCGGGCGCCCGGCCTGCGTCGGCAACAACAGTTGCCAGCCGATCTGCCCCGTGAACGCGCAATACCTCGGCATCAACGCGGTGGAATCGGCCGAAGCCGCCGGCGCGAAGGTGGTGCCCAACGCGGTGGTATATCGCATCGAGCCCGACGCGAAAGGCCGCATCGCCGCGGTGCACTACTACGACCCGAACAAGCAGAGTTACCGCGTCACCGGCAAGGAATTCATCCTCGCCGCCAACGGCATCGAGAGCCCCAAGCTGCTGTTGCTGTCGGCCACGGACAAGTATCCGAACGGCCTCGCCAACCGCTCCGGCATGGTCGGCTGCAACCTGATGGACCATCCGAGCAGTTCGCTCACGTTCTATGCCGACGAGGAAGTGTGGCTGGGACGCGGCCCGCAGAGCCCGAGTTCGATCAACACCATGCGCGATGGCGCGTTCCGTTCGCAGCACGCGGCCTACCGGCTCGACTTCACCAACATCTCGCAGGTCCTGAGCGTTACCGAAGCGTTGATCGCCGAGGGCGTGTACGGCGCGGAGTTCGAAAAACAACTGCGCTGGCGTGCCGCGCGCCAGGTCAACGTCAAGAACGTGCTGGAGGTGCTGCCGCACCCTGACAACCGCATCACGCTTGCTTCCGAAAAAGATGCGCTGGGCATCCCGAAACCGGAGGCGCATTATTCGATCGACGACTACACCCGGCGCGGCGCGGATGTTTCGAAAGAGGATTTCGCGAAGATCGCCCAGATGATGGGCGGCTCCGGCCTGCGCTACAGCCCCGAAGGCCAGTTCGCCAACAACCAGCACATCACCGGCACGCTGGGCATGGGCGACGATCCCGCCAAGTTCGTGACCGACCGCTTCGGCCGCACGCACGACCACGAGAACCTGTTCTGCTGCGGTACCGGCGTGATGCCGACCGCGGCGACGATGAACTCGACCCTGACCGCGGTCGCGCTGGCGCTGCGCACCGCCGATCACATGCATCCGGCGAAATCCGCCACGACTGCCGCGGGCGCGGAGCCTTCGCGATGAACGCGCGGATTCGCAATCCGGGATGGCTGCTGGTGATGCTGCTCTCGCTGTCCGCCGTGCACGCGGTCGCAGCCGAGCCGGCGAGTGCCGCAAGCGCCGCGGAAGTGCAGCGCGGGCACTACCTTGCGCTTGCGGGCGATTGCGAAGCCTGCCACACCGCGCCCGGCGGCAAGCCCTACGCAGGCGGCCTGCCGGTC
>JBQCCP010000120.1:0-4861 GCA_051962095.1 Rhodanobacteraceae bacterium
CAGCTTGCGCAGGGCATCGATGAACTCCGCGCGCAGCGCTTCGGGTTCGCCCGGGAATTCGGTGAGCGCGAGCTTTTGCAAGGCCGCCGATTCCTCGCGTCCGGCGAAGTGTTCCAGCAACAACGCGGTGTTGATGCCGGGCCGTTCCTGCAGGAAATCCAGCAATTCGGTCAGCAGTGGAATGCCCGGCTTGTCCAGCGCGGCGAACGCATAGGGCAGGGTGACTTCTTGCGCCAGCGCAGGGTTCGCCAGCAGCATCGCGATCGCGCTGCGCACCAAGGTGCGGCGCGGCGTATTGTTGGCGGATGTCGGGGTCCGCCGCGGCGCAATCGGCGCCGTTGCGCCGCTCTGCACGCCCGTGCGTTTCTCCAGTTCCGCGAACATCAGGTCGCGAAAGGCGCCGTCCGGCAATTTCGCGAGCAGGGGCTTGGCGTGTTCGGCCAGGCGTGCGCGGCCATCCAGCGTCGCCACGTTCACGTCGTGCGAAAGATACGCGTAGAAGTACTCCGACAGCGGCGTCGCCTGTTTCAGCCGCGCCTCGAAACCTTCGCGGCCTTCCTTGCGCACCAACGTGTCGGGGTCTTCGCCTTCGGGCAAAAACAAAAAGAACGCCTGACGGCCGTCGCGCATCCGCGGCAGCACCGATTCCAGCGCCCGCCATGCGGCGCTTCTGCCCGCGCGGTCGCCATCGAAACAGAAGAACACGTCAGGCGCGGCGCGGAACAACAGCTCCGCGTGCTCGTTGGTGGTCGCGGTGCCGAGCGTCGCAACCGCCTGCGTGACGCCGGCCTGGTGCAGCGACACCACGTCCATGTAGCCTTCGACCACGATCAGGCGCTCGAGCTTCGCGTTGGCCTGCCGCACCTGCCACAGCGCGAACAGTTCGCGGCCCTTGTGGAACAGCGGCGTTTCGGGCGAGTTGAGATATTTGGGGCCGTCGCCTTCCAGGATCCTTCCGCCGAACGCGATCACCCGTCCACGCCGGTCGAGGATCGGGAACATCAGCCGTTCGCGGAACCGATCGTAGCGTGTGCCACCCTCGCCGGTCGAAAGCATCCCGGCCTGTTCCAGCATCTTCACGCGCGCATCGCTGGTGCCGAGCGCGCGTTTCACCGCGTCCCAGCCGCCGGGTGCCCAGCCGATGCGGAAGCGTTCGATGACGTCCTTGTCCAGTCCACGCTTCTTGCAATACGCCTTCGCCGCCGTGCTCTCCGGCAGCGCGCGCTGGTAGAACGCGGCGGCCGCATCCAGCAGGGCATACAGATCGGTGTGATCCTCGCGCGGACGCGCGGGGCCGCCTTCGTGCGGCACGGTCAAACCGACCGATTGCGCCAATTCCTCGACCGCATCGGGGAATTCCAGGCGCTCATACTCCATCAGGAACCTGACCGCGCTGCCGTGCGCGCCGCAGCCGAAGCAGTGATAGAACTGCTTCGCGGGACTGACGTAGAACGACGGCGTGCGCTCGTCGTGGAACGGACAGCACGCCGTCCACTCGCGGCCCGCGCGCTTCAGCGGCACACGCGGCTGCACCACGTCGACGATGTCGACGCGGGCCAGCAATTCGTCAATGAAGCGTTCGGGAATCAGGCCGGGCATGGCCGGCTAGCATGCCACGCACCGGCACCCTGCGCGCGTCCGCAGCTTGCGGAGACGATGGCTACGCCGCCCGCGTTTGCGCGGCCGGCTGCGCTGGCGTGATCCGCGTATGCGCGGGCGGCGACCGATCCATGAAACCCAACGCGTGGCACCAGCCCATCACGTGCACGCCCTTGGCGCGCTGCTCGTCGCGGATCGAGTCACGCAAAGCGACCATTTTCGTCCAGTGCACCTTGGGCCGGTAGTGGTGTTCGGCATGGAAGCCGTTGTACAGCCAAATCCAGTTGTAGACCTTGTTGTACGTCGAAACGCCCCACGCGATCGGCTGGTCGGGGTCGCCCTTCAGATGTTCGTAGTAGCCGTTCAGCGACGACAGCGAATGGCCGAGGTAGTAGAACGGCACCAGGCACAGGAACGCGCGCCAGTCATAGACGAGGCAGGCAAGGTACACGACCACCACCGTCGCGATTTCGATGCGGATCCAGCGCGCGAGGTGCGGCCACTTCTTCTTGACCCTCGTGTAGCACTCGCCGATGTCGTCGCGGAAATAGGAATAGAACGTGTAGGTCCACACGCTTTCCGGCTTGCCGTCCTTGCCGTGGCGATAGATCGAAAGCGGGTCGATCGTGGTGCCGTCCTTGCCGACCCGATCCATGTTGCCGACGTGGTGGCGCAGGTGGACGTGCTTGTAGAACTCCTGGCTGAAGCCGTCGGTCAAGGAGAACAGGAAACTGTAGGCCCGGTTCAGCCATTCCCATTTGAAGAACGGGTTGTGGATGAAGTTGTGGCTGGTCGAGTTGATCGACCAGGAAATGCTGATCGAATAGATCAGCGCGCACGGAATCCACAGCCACCACGGCGTCTGGTGGAAGGCGAAGAACAACCACGCGAGGAACGCGGCGTGGCCCAGCACCATCAGCACGGGAAGGACATCCCAGGCGGTGTAGGCAAAGAAGAATCGACGAGGTTTGGCCGTGGCGGTATTCATTGGATCAGGGTGCGACAGCGCGTCGCGGCAGGCCCGGGCGGGTATTTTACGACGCCGCCCGGCACGGCGTGCAAAGCATCCGGAAAGGCGACGCGCGTATTTTGTGGCCGCGGGCTTTCCGGCGGCTTTCCTCTTCGCGGCCCGTTTCGCATTTCGTTCAGCCGCTACACTGCCGAGGCTCATGCCCGCGCATCCGGAAACGCAAAACCTGCCGCGCCCGGCGACGTGCCTGCCGGTGCTGCTCACGATCGTGCTGTGCGCGGCGCTGGGCGCGTGCGTCAGCGTCCAGGTGCCGAAGCTGCCGGAAAGCGACCTGCCCGCGCACTGGCGCAATGCCTCGCCGCAGTCGGGTCCGAAACCGGATCTCACCGGTTGGTGGAAGCAGTTCGACGATCCCGAACTGGACGCGCTGGTCGATACCGCGCTGCACGACAACCTCGACGTGCAGCAGGCGGTGCTGAAACTGCGCGCCGCGCGTGCGCTGGAAGACGCATCCGCCGCCACCTTCCGGCCCCACCTGGGCTTCAACACGATCGAGCAGCCGAATCCGCAGAACACCGCGAGTTATTTTCAGGCGGGATTCGACGCGACCTGGGAATTCGGCCTGTTCGGACGCGCGGACGCCAACGGGCACCTCGCGCGGGCGAACACCGGCGAAGCGGCGGCCACGCTGCAATCCGCGCGGGTTTCGTTGATCGCGGAAGTGGTGCGCGAATACCTGCAACTGCGCGCGGCGCAGCGCAGCGAAGCGTTGCTGGACGCGGCGACGCAGGCGGCACGGAAGAAGCTGGAACTGCTGCGTGTGCAGGAACGCCTGCAATTGGGGTCGCGCATCGACGTCGAGCAGGCGACCGCGGCGGCTGCGAAGGCCGAAGCCCAGGAAGCCGAACCGCGCGCGGCCGTCGTGCAGCATGCGCAGGCGCTGGCGTTGCTGCTGGGAAGAAGCGAACCCGATCCGGCCTGGCTTGCGCCGAAGCCGCTGCCGGAACTCGCGGGCGTGGATGTCGAGTCGGTCCCGGCCGATCTGCTGCGCACGCGCCCCGAAATCCGCTACGCCGAAACGCAGGTGCTGAAGGCGGCGGGCGAACTCGGCATCGCCAAGGCAGACCTGTATCCGCGCCTCGCGCTCGGGAGTTCGCTGACCTTCGCCGCGCTGGTGAAGGGCCGTACCCGGCTGGGCGACGTCAACAACACGTTCGCGATCGGGCCGATCATCAACATCCCGCTGTTCGACTGGGGCCAGCGCCGTGCGGTGCGTGATGCACGCGGGGACGCGTTGCAGGCGGCGGTGCTGGCATATCGGCAGGCCGTCTTGCAGGGCGCGGCCGAAGTCGAGAGCGACATGGCGGCGCTGCATGCGTCGGGCCAGCGGTTGCGCAGCGCGGATGCCGCGGCCGCAGCCTCGCAAAGCGGCCTCGCGCTCAGCGAAAAACTGCGCGGCTTCGGCCAGGCGGACGGCCTGCAATTGGCGGATGCCAGACTCGCGCTCAGCGAATCCGAACTCGATCGCGAACAGGCGCGCCTGGCGCATGGGCTCGCGTACGTGGCGCTGTACAAGGCGCTGGGCGGCGCGCCGTTGCCGAAGGACGAGCCGACGGTGGACGCGGACCCGAAGCCATGATCCCGCTCGCGCGCAAAACCCTCATCCACGAATGGAGGCGCTTCCTGCCGGCGATGCTGGCGGTCGCGTTCTCGGGCTTGCTGCTGTTGATGCAGGCTGCGCTGGTGTTCGGCATTTTCGGTTCCACCGCGGTGTACATCACCGCGTCCGATGCCGATTTGTGGGTGGGGTATCCCGGCACCCAGAGCATCGAACTGGGCCGTCCGATTGCGCCCGCCGCCCGCACCGCGCTGTTGATGGCCCCCGCCGTGGCACGCGTGGAGCCGTTCGCGTGGGTGGACGGCGACTGGCGCGGACCGGCCGGCACCGGCGGCGTATCGGTGTTCGTGTCGGGCATCAGCACCGATCCGGACGGCATGATTTTTTCCGACGTGCTGACGCCCGCGCAACGCGCGTCGCTGAAGGAGCCGTTCGCGGTGATCGTCGATCGCGCCGACCTGCCCAAGCTCGGCGTGCCGATCGGCGGACAGGCGCTGATCAACGGCGACCTGGTGCGGATCGTCGGCGTCGCCAGCGGCATCCGCGCGCTGGGCGGCGTGAACGTGGTGGCGTCCCTGGATACCGCACGCGCGCTGGACAACGACACCGGCGGCACGGAAGTGGCGTACTACGTGGCCAAATTGAAACCGGGCGCGAACGCCACCGATGTGGCG
>JBQCCP010000121.1:0-21009 GCA_051962095.1 Rhodanobacteraceae bacterium
CGGTCCCACGCCGCGCGCTGGTCGGCCGGCAGCACGATCTCGGGATAAAGGTCGAGATAATTCGGACTGACCGCGAAGCTGAAGACCTGGTTCTTCGGGTCCTGATACACGCCGGCGAACCAATTGGCGTAGGCGACCGAACTCACGCCCGGCACATTGCCGATGCGCGCACCGAGGCTTTCCGGAAGGGCCTGCTGCATCGACATCTTCGAAGTCACCACCAGCCGCCCGGCTCCGGCCACGTTGTTGCCCGCGGTGAAGGCCACGCGCACCGAATCGAGCAGGCCGAACAGCAGGAACGCCGCGACGATCGATACCAGCGTCAGGATCGTGCGGGTCTTGCGCCGGAACAGCGCACTCCAGACCAGATGGAAGTATTTCATGTGTGTATCCTCACGACTCCATCGCTGTTTCCTTCTCCCTCCGGGAGAAGGTGGCGCGAAGCGCCGGATGAGGGTTCGGGTTCGCGCAGGCTCGAATACCGCGCAAGACCCGGACCCTCACCCCTGCCCCTCTCCCGGAGGGACAGGGGTTCAAGCTCACCGCTGCATCACGCCTTGGCGCCCTGCTCCACCAGCGTGCCCTTGTCAAGATGCAGGGTGTGCGATGCGTACTCGGCGGCCTTGGGATCGTGGGTGACCATCACGATGGTCTTGCCGTGTTCGCGGTTGAGGCGTTGCAGCAGCGTCAGCACTTCCTCCGCCGATTGCCGATCGAGATCGCCGGTCGGCTCGTCGCAGACCAGCAGCGTCGGGTCCGACACGATCGCCCGCGCGATCGCGACACGCTGCTGCTGGCCTCCGGAACGCTCGGCGGGCTTGTGGGAGGCGCGATCGGCCAGACCCACCAGTTGCAACGCGATCGCGGCATTCTTCTTGCGCTTGGCGCCCGACAGCTTGGTGAGCAGCAGCGGCAGTTCGACGTTCTTCTGCGCGGAGAGCGCCGGCATCAGGTTGTAGAACTGGAACACGAAGCCGACGTTGCCGGCGCGCCAGCGCGCGAGTTGATTCTCGCCCATCTGGTCGATGCGCTTGCCGTCCACGCTGAGCGAACCTGCCGTCGGCGAATCGAGCCCGCCGATCAGGTTGAGCAAGGTCGTCTTGCCGGAACCCGAGGGGCCCATCAGCGCGAAGAAATCGCCACGCTGGATGTCGAGGTCGATGTGGTGCAGCACCTCGAGTTTCTGCTTGCCGCGCGTGTAGGTCTTGGACAGGCCGCGGATCTGGACCAGCGTCTGCTTGTCACCTGCGGTCCGGTTGCCGTCTTGCACTTCAGCGACTGCTGCGTTCATCGTCATTGCCTCGCAAGGAGTTGTGTTGCCTTCGTCATTCCGGGGCTGCGCGAAGCGCAGAACCCGGAATCGGTTTCCGGGTTCCGGCCTGCAGCCGGCCCCGGAATGACGAGCCATTTACTGTCCGCTCGTGGTCTTCACCCGCACCTTCTCGCCGTTCTTCAAATCCGCGGGCGGCGTGGTGACCACTTCCGCGCCGGCATCCAGCCCTTGCGCCACCTGTTTCATGTCGGAGAAATCGCCGCCCGCCGCGACCGGCCTCCGTTCGGCACGGCCGTCCTTCACCACGAACACCACGTCCTTGCCGTCGCGCTTCACGACCGCCGACTTCGGCACCAGCACGCCCGGCAGCGGCGCATGGTTCTCGCCGCTCTTTTCGAGGAACGACACCCGCACGCCCATCTGCGGGATGATGCGCGGATCCTTCCGGTCGAGCGCGATGCGCACCTTCACCGTGGCCTTGCTCTTGTCCGCGCTGGGGATGATCGCGATCACGTGCGCGGGAATCTTCCAGTCGGGATACGCATCCAGGATCGCCTCGACCGGCATCCCGGGTTTCACGCGGCTGATGTATGCCTCGTTGACGTCCACGTCCACTTCCAGCGAATTCATGTCGACGATCGTCGCGAGGCCGCCGGCGATGCCGCCGCCGCCTGCGGTGTACGGCGACACGATCTCGCCGATCTCCGCGCCTTTGGCGGTGACCACGCCGGCGAACGGCGCGCGGATCACCGTGAAATTCAGATTCACCTTCGCGGCCCGCACCTGGTCCCTGGCGGCTTTGGCCTGCGTGACCGCGACATCGAGCGCGGCCTCGTCGGCGGCGACTTGGGTATTGGCCTGTTCGGCGGCCTGCTTGGAAACATAGCCGCGATCGACCACGTCGTTCATGCGCGCGGCATTCGCGCGATCCTGCTGCAGCGTGACGCGCGCCTTGACGACCGAAGCCTGCGCGGCGGCGTATTGCGCCTGCGCCGAATCGAGTTGCGCCTGGTAAGCCGTCGGATCGAGGCGTGCCAGGATCTGGCCCTGCTCGACGTGATCGCCTTCCTCGACCGCGACCTGGGTCAAGGTGCCGATGATCTGCGCCGAGACCGTCGCTTCGTGCCGCGCCACCACGTAGCCCGTCGCCTGCAGCACCGCGGCGTCGTTGCTGGACGCGGCCGCCACCGCCGTCGCGGTCTCCACGGTGGCCGCGCGGCCGTGCAAGGCGAATCCTGCGGCGACGCCCGCGGCGACCAGGATCGCGATCACGATGCCCGCGATCCACGGCCAGTGCGGACGCGATTCGTCATCGTCGCGCTGCCCGCGATCGATGCGCAGCTCGTGCAGAAGATCGTTGTTGGAGCGTTCGTTGTTCACCCATCGTCCCCGTGCGCGCCCTCGTCGGCCGCGCAAGTCTGCCACAGCTTGGCAGGCGATTCGCGGGCCGGCTACTCGCCTGCATCAAGCGTTGCGACTGACAGGTGTCACCTGCGCCGCCGCGTTCCGGCATGGCGTGCGCCGTACAATCGCGCATCCCGCCGCGAGATCACGACGATGCGTTTTCCGTTCGACCCGCCACCTGTTCCCGGCTTGCCGATCCATGGCAGTGACGCGCGCTTTCCGGTGCACCGCATCTATTGCATCGGCCGCAACTACGCCGACCACGCGAAGGAAATGGGCGCACAAACCGTGAGCCGTGCCAATCCGGTGTTCTTCATGAAGCCGGCCGATGCGATCGTCACGGACGCCGAGGTGCCGTATCCCTCGGCGACGCGCGAGCTGCACCACGAAGTCGAAATGGTGGTGGCGCTGGCGCGCGGCGGACACGACATCGACGCGGGGCGCGCATTGGATTGCGTGTTCGGTTACGGCGTGGGTCTGGACCTGACCCGGCGCGACCTGCAGGCCACGATGAAAGCGAAGGGCCTGCCGTGGGACGTCGCGAAAGGCTTCGATGCTTCCGCGCCGGTTTCGGCGCTGCGCGCGGCGAGCGAGATCGGACACCCGGCCCACGCACGCCTGTCGTTGGCCGTCAATGGTGAAACGCGCCAGGATACCGATATCGCGGAGATGATTTTTCCTGTCGCGGAAATCGTCGCCGAGCTGTCGAAGCTGTTCGAACTGAAAGCCGGCGACCTGATCTTCACCGGCACGCCGGCGGGCGTGGGGCCGCTCGCGCGCGGCGACCGTTTCCGCGCCGAACTTCAAAGCATCGCAGCGCTGGACGGCCGCATCATCTGAATACGGCCCGCACAAGCAACAACGCCGGGTTCATCCCAACGGATCAGGCACTCGGCTTGAGTTCCGTGGTGCAGTGCTTGCACCGCGTCGCGGCGGGGTCGAGGTCATCAGAAAGGCAGGCAGGGCAGGTCTTGGTGGGCTTCGGATCGCCGAACACCGTCTTGCCGCGCCGCGCCATCACCCACTTGTAGGGTACGACGATCGCGAAATAGACGACGGCCATGAATATGATGAAGTAGATGATCGCCGAGATGAATTCGCCAAGATTGATGTAGGTGCCTTTGCCACCGCCCGGGATCAACTGCCAGCCAAGCCCCGGCGCAGTCTTGTCGCCTTGCGCCGCAGCGATCAGCGGATTGATGATGTTGTCGGTGAACGCCTTGACCAGATTGCTGAACGCCAAGGCGACAACCAACCCGACGGCGACCGTGATAACGTCGCCACGCATCAAAAAGTTTTTGAAACCTTTCAACATGGCCCTTCTCCTCCTTAAGTACGCCGAGCGCGCGGCTGGACTCTACTACGCATCAAATATCTCTTCCAGAATGAGCTCTGCCGAAGTCACGAATGACAAGGCCGGCAATGATTCCCCATGATAGAAATCATCCAGGCCGACATCACCACACTAGACGTCGATGCGATCGTCAACGCGGCGAACGAGCCGTTGCTTGGCGGCGGCGGGGTCGACGGGGCGATCCACCGCGCCGCGGGCCCGCGCCTGCTGGAAGCCTGCCGCGCGATGCCGGAGGTGCGTCGCGGCGTGCGCTGTCCCACCGGCGAAGCGCGGATCACGCCCGCCTTCGATCTGCCGGCGCGACACGTGATCCATACGGTCGGGCCGGTGTGGCACGGCGGCGATCGCGGCGAACCGGATCTGCTCACCGCCTGCCACCGTAACGCGCTGGCGCTGGCGCGCGGACACGCCGTGGACAGCATCGCATTCCCTGCGATCAGTTGCGGCGTGTACGGCTATCCGCGCGATGCCGCCGCGGCGATCGCGTTGTCGGCGCTGGCCGAGGAACGACATCGCACCCGCACGCCACACCGCATCGTGCTATGCGCGTTCGATCGCGACATGGCCGAGGCATGGCAGCGTGCGGCGAAACGGCTGCACGTCGAAGTCGCGGCGTAGGTTGGGCTGACCCCGGACTTGATCCGGGGGAAGCCCAACGCAAATCCCTCAGCGCGACGGATACAACGGCGGCAGCTCCGAATCGCGGCCACGCGCGGGCTTGTCCTCGCGGCGCCACGCGAAACCTCGCGCGAAGGCATCGGCCACCGCGGCACAAGCCAGCGAAGGATCGCCGCCCTGCCACCGCGCGCGTTGCAGTGCATCCAGCGCCTCGCGTTGCGCAGCATCGGAAAGCGCCTCGCGCAATTCGCCCATGTGGGTGAGGCCGGGACGCGAGGCACGCGCCCATTCCAGCAGAGCGTGTTCACAGGTCGCCGGGTCCGCCGCGCGTGCCGCGTCCAGCGCACGCTGTTGTAGCGCGCGCGCGTCCGCTCGCGTCGGGGTCGCGCCGGCTGCATCGGCCTTGGGCGCCGGCGAATGCATGGGCGGCGACAGCGATTCTCTTGCCTCCACCGGCGTCGCGGACTGCCGACGATGCCGCCACCACCACGTTCCGAATGCCGCCAGCGCCAGCACCCACAGCGCCAGGCTCGCGAGCGCAATGATGCGCCAGAGATCGGGGCCGCCTGTCGTGGGCTTCGACGCGGAAACCTTGGGCGCCACGACATTCCGGCTGGTCGCGACACTGGCCTGTGGCGGTGCGACGCTGCCCGATGCCATGGCCGCCGCGCCGGTGACGCGCAGCACGTGAGCCGGCAGGCTCGCCTGCTCGGCATGGCCGCTCGTGACATTCCACCAGGTCAAGGTGATCGCCGGTATCTTCAGCTCGCCGTTGCGTTGCGGCACGATCGCGAAGCTTCGCGTGCGACTGCCCTGCAACCACTGGCTGCTGTCGTCCGTCGCATCCCGCACCTGGTCGGGGTAAGTCCTGGCGTCGGCGATCGGCGGCAATTCCGGTTCCGGCAACGCGTCGGCTGGCTGCCCGCTCGCAAGGATGCTGAGCGTGAGCGTCAACGGGACGCCCGCGCTCGCCTCGCCATCCGGCGGCAACCCGGTCAACTTCAGTTGCACGTCGCGCGCCGGCAGCCACGGTTTGCCGGCGCCCGCGGGCGCGGCGCGCGCCTCGATGCGAACCGTGGGCGCGAGCGCATGCACCGGCGTGCCGAATCCCGGCACCTGTCCGTTCAGGAGCGTATTCGGATTGTTGAGCGGTGGATTGGGATTGTTGAACCATGCCCCCGGATTGCCGACTGCAAGACGCTGGCCCTGGAATTCCGGCCCCTGCACGGTGAGCGCGCCGCTGCGTTGCGGGATCAGCGCCCAACTCCGCTCGATCACCTTGTACGTGTAACCATTGCGATCGGCCATGTAGCGATGGTCGCGGTCCAGCTTGATCAGGCGTGCGCCGTCGGCGCTCGGATCACCCAGCGCGCCGTCCACGTCCGGCAGGTAGAACAGCCGCACCGTGTAGACGTTCTGCTGGCCCACCCACGGCGAACTCGACGACACGCTCGCTTCCATGAAAACCGGATCGCCGAGCTTGCCGACACCACCCGAAGGCGCCGCGCCGACCTGCAGCGTCAACGGCTGCGTTTGCGCGCCGCCGACATCCAGCGGCGGGATCGTGAGGGTGCCGGCGTGCAACGGCTTCAGCGCGATCCCGAGTTGCGAGGTGGCGCTGGCTTTTCCGTTGACGATCTGCATGCTGCTGGAACGCGACGTGCCCAGGAGCTGGAAATCCTTCTGCAGGGGTGACAAGTCCGGCGTGCCGATCGAGCCGCTCGACTGGATATTGAGGGTGACCGTATCGCCGAGGCTGACATGGTTGCGGTCGAGGAACGCGTGCAACGCCTGACCCGAACCCGAGGGCGTGGCCGCCTGCGCGAACGACACCAGCATCAACAGCACGAGCATCCACGATCGGCGCGTCATGGTTGCTCTGGCTCCTGCTGCTGGCCGTTGCGCTGTTCCCACTCCAGCCGGAACTTGCGCCGCAACAACGCGCCCGGATCATCCGGCACCGCGTGCAGCATCGCGCGTTGCTCCGCGTCAAAACGATTGCCCGCATCCACGTCGTTCTGACCCAATGCGAATGCGCCGGTTCCCTCGCGCCCGGCATTCTTCCGGGCACCCTGTAGTTCGCGCGCGAGGCCTTGCGTGGCCTGGCGGTTCTGGTCGCGCTGCGCGGCGTCTTCGCCGGGCGATGCGCCATCGCGATCGGACGATGCGCCGCTGCGCGAGCCGCCTTGCTGCCGCGCGTCCTGGCCGGACGCAGCGCCCGGCTGGCCGTCCTGCGGCGATCCCTGATTACCAGAAGACGAGGACGGATTTTGCCCGCTGCCCGATCGCGAAGGCGAGTGGGCGTTGGCGTTCTTCGAGTTCGAACCCGGCGACGGGGGTTTCGCGTGGTTGTCGTTTCCGTTACCGCCGCCCTGCCCCTGCTGCGGCGTTTGTCTGGCGTGCTGCTTCAGCCAATCTTCCACCGCGTCGAGGTTCGCGCGCGCATCCGCGAAATCGGGATCTCGCTGCAAGACCGACTTGTAGGCCGCGATCGCCTTCGTGTACTCGCCCCGTTTCGCGAGCGCATTGCCGAGGTTGTAGCGCGAACGCGCATCGCTGCCCTCGGCGAACGCCTTGGCGGCGTCGGCATAGCCGCCCGCGCGATAGTCGGCCGCACCACGTATACCGGGCGACGTCGCCAACGCCTTCGCCGTCGCGGCATCGCCGTCCCGCAATGCCTGCAACGCGCGCTGGTCGCGATTCGCGAACCAGGATTGCCACGATGCCGCGTGCGCGGCGGGCATGCCGATTGGCAGTACCCACAACGCCAGCACGAACAACCAGCCGCGCCGGAACGCGAGCGCCGCGAACACCAGCAGGATCGGCAGCAGCCACACGCCGCCATCGCGCCACAGTTGCGCGCGTTCGCCGTGGCTGGCGTGTCCCGCTTCCGCGACTGGTGCGGCGAGCGCCGCCACGCCATTGCCATCGGCCTGCAGCACCACGTAATGGCCGCCGCCCGCGCGGGCGAGCGCGCGCAGCGCCGCATCGTCACGACGCGCCATCAGCGGCCCCTGCACGCCGTGCGCGAAGCCGCCGCCTTGTTGCGGCACCGGCGCGCCTTCGGTGGTGCCGATGCCGAGCACGTCCACGCGGATGCCTTGCCCGCGCGCGCGGCGCGCGGCCGCGACCGCGGCCGCGTCGGCCGAGTTCGTGACCAGCACGATTTCGCCGCCCTTCACGTGCGACTGTTCGAGCAGTTCCATGCTTCGTGCGATGCCACTCGCCGCATCGTTGCCGGGCACCGGCATCACGTCGGGCTGCAGCGCGCGCAACAAGTTCAAGATCGTGTGCGTGTCGTCGGTCAATGGCGCGACCGTGAACGCCGCGCCCGCATAGGCGACCAGCGCGGTACGCGCGTCGCCGACATCGTTCAACAGATCGCGCACCGCGAAGCGCGCGCGGGTCATCCGGTCCGGTTTCACGTCCTGGGCCAGCATGCGATCGGACAGGGACAACGCGATTACCCGCGCCGCGCCGTTCACGTACAAGGGCGTCGCGATCTTCTGCCACGCGGGCCCCGACAGCGCCGCCACCGCGAGCAACCAGGCCAGCGCGAACAGCGCCAGCGCCGCGGGCCTGCGGCCCTCGCCGCCGCGGATCAGGTGCGGCAGCAGCGCAGCATCCGCCAGACGCGCGAGTGCGGTGCGGGCGCCGCCGCGCGCCAGCAGCCACAGCATAATCGGCAGGGGCGCGAGCGCCAGCCACCACCACGGGCGCAGGAAGTGCAGCGGGAAGTCGACGAAGTTCATGCCGCCACCGGCTTGCGCCGCGACAACGCGCGCCATGGCAGCAACGTGCAGCCCAGCAGCAGTGCCAGCGCCAGCGGCCACGGATACCATTCGCGATTCGGACGCAGCAGCGACTCGCCGCGCGCCAGCGGCTCCATCGCATCGATGGCGTGATACGCCGCGGCGAGTTGGTCGCCGTCCGCGGCGCGGAAGAAGCGCCCTCCGGTTTCCTGCGCGATCTGTGTCAACGCCTGCACGTCCAGTTCATTGTCGGGGGCCGGAAGCTGCATCCCGAACACGTTGAGCGTCTGCGCATCGGAACCCACGCCGATCGTGTAGATGCGGACGCCCGCCGCTTTCGCGAGTTTCGCCGCATCCAGCGGGGCGACGTTGCCCGCAGTGTTGACGCCGTCGGTGAGCAGCACCAGCACGCGCGCGCGGGCCGGCAACGCATCGAGGTGTTTTACCGCCAGCACGATCGCATCACCGATCGCGGTTTCGCGGCCGGCGAGTCCAATCGCCGCGCCGGCCAT
Source organism: Rhodanobacteraceae bacterium (assembly GCA_051962095.1). GTDB lineage: Bacteria > Pseudomonadota > Gammaproteobacteria > Xanthomonadales > Rhodanobacteraceae > 66-474. The sequence goes on from JBQCCP010000121.1 coordinate 8,914, forward strand.
CTGCTTGGCCACCGCGTCGACGTCGAACGTCATCGGCGTCAGCAGGTAAGCCTGCGTGCCGAACAGGACCAGCCCTACCTCGTCGCCCGAGCGGTTCTCGATGAAACGTTGCGCAATCGCCTTGACCGCCGCGAACCGGCTGACCGAGAAACCGCCGAAACGCATGTCCTCGATCGCCATGCTGCCGGAGCAATCGACCGCCAGCATCATCGCACGGCCAGTATGCGCGAGCGCCTGCGGTGGCGCCGGTTGCTGCGGACGCGCAGCGGCGCACACCAGCAACCCCCACGCGAGCGCGGCGATCGCGATGCGCCAACGCGAAGCACCCCTGCCCACTTTCGCGTGTGCCAGCGCGATCCGTTGCGGCAGGTGCAGGGCCGCGCCCGGTGCCGCCGGCGGCAGGAATTTCCATGCCAGCCAGGGCAGCGGCAGCAACACGAACATCCATGGCCATGCGACCGTCATGGCGTTGCAACGCGTCGTGTCGCGGCAGGCGCGCAGGACCGGGGCACGCTGCGCCCGCGCAGGGCGTTGCGGCACCACGTCCGCAAGGCCGCCATCAAGGCCGGTGCATCGAGAACCGGATGCGCGCGAAAACGCGCGTCGGCCAGATCATCGAGCGCCTTTCGGGTGGCAGGGTCGTGCGCGTGATGGTGCAGGAACGCGCGCCATGCCTTGCCACCCTGCGCGGCGGCGGCAGGATCGACGCGGCGTGCGACCCGCCGCAACAGGCGCGATGCATGGTCGGCGAGGCGCGCGGCGTCGCCATTCGCGGCGTGCGCCGCTTCGATCGCGTCGATTTCGCGCATGACCGAATGCAGCAGATGGCGGCGTTGCCGGCGCCACCACCAAAACGCGAAGCCCGCGACCACGAAGATCAACCCCAGCGCCAGCAACCACCAGCCCGTCGCGAGCGGCCACCACGACGCCGGCGGCAGATGGATGTCCCGAAGCACCGGGCCACTGGCGTTCATCGGCTTGCACTCCGCCGGCGCAGGAAGGGCGCCAATGCCACGTGCGGTTCATCGCTGGTCGACAACAGCATCCAGGCCACGCCCGCGGCATCGCAGGCCGCGGCCAGGCCGCGCCAGCCGCGGGCGAGATCGTCGCGAAAGCCGGCGCGTGCGTCGGCGCTTCCCAGGTCGACGGCCTGCCGGTCCGATGTGGTCTCGAACACGTACGCCCCCTTGGGCGGCAGGTCGTGCTCGAGCGCATCGACTACGATCACGACGCGCACTTCGACGTGCCGCGCCAGGCGCGCCAAGGCCGCGGTCGCGGATGCATCCGTGCACCAGCCATCCGACAGCAGCCAGGCCCGGCTGCCGGCCGGGAGCAATCGACGCGCGCGCTCGATCGCGGAAGACAGCCGCTCGTCGACGTCGTCGGCCACTCCGTCCCACGCGTCCCAGCGCGCGAGCGCACCCAGTGCATTCAACGCGCCCCGCGTGCCCGAGTGCGGATCGACGGCGTCACGCACCGCGCCGAACGCCAGCGCGCCGATGCGGTCGCGACCGCGCACGCACGTCCAGGCCAGCCACGCCGCCACGCGCGCCGCGGCCACGGACTTGTAGCGGGTGCGCGTACCGAAGCGCATCGTCGCGTGCGTATCGACCAGCAGAAAGGCGCTGCGCTCGCGTTCGGCCTCGAACAGCTTGGTATGCCACCGGCCGCTGCGCGCAGTGCGCCGCCAATCGATGTTGCGGGCATCGTCGCCGGCCTGGTAGACGCGCGACTCGGCGTAGTCCATGCCGCGTCCACGGAGCGCCGAAACGTGACCTCCGGCGAGCGGCGTCGCGCGCGTGCGCAAACTGTCCGGCCTGCCCGCGCGGGCGCGCAAGGCGATCAGCTCCACGAGATCGACGCGGGTAATGCCGTCGGCGCGGTCGCGAATGGGGTTTATTGCTGCAGACATCGAAGCGGCTGTTGTGAGAAGTCAGGCCATGGATGGCCGTTCTGGTGTCCACGAACTCGGGACCGCCCCGTTCACGACACCAACCGGAATGCGGCGATCAGGGACGATCGCACAACTAAGGCAGCGGTACGCGTTCCAGCAATTGCTGCACCACGTCGTCCACGCGCAGACCTTCGGCTTCAGCCTCGTAACCCAGCAGCACGCGATGCCGCAACACGTCGGGTGCGAGCGCCTGGATGTCTTCGGGCAACACGTAATCGCGCCCGGCCAGCCACGCCGCGGCGCGTGCGCAGCGTTCCAGCGCGATGGAAGCGCGCGGGCTGGCCCCCCAGGCGATCTTCTCACGCAACGGCGGCGCCCACGGGCGCGGATCGCGCGTCGCGAGCACGAGTTGCACGATGTATTCCTCCAGCCCTTCCGCCATGTGCAGTTGCAGCACCTGTTCGCGCGCAGCGAAGATGTCCGGCTGGTCGAGCAGGTGTTCCGGCGCGGCGTGCGCCGCCAGTTCCTCGCGCGCGCGGCGGCGCGCGAGTTGCATGATTTCCCGTTCGGACCCGGCCGCCGGATAGTGCACCGGCACGTGCAACAGGAAACGGTCGAGTTGCGCTTCAGGCAGCGGAAAGGTGCCCTCCTGCTCGATGGGGTTTTGCGTCGCCATCACCAGGAACAGCCTGGGCAACGGCCAGGAGCGCCGACCGATCGTGACCTGGTGTTCGGCCATCGCTTCCAGCAGCGCCGATTGCACCTTGGCGGGTGCACGGTTGATCTCGTCGGCCAGCACCATGTTGTGGAACAACGGTCCCGGCTCGAATTCGAAGACGCCGGTCTGCGGGCGCAGCACGTCGGTGCCGGTGAGATCGGCGGGAAGCAGGTCGGGGGTGAACTGCACGCGGTGGAAATCGGCCTCGATGCGCGACGCCAGCGCCTTGATCGCCGTGGTCTTGGCCAGACCCGGCGCGCCCTCGACCAGGAGATGGCCGTCGGCCAGCAGCGCGATCAACAGCCGGTCGACCAGCGCGTGCTGTCCGATCACCTCGGTGCGCAACGCATCGCGCAATGCGGTGAAGCGCGCATGGAGCGCGGTGGTGTTCGCGGGCGAAGCGGCGTCTGTCGTGGCGGCGGCGGTATCGGCTGGCATGCGCCCAGTAGACCACACCCGGCCGTGAAAGTTTTGCCAGCGCCCCCACGGCCGCCGCCGAAATGAAGAACGGCGCGGTTGCCCGCGCCGTTCTTCGTCTCTTCAAACCGGAGCCAACGTCACTGCACGACGGTTTCCTGGCCCAGGATGTGGGGCGTGATGAACACCAGCAGTTCCGCCTTGTTGTCCTTGTTGAGTTTGTTGCGGAACAGCGCCCCGAGCACGGGAATGTCGCCGAGGAACGGCACCTTCGTGACGTCATGCTCGTTGGTGAATTCATAGACGCCGCCCAGCACCACCGTCTGCCCGTTGCCGACCAGCACCGAAGTATCGATCTCGCGATGATCGATCTGCGGCACAAGACCACCACCGGGGTTCGGCACGAAACTGCTGATCGAATCCTTGAGGATCTTGAGCTTCATGAACACCCGATTGTCCGAGGTGATCGTCGGCGTGACGTGGAGTTCCAGCGCGGCATTCTTGAATTGCACGGTTGCGGTACCCGCACCACCCGCGCCGGCGTTCTGGAACGTCACGTACCCGATCTGCTGGCCCTGCACAATGCTGGCTTCCTGATTGTTGGCCGTGACCACCTTCGGTTGCGAAATGGTTTCGCTGCGGCCTTCCTGCTGCGCCGCACTCAGTTCGAGATTGAGGAGGTAGTCGCTGCCGAGAATTCCGAAAGCCACGGTGCTGGTTCCCGTGGTGGTCGATGGCAGATTGACGTTCAACCCACCCGGGAACTGGATCGCAGGTGGCAAGGTCGGCGTGAACGAGTTGCAGTTCCCTGCGGCACACGCGGCGGCCTGGCCGAGCTGGTTTTGCGCGATCGCCGTGTTTTGCTGGGAGATACTGTTGCTCAGGTCGACCACATCCTTGGTGGTAGCCCCCGTCAGCAGGCGCTGTCCGCTTGGATTGATCTGGAATCCGGCGACCCCGAGCTTTGCGCCGATTTCACGCGTGAACGAATCGGTTGCCACGACCAGCCGCGATTCGATCAGCACCTGCTTGACCGGACGATCCAGCACCGACACGAGTTGCCGGATTTCCTGCACCTTCTCCGGCGTGTCGTTGACCAAGAGGGTGTTGGTGCGCTCGTCGAACGACACGCTGCCGCGCGACGACAGGAACCCCCGTTCCGCGCTGGTCGAACCACCACTACCGCCGACGTTCCCAGACTTCGCCCCTGAGGTCAAAAGATCGGCGATCTGCTGGGCGCTGCCGTAGTTGATCGGGATGTAATCGGTGACGAGTTGCGAGCTGTTGAGCTGCTTCTCGCGCGCATTGGCGATGTCTTCCTCATACTTCGCGATCTCGGTCTGAGGCGCGACCCAGATCACGTTGCCGTTCTGGCGCTTGGCCAGGCCCTTCGCCCGCAGGATCACGTCCAGCGCCTGGTCCCACGGCACGTTGACCAGCCGCAACGTCACATTGCCCTGCACGCTGTCGGCGGCCACGATGTTGAGGTTGGAGACGTCGGCCAGCAGTTGCAGCACCGAACGCACCGGGATGTCCTGGAAATTGAAGGTGACGCGGCTGCCCTTGTACACGATGGGCTTCGGCGCGCCCAGCAGGTTCGATTCGCTGGACGACGGCCGCGAGAACTCGACCACGTACTGGTTGCCGGTCTGGTACGCCGCGGTCTGCACCACGCCGCGCGTATCCACGTCGATGCGCGCGCCGCCCGCCACCGCATGGGTGTTGACGCTGCGTACCGGCGTGCCGTAACTGGTGACGTCCAGGCGGCGTGCCTGCGAAGCGGCAAGGTTCGCGCCGGCAACCTCGATCACCGTGGTGTCGCCGTTGCTGTGCATGCTGGTGGCGGCGCCCGGCTGGCTGAAATCGATCACCAGCTTGCCGGCGCCGTGGTCACCCCGCTGGAAATCCACGCCCGTGATTACATTGCTGCCGGCCATCGCGGCGGCCTTGTCGGGGTTCGCCGCAACCACCGAGAGGGAACGCGGCGACTGGGGCGGTGGCGGAGCCGTGGCCAGTTCCGGCGCCTGCGCGGCCGCGGGTTCCGGTGCCGCAGCGGCCGTGGCGCTGGACATACCATCGCCGATCGTGACGATGACCTGGTTGCCTTCCACGTTGGTCACGTACGGCGAAGGCTGGCTCAGGGCGACCACCACGCGGGTGCGGCCGTTCGCTTCGACGGCGCTGACGCCCTCGGCCGTACCCTGGTTGACCGGGTAATTGCGTTGCGAAAGTCCGTTGCTGGTGTCGGCGAAATCCAGCGCGATGCGGGGCGGCGTGTTGGTACTGAACGCCTGCGGGTTCGCGGCGGGGCCGGAGAACGTCAGGGTCACCTGGACCTTTCCGCCGGGAAGCGGCGTGGCGCTGACGTTCTGCAAGGTGTTGGCCGCCATGGCCGGTCCCGCCACCAGCAGGAACGACATCGCCAGCAACGCCATCCATCCGCGTACCGATCGGAGGTGGCCGCCACTGGAGCGACGGAGGTAGTGAGCAGGTTTGGTCATCATGAACGTAACCCCCGATGAATCGTCATTTGTCGCCCAATGCGACGCTCGCGTCGCGTTCCATCCAGCCGCCCGAACCGTTCGGCACCAGTTCCACCAAATCCACCTCGCTGGGCGTCACTTGTATGACGTGCCCGTAGTTCTGGCCCATGTAATCGCCGACGTGCACCTGATGGATCACGCCCTGCGGATCCTTGACCAGCGCCTCAACGCTGCCCTTTGCACCGATCGTGCCGACCATCTTCAGGCTGTCGAGCGGAAAGGCTTCCAGCGGCTGGCGTGGACGGTTCTGATCCGGATGCGGACCGGCCGCGTTCTGGGCCGTCGCCTGTGGCGGCGCCGGCTCGAACGGATCACGCCGATCCTGGTCCTGGTAAATGAAGGTCTCGAAGGTCTTGACGACCGGCAGCGCGGGCAACGGCGCGCCCTTGCGCGCCTTCACCTGCGCCACCCACTCGTGCAGGTCGCCCTGGCCGCTGCAGGCGGCGAGGCCGAGCGTCATGCCGAGCGCGGCAAACACCATGGCGATACGGGCGGCTCGCATGATCAGTGCCCTCCCTTCTTGGCCGCTGCCTTGTCGTCCTTGGCCTTGGCCTCCTCATCGCCGAGGTAACGATAGGTCTGCACCGTACCTTCGAGTGTCAGCTCGCCACCGGGCGGTGGCGCATCCTTTGCGCCGGCCGATTTCGTCGCCTTCAGCGACACGTCGTGCATGGTCAGGATCACCACGCGCGGCAGCGAAGCGACGCTGCTGATGAAGGTGCCGAATTGGTGATAGGTGCCCTGCATCTTCAGCGCGATCGGCTGGATCGCGTAGAACTCCTTCGGAATCTCGGGCTGCGGCTTGAACAACTCCGTCTCGATACCGGCGGCCTGCGCGGTCTGTGAAATGTTGACCAGCAACGCGGGCATTTCCGTCTTGCTGGGCAGTTCGCGCAGCATCTGGCTCAGCATTTCGTTCATCTGGGCAAGCTGCGCCTTCAGCGCGTCGAGGTTCACCACCTTCGCCTGCTTCGATTCGAACTCCTGCTTCAGCTTGATCTCCTGCTCCTGGCCCGAAGCGAGCGTGTCCTGCTGGCCGCTGACGTAGAAGTACCAGCCGAGGAACACCACCACCACGACTACGAGGCCGATGAAGAAACCCTTGACCGACTTCGGCCAGCCGCCGATGTTGTTGCGATCGAGGTTGCGCAGGTCATCGAAGAATTTCATGGCCTGGCCCCTCCCTTGCTGGTGGACGCAGCGGGCGCTTGCGGCGCCTTCGCGGCGGTCGCCTGCGGCACGGTCGAGGCCGGAGCCGCCGGGGCCGGCGCATTCGCGGCGGCTGATGCCGCCGGAACGGCCGCGGTGGTCGCGGCCTGCGGATCCGTGGCGGCCACCGCCGCCGCGGTGCCGGCGGTGGCCAGCGAGGTCGAGGAGCCCGACGCCGGTGCACCGTTGTCATCGGTCTTCGGCGTGGTCAGCGCAACCACCAACTGGAATTCGTACGGCGTATTGGTGTCGTTGTGCACGTTGGTGGTGCTGACCAGCGTGGTCGGCCCCATCCACGGCGAGGCTTCGATGTTGCGCATGTACTCGGCGACCGTGGCATTCGATTGCGCGACGCCATCGAGCGTCAGCTTGTCGCCCTGCTGGGTCAGCCCGGTCAGGCGCGCGCCGGCGGGAACCGTCTGCACGATCTGGTCGAACAGGTGGACCATCTGCGAGCGGCTGGACTGCAGCTTCTCGACGATGCGCTTGCGCGCCAGCAGGTGGTCCTTGACCTTCTGCAGGTTCTGGATCTCGGTAATCTTGGCGTCGATCTGGGTGATCTGGCCCTTCAGGTATTCATTGCGATCGTTCTGGTTGCTGATGCGCAGGCTGACCCAGAAGCCCCACAGCAGCACCAGCACCACCGCGGCCACGAACGCGACGACCAGTTGGGTGAAGAACTCGCGCTTGCGGCGTTCACGCCGCTCCGCGCGCCAAGGGAGGAGGTTGATCTTGGCCATCAGTCGAAACTCCTCAAGGCCAATCCGGCAGCAATCATCAACGCGGGAGCGTCCTGTGCCAGCGTCTGCGCCTGCAGGCGCGGCGACAGCGACATGCTGGCCAGCGGGTTGGCCACTACGCACGGCACGCCGAGTTGCTCGACCACCATGTCGGCCACGCCCGGAATCGACGCGCAGCCGCCGGCCAGCACGACCTGGTCGACCTTGCCGAATTCACTACCCGCAAAGAAGAACTGCAGCAGTCGGCTGACCTGCTGCACCATTGCTTCCTTGAACGGTTCCAGCACCTCGATCTCGTACGATTCGGGTAGCCCTCCCTGGCGCTTGGCGAGGCCCGCTTCCTCGTAGGACATGCCGTAGCGGCGCATCACCTCGTCGGTGAGCTGCTTGCCGCCGAACACCTGCTCGCGCGAATAGATGGTGCGCTGGTTCTTGAGCACCGACAGCGTGATCATCGTGGCGCCCACGTCGACCAGCGCGACCAGCGAATCGCGCGGCACCGACAACTGGTCGGCCACCAGCCGGAACGCGTTTTCCATCGCGAACACTTCGACGTCGATCACGCGGGCCGTGAGCCCGCCGAGGTCGAGCGCCGCGACGCGCATGTCCACGTTCTCGGTGCGCGATGCAGCCAGGAGGATCTGCTGCATCTCGGGATTGTCTTTCACCGGACCGATCGGTTCGAAGTCGAGGCTGACTTCCTCGATCGGGTACGGGATGTACTGGTTGGCCTCGACCTGCACCTGACCTTCGAGGTCGTCATCGGAAAGATCGGCCGGCATCGGGATCACCTTGGTGATCACCGCCGAACCCGCGACCGCCGCGGCCGCGTACTTGGTGCGCGCGCCCGAACGCTGCATCGCGCGCCGGATCGCATCGCCCACGGCTTCCACCTCGACGATGTTCTTCTCGACCACGGCATTGGGGGGCAGCGGTTCGACCGCGTAGTGCTCCACGCGGTAGCGCGAACCGGCCTGCGTCAACTGCAGCAACTTCACCGCAGTCGAGCTGATATCGACGCCGATCAGCGGCGCAGCATTGGTTGTCAGTAATCCCACTGGAATTCCCCTTCCCCGTGCCCGCTCGCTGAAAAACGTGGCGCGATTGAATTAGATACGAAAGTTAACGAAATATCAATAACCTTGCAAAGTGCGTGCAAGCTCATGATGTTTCGCCACTTTCAGTGTGAAATCATCCTCGTTGTGCGCACCAGTCCGGCGGACGTGCGTCACAAATTTGCAAGCCGGCTTTGGCTCTTTGGTCTGCGTCCCTTGCGCAAATCACGCGTCTTCGATCTGCCCAGGCACGAAGTGCGTGGAAGCAAAAGCCGTGCCGCGGTTGCGCAGAATACGCTTCCCGCAAAATCGAACTTTGCCGACCATCACGGAACCCGCGTCCGGAGCGAGCATCTATACTCTCCAACCGTCTTGCTTTGCCGCCACGTGTCTGCGGCGCACCGTTCGCGCCGTGCACTGCGCCTGATCCGGAATCTGCATGAGAATCTTCAAACGACTGGCGCTGATCGCACTGATCGGTTTGGCGTGTCTGGTGGTGCTGGGCGTGATCGCGGGCGGCATCACGTACTGGCTGATCGAACCGCGCGTGCCGTCGGTGGCGTCGCTCAAGGATGTGCAGATGCAGGTGCCGCTGCGCGTGCTCTCCGGGGACGGCAAGCTGATCGCCGAATTCGGCGAAACCCGGCGCATCCCGGTGCAGATCGAAAACGTGCCGGCGTATCTCAAGAACGCGGTGCTGGCCGCGGAAGACGCCGATTTCTACCACCACTCCGGCATCGACGTGACCTCGACGATCCGCGCCGCGGTCGAAGTGGTACTGCACCACGGCGAGAAGGTGCAGGGCGGCTCGACCATCACCCAGCAGGTCGCGCGCAACTTCTTCCTGAGCCCGCAGAAGACCTACACGCGCAAGCTCACCGAAATGTTCACCGCGTTCCGGATCGAGAACGAGCTTTCCAAGGACCAGATCCTGCAGCTCTATCTCAACAAGATGTTCCTGGGCCACCGTTCCTACGGCGTGGCCGCGGCGGCGCAGTACTACTACGGCAAGACGCTGGACCAGTTGACGCTGGCACAGTGTGCCGCGATCGCGTCGTCCTTTCAGTCGCCGTCGGTGGTCAATCCCATCGACCACAGGCAACGTCTGATCGCGCGCCGCAACTGGGTGCTCGGGCAGATGCTCACCCACCGCTTCATCAGCAAGGCCGAATACGAGCAGGCGATCGCCGCCCCCAACGACGCCGCGCCGCACGAACCGCCCATCGAGGTGGATGCGCCCTACCTCGCCGAAATGGTGCGACAGCAGGCGCTGCAGAAGCTCGGCAACCAGGCACTGACCGACGGCTACGTGATCCGCACCACGATCGACAGCCGGATGCAGGGACTGGCCAATCACGCGCTGCGCAGCCGGCTCGAGGACTACGACCACCGCCACGGGTATCGCGGGCCGGAAGCGCACGTCGCGTTGCCGCAGCCGGCCACGCCGGCCGGGTTGCAGCAGGCGCTCGCGGGCTACAACGATGTCAGCGGCCTGTATCCCGCGATCGTCACCGAAGCCGCCGAGAACCACGCGAAGGTCTACGTGCAGGGTGGTCAGGCCGTCACGCTCGCGCTGGACGACATGAAGTGGGCGATGGGTTTTGCGCGCAAGGCCAAGACCGGCGGCAAGGGCGCAGCGTCGATCCTGCAGCCGGGCGACATCATCCGCGTGCGCGAGGTCCCGGACTCGGAAACGTCTTCCGCGGCGCCCGCCCCCTCCGCGAAGGACCCGAAGCCCGCGCCCGACAAGAAGCATTGGGAACTTGAGCAGATCCCGGCGGCCCAGTCCGCGATGGTGGTGCTGTCGCCGGACGATGGCGCGGTCAAGGCCCTGGTCGGCGGCTTCAATTTCCAGTTGAGCAAGTTCAACCGCGCCGTACAGACCCAGCGCCAGCCGGGCTCCAGCTTCAAACCTTTCATCTACTCGGCGGCCTTCAGCCGCGGCTACACGCCCGCGTCCATCATCAACGACGCGCCGATCGCGCTGCCCGATCCCTCCAAGCCCGGTGGCTTGTGGACCCCGCAAAACGACGACGACAAGTTCCGCGGCCCGATGCGCTTGCGCGACGCGCTGGCGCAATCGGTGAACCTGGTCGCGATCCGGCTGCTGGACGCAGTCGGCGTGCGATACGTGCGCGAATACGCGACGCGTTTCGGTTTCCCGCTGGACGCGATTCCGGGCAACCTGTCGATGGCGCTGGGCACAGCCTCGGTGTCACCGATGGCAATGGCGCGTGCGTATGCGGTGTTCGCCAATGGGGGCTTCCTGATCAACCCGTACTACATCGCCGAAATCGACAACCGCGACGGCAAGGCCGTCTACAAGGCCGATCCGCTGCAGGCCTGCCGCACCTGCGAAGCGCGTCTTTTGGACGAAGGCAAGACCACGGCCGCGCCCGCACAACCCGCGGCCGCGGCCGGCGATCCCGGCGCAATGGCCGACACCGCGAATGCGCTGACGCGAGGCGAGTCGAACGCGCCGTTGCTCGCCCCGCGCGTGATCGATCCGCGCAACGATTACCTGATGGTGTCGTTGATGCAGAGCGTGATTTACGGCGGCGGCACCGGCGCCGCGGCTGCAAAACAGCTCGGCCGCGACGACCTCGCCGGCAAGACCGGTTCCACCAACGACCACCACGACGGCTGGTTCTGCGGCTTCAATGCCGATCTGGTTGCCACGGTCTGGGTGGGCTTTGACGACTACCGTTCGCTTGGGCACGGCGAATTCGGCGCGAAGACGGCGCTGCCGATCTGGATGGCGTTCATGGGCCCGGCGCTGCAAGGCACGCCGAAAGCGCAGTTGCCGATGCCGCCCGGGATCGTCACCGCGACGATCGACCGCACCACTGGGCTGCCCGCGCCTCCCGGCGACACCAACACCGTGAGCGAGATGTTCAAGATCGAGGATCTCGACCGCCTGCGCGCCGAAGCCAAGAACCAGCAGAACCAGGCGCCTGCGTATGACATTTTTTAGCGGTCGTCCCTGATCGCTGCATCACGCCACGACATCGCGACTTGGGCGCTTCGAGCGACTCCAGAACGGCCATCCGTGGCCTGCTTTCCAGGACAGCAGCAATGATCGGAGTGCTGCGCCGCGTCCCTTTGCTTTTAGTAGGCGCTTTTTGCGACACTGGACCCAACGCGGCTACAGATGTTTCCCATGCACAAGACCGCCGGGTACCACCGCATCCATGCCGAGGGCCGCAGCCATCAATTGCGCCGCCGCATCGCCCTCGAAGCCGCCCGCCTGATCAGCGAACACGGCATCCGGGATTTCCGGATGGCCAAACGCAAGGCCGCGCAACGCATCGGCGTCAGCGACGAGGGCTTCCTGCCGCGCAACAGCGAAATCGAGGAAGCCTTGCGCGAACACCAGCGGCTGTTCCGCGCCGACGAGCAGCCGCTCGCCCTGCGCATGCGTCGCGAGGCCGCGCGCGACGCGATGATCTTTCTCGACCGGTTCGACCCGCGCCTGGTCGGCGCGGTGCTGGAAGGCACCGCCGATACCCATTCGCCGGTG